>JBJTHJ010000087.1:0-6896 GCA_046094385.1 Candidatus Nanopelagicaceae bacterium
AGGCGCAGAGAATCGGATCATCGATGTAGTTGCAATTACTTGGCCAGGCGCAAGCGCGCCGACAGTAACGGTCAATGATGTTAAGCGCGCGATTGAAAGCGAAGTAACTACTAGATGGAATTACTTGGCGCAGAACTGGCCGGGGGGCATCAACTTTCAAGTCGGGAATGTAGTGAATACGCCTATAAATATGGCGGTGCCGTTAATCTGCGATGGCAGCGAATCTAGCGCTTACTTACGTGATGCGCGCCGCGCTTTCTACACCAGAAATCCGATCGCTGATTACTCATCTAGGTATTTGATTTTATTAACGCCAGCGCCAAGGCCTAACTGCATTTGGGAGGGCAAAGCGTTAATCGGTGATGCCAAGACCCCTGGCGGATTGGTAGCGCTTCGAAACAATGCATCGCCATTTGTGATCACCCATGAACTTGGCCATACCTTAGGAATTGGCCATACCAACTTGATCCGTTGTCCAAATAATGGCTCTGATGGTGATTGGTCTAGGTGTAATGCAGTTGAATATGGCGGCGCAGTGGATGCCATGAGCAATGTCGATGTCAAAGGTTCACTAAGTACTTATCACCAATGGCGAATCGGAATCATTAAAGATGAAGATGTCAGTCAAATCTGGAAATCACAAACAGTTGATTTGAAGTACACCAATTCACCAAATGGTATCCGGGCGATCTTTATCAGAGTTGGAAAATCGACTTATTGGATTGAGTATCGAAAAGGCGAAGATGGTTATACGCCAGGGTTAGCGGTCTATCGCACCGATCCACCGCCGGCCTCTTCGGTGATCTCACCTAATCCATCAGATGCGGTAGAAGCGCCGAAGCAGACTGTTGCAAGTGATGTTTGGTTGGTGAATCTAGATTCTTTTAGATATAGCAGTAGCGCAACGGTAAGTGGTTCTCCAACTCTGCCCTTTGGAAAGACCTTTCTTGATGCCAGCGGCACGGTTTCAATTTCTGCAGTGCTAAAAGATCTGGATACCGTTTCGATTTCAATAAATCGCAAGAATGACACGGTGGCACCGCCCACGCCAGTTTTAACCAATCCCAATCTCTGGTTATCACCTGAGAGTGAGTTACTAACTGCGGGATATCAAGATAACGAGAGCATCATTGATAAATACCAGTTATCCACCAACGAGAAGATCATCGAATCTGCTGGCAGCGAATCCAATAGTTGGTTTCCTACCTATCTATCTCCATTAAACCCAGAGAAATCGCTACATGTGAAAGATCTGCCAGAAGGTACTTACGCCTTAAAAGTTCGGGGTATTGATATCTATGGCAATGTCAGTGGTTGGTCCAATACCGTAAATGTGGTGATTGATCGTGGCGCACCGGTAGTAAAGAATGAATTCCAAGTAAGTAATGTCAGCACCTCCGGAACTAAATTGGTTTGGACTGGCGCAAGCGATGCCGGTAGCGGAATTTGTAGCATACAAGTTGCAAATAGCGATGGCTTCATCGTTGCGCGCACCGATCGCAGTAGCAATGTAAATCGTGCGCCAGAGTTGAATTTCAAAGGCGAAGCAACCGGTAAAGCTCAAGTCTTTGATTGCCGTGGCAATGGCGTTGAAGGCGAACTCTCTTTAGGCGTCAGTTACATCCCGGCAAGTAGTGCAACTAAAGTTGGAAAGATCAAAACTTCTGGTAATGATGTTACTTGCACCGGTCGTTGCAATCTTTCTTTTACAGCAAGCGGAGATCTAGAGGTCAAAGTCTCGAAAGGAAGTGGCACTGCCTATGTAAGCGGTCGAGAGGTTGGCACATTCAAAGCAGGTAGCGAGCCACTGAAGATTTCGATTGGCAATGTGAAAAAGATAGTCCGGTTATCTGGCAGTAACTTGGTAGTTCAAGGTCTTGGAAAAGTCACCGTGCAATGGAAAGAGAGCGGTAAAGTTCAACGAAAGGTGGCGATCGTAGATCAATCTTTGGAAGATAAAGAACAGTTGGCCATCTCTAAATATGGTTTTCAGATTGCAGATTTCGATCAGAATTATCAATTATTACCAATTGCGCGTGGCACCACTTTATTAGATGCGACTTTAGATGTTTGTAGCGGGGATTTTCCTTCGGAGAAAGCTAGGACTTTACGCAGACAGGTAGCGGCATATAAAGAAGGTAGCCCATACTCATTTTTATCCACCGAAACCGTTAAATATAAGGATGCCGCAAGCGCCGCTACTGCGCTAACAGATTTGGATAAAGTGATTGCCAAGTGCAAGACCACTGGTGGCGCAGTTGGCGCGCAAGGTGTAATTACAAAATATACCTTTAGCGAATCTCCAAAATTCACCTACGCCGAAGGGGTTTCCGGTCGGGTGGTGCTTACATTAATTGGCGAAGGAAGTGGTGCCAGATGGTTATTAGGTTTCTTCCAAATCAAAGGTGACTTAGCAGTAAACACCTATCTAGTGCGAGCAGATAAGTTCACTGATGGCGATATCAAGCGTTGGATCTCTGTAGCTAATGAGATCTCAACTCGCTTAAGTTCTTATACCCCCGTAAACTTATCCACATGAGAAATAGGGTGGCGCTGGTTATGGTGCATACCTCGCCACTTGAGCAAGCTGGCATTGGTGATGCCGGTGGTATGAACATCTATGTCATCGAATCCGCCAAACGCATGGCTGCGATGGGTATGGATGTAGATATCTACACTCGTAAAATCTCGGATGAGCAACCTGAGATCATTCAATATGAAAAAGGGATTCGGATAGTTCATCTAGCGCTTCCAATTGGTGTGAAAAAGGAAGAGATTCCAAGTTTCATCCCAGCCATGTCGACAGATTTCAAAGCAAAGATCAAAGATCAAAATTACAAAGTAATACATAGCCATTATTGGATCAGCGGCAAAGTTGCGATGCCGGCTGCCAAGGAGTTCAAGATTCCTTTAGTACACACCATGCACACCATGGCACGCGTAAAGAATTTATCCCTGGCTGAAGGTGAAAGCCCCGAGCCGATGATTCGAGTCCAAGGCGAATCGCAGATTGTAGAAGCGGCAGATGCGCTAATCGCAAATACCGATGCCGAAGCCGCCTCATTGGTGGGTCTTTATGATGCCTGTCCAGATATCGTGCGAGTAGTAGCACCGGGTGTAGATCTATATAATTTCACGCCTGATCGCAAAGATGCCCGAAAGAATCTATATTTAGACCCCAAGAAATTGATTGTTTCCTTTGTAGGTCGTATTCAGCCACATAAAGGTCCGGAAGTTTTGATTCGCGCAGTCAATGAAATGATGCAACATAATCCTGAGTTACGAAGCAATTTACTGGTGCTAATCACGGGCGGCGTATCCGGAATCAAGAACCATGAAGATATCCGACTTCGCGAATTGGTCAATTGGTTGAAATTAGATGATGTAATTGAATTCTTAGCGCCGATTAGCCGAGATAAGTTGCCAGATTTGTATCGCGCATCAGATTTAGTCTGCGTCCCTAGCTACTCTGAAAGTTTCGGATTGGTCGCACTCGAAGCGCAAGCTTGCGGAACGCCAGTGGTAGCAAGTGCAGTAGGCGGCTTGCGAACTGCAGTTGCCGATGGTATTTCTGGAGTCTTAGTAGATGGACATAATCCAAAGGCCTGGTCTTCAGTTTTGGCACGTTTATTGAAACAACCAGAACGTCGCGTGGTGTTATCAATCGGTGCGATCGAGCATGCTTCACACTTTGGATGGGATGCCACTGCTCGCGGCACGCTTGATGTCTATGATCGACTGATTAATGATCTGCCGATGGCAAAATACGCGCCATGACTCAAAGCGCCAGTAAATATAAATTAATTCTGCTTCGCCATGGCGAATCTGAGTGGAATGCGCTAAATCTATTTACCGGCTGGGTCGATGTGCGTTTATCTGCCAAAGGTGAAGCCGAGGCAAAGCGTGGTGGCGAATTACTCAAAGAGCGCAATCTCTTGCCAGATGTGGTTCATACCTCGCTACTTCGCCGTGCGATCCATACCTCGCAATTGGCTTTAGATGCCTGTGATCGCCATTGGATTCCGGTCAAAAGATCTTGGCGCTTAAACGAACGTCACTACGGTGCGCTGCAAGGAAAAGATAAAGCGCAGACTTTGGCCCAATATGGCGAGGAGCAATTCAATTTATGGCGCCGTTCATTTGATGTGCCACCGCCACCTATTGATGACAATGATCCATATTCGCAAGCAAAGGATCCCCGTTACGCTGATTTGGGTAACCAGATGCCACGCACCGAATGTCTAAAAGATGTCTTAGAACGGGCGCTGCCATATTTAACAACTGAGATTAATATCGATATGAATGCCGGCAAGACCGTGTTGGTAACCGCACATGGTAATTCGTTGCGAGCGATTGTTAAGCATATTGATTGCATCTCTGATGAAGATATCGCCAAAGTAAATATTCCAACAGGTATTCCGCTACTTTATGAATTTGGCGAAGATTGGGAACCCATCAAAAAAGGTGGCGAATACCTAGATCCAGTAGCTGCGAAAGCAGCAATTGAAGCGGTTGCCAACCAAGGTAAGAAATATCTTTAAGAGTTATATTCGCCGTTGACTATGTAATAAACACGGCGACCGACAGATACCGCGTGATCTGCAAAGCGCTCGTAGTAACGCCCAAGCAAAGTCATATCAATGGCAAGTTCGGTGCCATGCTCCCAATTGCTATCCATCAAAGTCTTAAATAATTGACGGTGCAATTTATCCATCTCATCGTCATCTACCTCTAGCTGAATCGCCATCGTGGCATTTCGGGTATCGATCGAAGTTACGGTTTTTTGGATGATATTGATGGCGGCCCGATCCATATTCTGGATGACTTCGCGTAGCTCGGTTGGTACTGCGCAATTTGGATAGCGCATTCGAGCAAGTTTTGCGATGTGATGGGCCATATCTCCCATACGTTCTAGGTCTGCGGACATGCGTAGCGAAGTAACTAGAGTTCTCAAATCTCCGGCCACTGGGGATTGCCTTGCGATGATCATCATGGTGCGGTCATCTAATTCGTGCTGCATCTCATCGATGGTGTCATCTTCCTTGATGACTTTCTCCGCTAGTTCAAGATTGGGTTCAAGTAGCGCACGAGTGGCAGCAGCCATGGACTCTTCGACAATCTTGCCCATCTTCACCAGGGTCTGATGGATGGAATCGAGTTCCTCTTGAAATGCATTACGCATGCGGGAATTTTACCCAGTGAATTAGCTAATTAGTAGGGGCAAGGTGAACATATCTTTAACAAATGATGAAGGTTTCAAACTTAGACGATAATTGGCCCATGGGGCGATTAAAGGACTTTTACGATGCACTTGTGCTTCGAAGCGCCCCAGTTAACTCTCCCGTAGCAACAAAGAAGCGTATCGATCAACAAATTATTGAATTACTTGAGATTGTCGATGCCGATTACATTGTGGTTGATAATGGCGACGAAGTGTTAACTTGTAGTGAAATCGTTTCAAATATCGGTCTTGTTAAAAGCCAAAGAATCACTTCAGAAGCGCTTCGAAAGTTAGTTAGAAATGCCCGCAATCAAGGTACGGTCTTAGAGGATGTAGTTGCGATTCCCAGGGGCGCTTTGACTTCAGGATTTCATGAGCGCCGAGTTCGGTTGAGCCATCTAGGCGTAGATGGCGCAGTGGTTATATTGATCTTTGATGACTCGGAGGCGGAGCGGTTAGATGCAGTGCGCCGAGACTTCGTCGCCAATATTTCACACGAATTAAAGACCCCCATCGGTGGCATCTCCATTTTGGCAGAAGCGATCACAGAGGGTAGCGATGACCCAGAGTTGGTTAAGAACTTCTCGGCCCGCATGAAAATAGAAGCAGAGCGCTTGACCCACTTAGTCCAAGAGATCATTGATTTATCTCGGATCCAAGATCAGAACACTGCGCTAAATTCTGAGAACTTCTCATTGAATGAACTGACAGCAGAGGCGATCTATCAATCGAAAGTTTATGCCGATAAGCATCAAGTTCAGGTTAACTTCTCCCCAGAGAAAGAGATTGAATTCTTTGGCGATCGCAAGCAATTATTAATCGCCATAAGCAATCTAGTTGATAATGCCATTAGCTATTCACCAGAGCGCACCAAAGTAAATGTGGTTTTAAAGCAGAGTGAAGATATCGCAGAGATTGCGATCAGCGATCAAGGCGTGGGCATCGAAGAATCAGAGCTACCGCGAATTTTTGAACGTTTTTATAGAGTAGATCCAGCACGCTCACGAGATACTGGTGGCACCGGACTTGGGCTTTCTATTGTCAAACATGTAATCTCAAATCATGGTGGCGAAGTGCAAGTCTGGAGCGTTCCCGGAACTGGCAGCACATTCACCGTATTGCTTCCACTTACCAATGTGAAAGATGACAGATGAGTCGAATTTTGATTGTGGAAGATGAGAAATCATTCTCAGAGTCGCTGGCATTCTTATTAGGCCGTGAAGGTTTCGAGGTAGATATCGCCGAAGATGGCTTGGCGGCGGTCTCTAAATTCGAGAAATCAGGCGCGGATTTAATTTTGCTTGATCTGATGTTGCCAGGACAAAGTGGCACGGAAGTTTGCCGTCAGATTCGGGCTATTTCTAATGTACCGATCATCATGTTGACCGCTAAAGATGATGAGATAGATGTGGTGGTGGGGCTAGAACTTGGCGCAGATGATTATGTAACCAAGCCACTACCATCGCATCAGGTACTGCTAGCTAGAATCCGCGCCGTACTTCGAAGAAGCGAGTTTCCTTCAAGTGACGCTGAGAGTTCAGTAGTTGCGGTAGGTGATTTGAAGTTGGATGCTGAGCGCCATCTGGTGACCTTTAAAGGTTCAAGCATCTCTCTGCCACTTAAAGAGTTCGAGCTTTTGGAGTATCTGATGCGACATTCGGGTCGAGTTTTAACC
>JBJTHJ010000088.1:0-6076 GCA_046094385.1 Candidatus Nanopelagicaceae bacterium
AAAAGAATATGGTCATCAATCCATAATTGATAACTTTTAAAACGGTGAGCGATAGGTAGATTCCTAGTAAATCAATTTTGAAAGCCAGACTTAAAAGATCAAAATAATAATTGGAGATTGGAAGGTTGGCAGCCAATAGCCCTAAAAGCGCGGCTCCCATCAAAAGAATTCCGGAGGCACTTTCGTTTGCAAGAAAATCGCGCAAAGGGGCAATGCGCTTTTGATTGCGATTGCTCTCGTGCTGATTGTTTTGGTCTGGCGCGGCCATGGGGCAAGTCTGCCAAATGTGCGAGTTTCACGGAGACTTTGTGAAGGTTTCGCGCAAAGTTGTGATGAAAAGTTGTGATGAGTGGAGGTGCCGGGAATTGAACCCGGGTCCTCTGGTATTAAAACAGGGCTTCTACGGGCGTAGTGTGTTTAACGTTTTCTCAGTCCCGAAGCTCATACACACAAGTCTTCGACAAACTCATTTGCAGTTAAATTCCCATTAACACCTGCAAAATTGTTAACGGAGGAGCTCTTGAGTCGACGCTAGGTTCCGGGCTAAGAGCACGCTCGGTCTAACGGATCGCTATGGATTAAGCAGCTAGTGCGAAATCGCGATCAGCAGTGTTTGTACTGCCGTTTATTTTTTTGCACAGGTTTTTGGTTTACGAGATCATCCTGGCTTCCTCGGCCCGCTTCCCCTGCCTCAACATCCAAAGTCGAGACCGTTCACCCCCAAATTTATTTGGCTCGTGTTACCGAGTTTTAAAACTTAGGTTTGGAAAGCATTTTCACTATTTAATTGTTATTTTTATAGCTTCTAACTACTACTACGCTCTAGCTCTCACTTTGTCGCGAAAGCTAAACTTGAACTAGCTAAATTTAAACTAGTTAAATTTAAATCGGCTAGTCTCAAAGTAACTAAACTCAAAGTAGCTAAACTTCAAGTAAATTGGCTAGCCTCTTATTCTACCGTTGATTTGAGAGTTCGATTTTTCGGCGTAATGCTTGCTGCTTGCTCTTTAATTCTTACCATCCGCCACTTCCAGCTTGATCTCTGCTATCTCTAGCTTGATCTGCGCTAACTCCTCTCTTGATCTGTAAATAAACCAGCAGGGATTATTTATGAGAGCTAAATTCGCCTCCGAAGGAGCCCGGCTATAAACCCCCGAAGGAGCCAAAGGGCAGGTGACTCTCACCCCAACCTTCCTACCCAACCCAAAGTGGCCAGCTCAAAGTGGCCCTTAAAAATGCCTAACGCTATGAACCACCAGAAGCGCTGCTTGTCCTTCAAGTCATGTAGGCCCAGTAATCCTTAGCCCCAGCCTTAGCCCCAGCCTTAGCGCTCGCTCTTAAAAAACACTTATACAACGACTTGATAACAATCGACCCAAACCGCTTATCCGAGATTGGACCTATATCTGACCAGATTTAGGCTTCTCCCAAGTTTCAATGAGTGAAACTCCCTCGAAAAAAACTCGAAAGGCAATAAATGAAGCTACGCACGCGTGGTCTAGTAGTTGCAGTTGCGATGGCAACTGCTGCTGGTGCATTTGTAGCAGCTCCTTCACAAGCTGCTACCGCTGCACGCACCGTAACAATCTGGTCAGGTGCAAACGATGCAAAGTCTGATAACCAGACTCCAATCATCGCTGCTTGGGCAAAGTCTCAAGGCATCACCATTAATACTGTTTATAAGAAGAACGTTCGTGATGAATTCATCAAGGCTGTTCCAGATGGAAAGGGCCCAGACCTAATGGTTGGCGCTCACGACTGGACAGGTCAGTTAGTTGGAGCTGGTGTTGTGGCACCAGTTGCACTTGGCAGCCTTTCATCTAAGTTCTCAGCAGCAACACGTTCAGGTTTCACAGTAAGTGGCAAACTTTACGGAATGCCAATCTTCTCTGAGAACATCGCACTAATCTGGAACAAGCGCGATGGTGAAGATCCAGCCGGCAAGTCATTCATGGATCTTGTTAACTCAAAGAATGGTCTAGCAATTACCCGCGACCTAACAACTGGCGATCCATACCACTGGTCATCAATTGCATCATCATTTGGTCTAACGCTTTTCAATCGCGACAAGAGCGGTTGGACTAGCACCCTTGGTTATGGTGGAACCGGATCTGATGCATATGCAAACTTCCTAGCTGGCGATGCAAAGAAGATCATTCGCCCTGCAGATGGTTGGGATCAATCAGCATGTACTCTTCAAAAGGGCGCATACATCATCTCTGGTCCATGGATGTACAACCACGGACAAGACACAATTTCAGGTTGCTCAGCAAAGCCACTAAAGGCTTCTGAAATGGGCATCGCATCGATTCCATCACTTGGTGGCAAGAAGGTTAGCCAGTTCTCTGGTGTTTACGGATACTGGATGTCATCAAAGGTCTCAGGTCAGCCAAACGCTGTATCTGTTGGAAAGGTCCTACGTTATGTAGGTTCATCTGAATTCCAGTTAGCACTTAACAAAGCTGGCAATAACATTCCAGTTAACCAAGATGCGCTTCGCCTAATGACAGACAAGAACCTTGCTGCATTCGGCCAAGCCGGTGTTAACGCGCTACCAATGCCTTCATATGTATTCATGGATACCGTATGGAGCAAGATCGGTTCAGCAGAAGCTGCAATCCTTGCAGGTAAGTACACCGGAACCCCTGGTGACTTCCTACGTAAGGCCGTTGCTGCTGCACAAGCTGCAATTGATACCAAGTAACAACTAGCGGTAAGCAGGGGGTTCGAGAAATCGAACCCCCTGTTCTCTTTAACTTGAAGATCAACTGATGAAAGTTAATTCGCCAAACTTCTACTTTTATCACCAAATCTCTTCTATATTTCGCTTAGATACCCGACCCTCACTAATCAAATCTCAATAAGATTTCCAAAAGGAGCGCGAGTGGCAACGCCGGAATCAAAGTTGGACTCAGAGACCAAAGCTGCTATCAAGGCACGGGATAAAGAACTCGCGGCAAGACGTAAAGCTGCAAGACATCTCTACGATGGTGGAACTCCAAGTGCTCGTGGCCAAGTAATAAAGATAATCATTCTGGGAATCGTTGATGCCTTCGCTGGTACCGTCTTCTTTGCCTTAATTGGCAAGAACCAATTCACTTTTGCCGCCATACTTGCAGTAGTAACCCTTGCAATCAACTGGATCTATCTGCGTAAAGGTGGGCTACCGGCAAAATATTTAGCCCCTGGTGTGATTCTTCTGATTTTCTTACAAATTTACACAGTGGTATTTAGCGGTTACATCTCATTTACAAATTATGGCTCCTTGCACAATGGCAATTATGAATCCGCGCTTAGCGCGACCAAACTCGCTGCGGTAGAGCCGGTCGAGGGTGTTGATTACGATATTAAAGTAGTGCGAGGCAGTGATGGCGTACTACAACTACTTGCAACCAACGTTTATGACTTTAGAGTCTATTTAGGTGGTGCTAACTTTGCGTCCCACCCGCTACGCGAATTAACGGCAACTGATGGTTTAACAGTGGATGCTGATGGTTTCGCCCAATCAGTTACAGGTTTCACAAGGCTAAGTGACGACGAGATCACAGATAATGCAATTGAAATTGTTGGTCTTAAAGTTCCGCTCGGGCCAGAATTGGCAAGCGATGGCTTTATCGCAACACCTGATGGTTACACAGGTTCATTAAATAGATTTAGCTATACCTACGACGAAGCTACCAAGACTTTCACGACCGTTGCAGATGGGCGTAAATATGTGGCAGATAATCGCGAAGGTTTCTTTATAGATCCAGTCTCTGGCGAGAAGTTAAATGACATCGGTTGGCGAACAAACATTGGCTGGGATAACTTCCGCACTATTTTTGGCGATAAGGAGCTACGGGGACCGTTGCTCGGAGTCTTGCTTTGGACATTCCAGTTCGCATTTCTAACTGTGCTAACCACATTCGTACTGGGCTTGGGGCTTGCGCTATTACTTAATGATCAGAGAATTCGTGGGCTTAAGTTCTACCGTGCAGTCTTAATCCTTCCCTACGCATTCCCTGCTTTTCTCTCTGCATACGTATGGAAGGGCATGTACAACACAGATCGCGGGTTTATCAACAACACCATTTTGAATTTGAGTGATGGCAATAAGATTCCATGGCTAGAACAACAAGGCCCAGCTCGCGCTGCGATTTTGATTATGAATCTATGGCTTGGTTTTCCTTATATGTTCTTGATTACCACCGGCGCGTTGCAGGCGATCCCTTCGGATCTATCTGAATCTGCCGGAATCGATGGCGCAAGCTCTTGGCAGATCTTTAGGCTAATCAAGTTACCGCTACTTCTAGTTTCACTTGCACCTTTGTTGATTGCCTCCTTTGCATACAACTTCAATAACTTTACGGTCATCTATCTTTTAACAGGAGGTGGTCCAATTTTGGATCCCACCTTAAGAGTCACAACTGGTGCCACGGATATTCTGATCACCTTCGTCTATCGCATCGCATTCGGTGGTGGCGTCGGAGCTAACTATGGACTCGCATCTGCATTCTCAATTTTGATCTTCTTCATCATCGGCGGAGTCTCATACTTCTCATTTAAGCGAACCAAGTCCTTAGAGGAGGCCACACGATGAGTCTGGATACATCGCGTCAACTGACAGTTCGCACAAACAAGAAGTCTTTCCGCATTTGGTTTAGAGAGGTCGGTTGGAAGCACATCGTTGCCTGGATGATGATGGTCTATGCGCTCTTTCCGATTCTCTACATCATCTCCACATCTCTAACTGATTTTGGTGGGATTGAAAATGCCGCCCTATTCCAGCAATTTCACTATCAAAATTACATAGATCTCTTTAATGACCCGAGCTATCCATTCAAACAGTGGATGCTAAACACCATCATTATTGCAGGAAGTACCGCAGTACTTTCGGTATTTATCTCTGCTTGCGCAGCCTATTCATTTAGCAGATTACGCTTTCGTGGTCGCAGATCGGGCTTGCTAGCTTTGATTTTGATCCAGATGTTCCCATCAGTAACTGGATTGGTTGCGATCTTCGGAATTCTCTCTTGGTTAACTGACAATGTTCCCTCAATCGGCCTTGGCACCAAAGCTGGATTAATTCTCGTCTATCTTGGTGGCTCGTTGGGTGCAGGTACATATTTGATGTACGGCTTCTTTAATACCGTACCAACTGAGATTGATGAAGCTGCAAAGATCGATGGCGCTACCCATACTCAGATCTACTTCCGAATCATCTTGCGATTAGTTGCACCAGTGCTTGCAGTGATGGCGCTGCTTTCATTTATCGGAACCTTCTCTGATTTCATCTTGGCATCGATCGTATTTAGTAAGACCGAACAACAGACAGTTGCCGTAGGTCTTGGCACGCTACTTAGCGATCCATATTCCAAGAACTGGGCGATGTTCTGTGCTGGTGCAATCATCGCTGCCACTCCAATCGTGGCGCTATTTATTTCCTTGCAGCGCTACATTGTCTCTGGCTTAACAGGTGGCGCAGTTAAGGGTTAAATGAACTGGTCATTTCATCTTTACGTCGTTTATATGGTGGATAATAAGTAAGCTTGATAAAAGGGAGGCATGAATGACAGATGAACTCGAAAAAAGTACTCCTGGCGCACGATTAGGGGCATTCTTGCTGGACGTGCTTTTTGCAGTTATAACATTAGGTATTGGTTGGATAATTTGGTCACTAATTGTTTGGAGCAAAGGTACTACACCCGGCCATCAAGTTTTGAAGCAAAAAATCGTTGATGATAAGACGGGTGAAACATTTACATGGGGACGTATGGCCCTTCGCGAACTTGTATTTAGAGGATTGGTTATCGGAGTTGGGTCAGCGCTATCTTTCGGAGTTTTATGGTTAGTTGACTCACTTCTAGTTGTAAGAGACGACAGAAAAACTCTTCATGATATGTTGGCGCGATCGCTAGTGGTAAATAGTTGGGAAAATCAAATGAGGTTTAAAATTATTAGTTTATTTTCCATGTTAATTTTATTCTCCGGTTTCCAGATAACACCAGCATCTGCTGGAGCAAAAGTGTTCAAAAATTGCACGGCATTAAATAAGGTTTACCCCGGTGGAGTTGCAATGCCTGGTGCGATAAATAAA
>JBJTHJ010000089.1:0-1897 GCA_046094385.1 Candidatus Nanopelagicaceae bacterium
TACCTGATCGCCTGGCTTTAATTGGCTTAAATTGGTCCGTTTTAAAGTCTCTGGGATCAGCCAGACAGAGAGCTTGGCGCTTTCATCATCTAACTTGGCTACGGTCAGCGAAACGCCATTTAAAGTGATGGAGCCTTGGGGATGGATATATTTCAAGAAGCTTCTTGGGATTTCGAAGATAAGTTCATACCAATCTGCGCCATCGTTGATTGCCAGAACCGTTGCAAGTGCATCCACATGTCCTTGGACGATGTGGCCACCTAAACGATCGGTAACTAACATCGCCTTCTCTAGATTGACAGTGTCGCCCTCTTTTAAATTGCCGATATTGGTAATTGCCAATGTCTGTTTCATGACATCAACGGTGAACAAATCTGAAGTATTGGTAACGGCCGTCAGGCAGCAGCCATTTACTGAGATTGAATCACCTAATTTGATATCGCTAAAGTAACCTGGACTTTCAATGGTCAACTGCGCGCTATCGGAGCCAGTTACGATCTTGCTTACTCTGCCCAAAGCTTCGACGATACCGGTAAACATTATTTACCTGCCTTAAGTAGGCTTGCTTTTGGTAATTGGTATCTAGTAAATAAGTCAGCGCCAAAGGTCTTAGATTCAGTGGGTATTAATTCAAGCGCTTGGTCAATAGCTTCGATGCCGATTGCGTTTAGAAAACTCGGGCCAGCGCCCAATAACTTTGGCGCAGTAAATACCGCTAATTCATCGATCAACCCAGCTTGGATCATGGCGCTTCCTAAAGCGGGACCTGCTTCAACCAATACGCTTCGAAGCTCTCTTCTGTGTAGCGCGTTTGATAGTGCGCTTAAGTCTCGTGATTGATGGTGCAGTAACTCTGCTCGGTCATCTTTGACTTTGGCAGCAGCTGGAATTTCTCGTGTTCCGACTACTACGCGAAGTGGCTTGGTTTCATAGCCATCTGGAATCAAATTTGGATCATCAGCAAGCACGGTACCGGTGCCAACCAGAATGGCATCGCTTTCAGCGCGTAGCTTTTGCACAAAGCTTCGTGAGCCTTGGTTTGTGATCCATTTGCTGCTGCCATCATTCGCTGCGATTTTGCCATCTATAGTGATCGCAACTTTCCAAGTGAAATATGGGCGAGATTCTTTGAGGGCATGAAGCCAGGCGCGATTTGTGAAAGCAGCTTCGCTTTCAAGTAGCCCACTTTCGACATTTAACCCGGCGTTACGTAATCTCTCTGCTCCGCCGCTTGCCTCTGGATTTGAATCAGCAACTGCATAGAAAACTTCTTTGATGCCAGATTTAATCAAGGCATCGGTGCAAGGTGGAGTTTTACCATGATGGTTACATGGCTCCAAAGTCACGGCGATGCAAGCTCCAGTTAAATCTTTTTTAGCGTTATTAATCGCTACGACCTCTGCATGAGGACCTGATTGATGAAAACCTTCAGAAATGATTCCGGATTCGTTAAAGATAACTGCGCCAACAATAGGGTTACCTTTGGTCTTTCCTAAACCAAGTTGGGAGATCTCAATTGCGCGCTGCATCGCAGCTAATGCGTTCATGAATACCTCCCCAGTTAAATTCCACAATTTAAATTTCAAGGTGAATCTGGGGTATGCAGAAAGATAGGCGGCATTGGCAAAATAAGAATGCGCCAATGCAACGCAAGCTGTCTCTTCTCATCCGGACTTTAACCGTCGGTCTCAGAATCTCACTGAGTCCACCGATAACTGGATGCCATCGGGTCGCAGACTTTCACTGCCGGTTCGGAATTACACCGACCCCAGAAACAACAGGGCAATTATGGCAAAACCGTTTGTATTAAGGAAATTGAAAGTGCGCTTTGGGCTTAACGGACGCTGGCGATTGCGGCCAGTACCTGATCGTTGGTTGGGGTACCGGTGGCGCGTCC
>JBJTHJ010000090.1:0-1545 GCA_046094385.1 Candidatus Nanopelagicaceae bacterium
GTTGTTATCGGCCATGTTTGTAGTCTACCTGCAATCTCAATCTGTATGTGCTATCCGAATAAAGAAGAGATAGAGAGCAGCCCAAGTAATTGCCGCCAGGATAATCAAAGAAGTGCTTTGAGCTTTGAAGACTGCATAAGCGGTAACTCCATAAATTCCTGCCAGTCCCCATAATGAGATCGCAGCGGCCCGTCGATTCAAACCTTTGCGCATAAGACGATGTGAGAGGTGATCACGACCACCAGTAAATGGACTAATTCCGCGAGAAATTCTTGAGGTTACTGCGACGGTCGTATCTAAAATCGGAACCGCCATCAATAGAAGTGGAATTGAAAGCGACTTCCACATTGGTTGTATAGCTGGATCTAAACGGATGGTTAAAACTGCGATGATAATTCCGAGGAAAAGAGCACCGGCATCGCCCATGTAGATCTTGGCAGGCGGGCGATTCCACAGTAAAAAGCCCGCTGTTGCGCCAGCGGTGACAATCGCAAGAGCTCCCACCAGCAATTGACCTTGTTCAAACGCGATAATGAAAGTGAAGATGGATATAACTACAACAGTACCCGCTGCCCCGCCATCTAAGTTGTCAAAAAAGTTGATGCTATTGCAAACCCCTACAACCCAAATGGTTGTAATAACGGCGTCAATAATGAATATTCTTGAAGGTGAACCGATGGTATCGGTTGAGATCAAGATTGCTGCAACAATTACTCCGACCAAAGTCTGGGAGATTAGCCTTGGCCAAGGAGATAGGTTTTTCAGGTCATCTACTAACCCCATTATCCCCATGAAGAGTGCTGGCAAAAGTACTGTTGATGCTAGAGCAAAATCTGATTGTTCTAAATAAATTGGCACATAGGATGCAATCAAAACTCCAATGACAATTGCGACGCCACCCAAATAAGGCACTGGCTCGGACTGTGCTTTTCTTGCCAGGTTTGGAGCATCCACTGCACCAATCCGTAGCGCTAGCTTTCGCATAAAAGGCGTTAGCACGCCAACAAAGATAAAAGTGGCAAGAGAAAGATAGAAATACTGCTGGATTTGATACTGCAATTGAATTTCCTAGGTTTCCTGACTAAGGCTTATTTTTCAAATGAGTTTCTAACAAAGCTTTGACTTCAGACTCACGATAACGACGATGGCCACCTAAAGTTCTAATTGAAGTTAACTTACCCGCCTTTGCCCAACGAGTGACCGTCTTTGGATCAACTCTGAAAAGCGCTGCTACTTCAGAGGGTGTAAGCAGAACTTCGGATGTATATCCGTTCATCTTCGGATCCATTTCTGATTCCAGAGCAATATCTGTCCGATATGTGCGCTTTGTGTAGGAGCGAAGTTAGTCCTATTGGAGAGTATTTGGCAATAAGTTCTGACGAATTTACTCCCATTTAAATGCAGAAAACTGAAGATTTACGCTCACGAAGCGCCTTCGAAGGCGGAGACCTTGCGCCAACGGGTAACTAGCCGTTCATAGCCACGCCCTGCAAGCGCGCCATCGCCCACCGCTAAACCGGCGATAGAAGATTGGATGTCTTCGAT
>JBJTHJ010000091.1:0-1819 GCA_046094385.1 Candidatus Nanopelagicaceae bacterium
ATCTGCTCCCTCATACTTATCTGACCAATCGACAGGGGAGCCGTCATTAATAAAACATCAGATCTCTTGCGCAAAGCCACGCAGATTCTCCTTGGCGCAACCTTGATCTACACAGGTACTTTGCACCTGACAACACGCCGCATTGAATTCCAAGCGCAAGTACCTACATGGCTTCCACTCTCACCAGATTTCGTTGTGATCGCTTCAGGCTTTGTCGAAATCGCACTTGGCTTGGCGCTGATCTCTCTACGCCGACGCAGAGAAGTTGGAATCGCAACCGCGCTTTTTTTCATTGCAATTTTCCCCGGAAATATCAATCAATATATAAATGGAATTGACGCCTTCGGATTAGATACCGATCGAGCTCGAGCAATCCGCCTGCTCTTTCAACCCCTACTTGTTCTCTGGGCGCTCTGGTCAACGGGAGTATCACTTAAACGACGCCGCTGATTGGGTTAGACAATTGATTGTGGGTTCGAGTCCCACCAGTCCTAGGAGAAACAAAAGGCCCGAGACTCGTCACCTTGGGCCTTTTGTATCTTTCTGACGAAAAGTATGGCGAGTACACCTCAATTTATAAACCCCGCTTAAAGGGAATACCTCAGCGTGTCGTCGTGTTATGTCGTACCCCAGGAGTAAGTTCCGCTTCCCCCAGTAATCCGTCTAATTTCCAAACAAGGACCCCACCAGGGTCCGACTAGGAGTCGCCATTTCCAATCCGCAACACTCGAATCCAGACGAGGAAGAACTCTGGAATACCGCACAATCCAAAGAGGGTGCAGAACGCGCTGATGCACTCGTAAAACTCTCCTACATCGCACACTCACGTAATGATTATGAAGAGAGCCTTGCGCTCTGCGAATCTGCCAAAGAGATCTACGAA
This sequence comes from Candidatus Nanopelagicaceae bacterium, assembly GCA_046094385.1. GTDB lineage: Bacteria > Actinomycetota > Actinomycetes > Nanopelagicales > Nanopelagicaceae > ZLKRG08. The sequence goes on from JBJTHJ010000091.1 coordinate 884, forward strand.
TCTTTAGGCGCAGAGACCGGCAATGAAGTCCTGGCCCATGTATACACCGGCATCAGCTACTCGCTCAATGAAATGCAGCGCAACGAAGAAGCGCTCCAAAACGGCCAGAGAGCAATTGAACTTCTCGAAGAGATCGGTTCCACCGATGTTCTAAAGGCCTACCGCGACGAAGGTTCTTTCGCATTCGATGCCAAACAGTACGAAGATTCAATCAAGTGGTACACCAAAGCCCTGGAATATGTATCTCCAGATGACCCAGAGTTTCATAAAGGTTGGGATCACTTCTATATCGCCCGCGCCTTAATCAAATTAGATCGCAACGAAGATTCCATTCCACATTTGAAATCAGCCCGCGAGATCTTCAAAACCGCAAAGAACCTACGCACTGTCACTTACTGCGACGAAGAACTATCTCTTGCTTACTCGCGCCTTGGCCAATTGGAATTTGCAAAGTCCCACGCAGAGCTTGCTCTAGATTTTGCAGAAACTGCCGAAGATGATGTGCGGACCTATTGGGCCAATATCCGCTACGCCAGAGCCTGCGAGCTTGGGGGAGAGTACGAAGAGGCCTACGAGTTCTACAAAGCTGCAAAGACCTGGGAGGTAAATAACTCCAAGTTCACCTTCTGGCCACATGTCTTCCAGCTAGAACTACAGATGGCCGATTGTCTTGATGGCTTAGGCAAAACCGAAGAAGCCACCGAAGTTCGCCGTCGCATCAACAATATGAGCCAATCCCTGGGCTTAGATCCAGAGATGCCGTAATTAACCCATACCAAACGCCATAAATTCAGAGATAATTCAATCTACAAAGGAGTCCTAATGACTGCAATATTTATGGTTTGGAATAGTTCAGGTTTGGCAATTGCGGCCGATAAAAGTGTGACTGCATCGGAAAGCGATACTGAAGGAAATCGAAAAATATTATTCAATGAC
>JBJTHJ010000092.1:0-1662 GCA_046094385.1 Candidatus Nanopelagicaceae bacterium
AACAACTACTAATTGCAAATAGTTATGATAAATCTAAATTAAGCCAAAGCGACTGGCTGCATATGCAAGTTGAGGCAAAGAAGATTGCCTTTGCAGATCGCAATTCCATAATCTCCGACCCGGAGGTAGTTGAGGTAAATACGGACTCAATTTTGAACCCTAGTCATATCGCATCTCGGGTCAAGGAGATCGATATGAGAAAAGCGAATAATGAGAATCTAAGTCCATCCGAAGGTAGCGATACCACTTACTTCCTAGTTGCAGATCGCGAAGGAAACGCAGTATCGTGGATTCAATCTGTATTTCATGGCTTTGGCGCTTCTTGGGTAGTTCCAGGAACCGGGATGATTCTCAACAACCGCTTGACCGGTTTTAATCTTGACCCGACCTCACCAAATTACATAAAGCCTGGCAAGCGTCCTGCCCATACTCTTCAAGCTTTTACCATCACAAATCAAGATGGCTCTTTGAAATATGTAGGCGGCACACCTGGTGCAAATGTGCAAGTGCAAACCAATTTTCAGCTCGTTACTGGGCTTATTGATGAGAAGCTATCAGTTCAAGAAGTGGCAGAGGCGCCCAGATGGATGCATCTATCTGATCCTTCGACTTCAGCAGTAAACGAAGAGATTAAAGGAGTTCTCTACCTTGAATCTAGGTTTGGCGATGAATTAATTGAGGATCTCAAATCTCGCGGCCATGAAATTAAGGTGCTACCTGAATATGGGCATGCCTCATCAGTTCAAGTTTTAGAAGTGCTATCAAACGGAACTTTTGCATTTGGCTCTGATCCTCGATCCGAGGGCCATGCAGCAGGAATATGATCCAAATATGAATTCGGTTGAGGCAGTCCAAAACGCTTTAGATAAGATAAGTAGCATTGATCAAAGCGGATACACCCTAAATTCTGTGCTGGCAGTATCAGATAGCGCGATATCTCTGGCGAAAGCTTTTGATCAACAGAAATTAGAGCTTCCGCTTGGTGGATTGCCGATTCTAATTAAAGACAATATTGAGGCAGCAGGGCTACCTGCTACCGCTGGTTCTTTGGCACTTTCTGATACCCCCGTAATTGCAGATTCAACAGTTGCCAAGCGACTTCGTGATGCAGGTGCAATCATCATTGGATCTACAAATCTCTCTGAGTGGGCCAACATTCGCTCCACAAAATCAACTAGTGGGTGGTCTGCAGTTGGTGGGCTAACTGCAAATCCGTGGATCCACCAAAGAAGCGCTGGCGGTTCTTCATCTGGTTCTGGCGCTGCAGTTGCTGCTGGAATTACAGAATGGGCAATAGGTTCCGAGACTGATGGATCAATTATCTGCCCCTCATCACTAAATGGATGTGTTGGAATCAAACCAACTGTTGGAAGTATTCCGCGGGATGGCATGGTCCCAATTAGCGCTAGCCAAGACTCCCCTGGCCCTATGGCACAGACAGTTACGCAGGCAGCCTTGCTACTTGATGTGCTGACCGCAAAGAAAGAATATGTACCGGCAGTAAATTCTGACCAAAAACTTAAAATCGGAGTAGTCCGCCAATGGCTAAGTTCCAATTCAGAGCTAAATGCACTTTTTGAAGAGTCAATTTCCAAGCTTGAAAAGCAAGGAATCTCCCTGGTGGATGTGACGCTAGCACCCCCAGAGGCTCAAGAACATGAA
>JBJTHJ010000093.1:0-10477 GCA_046094385.1 Candidatus Nanopelagicaceae bacterium
GCACAAGACTATGTAAAACGCAATATGAGTACAAAGATTGTATTAATTGATGGGCTAGCACTAGGAAAATTACTATTAGAATATGAAGTTGGCGTGGTTAGACTCAGATCTTACAAAGTGATGGAAATAGATGAAAATTTATTTGATAATCAAATTTTTGTTTTCTAGAATCTAACTACTATTTTGATCCTTTAAGATTATAATATTTGATAATGTGACTTGTTAATTTGACCGGATGCTTATCTGAGCGTACCTAGACGGGTCTCTAACTTCTACTTTTACATTCATTTACGCGTAAAAGTGTTCTCTAAGTGTCCCGCTATATCTGCGAGTTTCTGAACGGTTGAAAGCAATTTGAAAGCAAATAGTAAAAGTTAGGGATCTAGAAGGGTAAAACTGAGCGCGCCCGAGAGGATTCGAACCTCTAACCTTTTGATCCGTAGTCAAATGCTCTATCCGTTGAGCTACGGGCGCTGGTTTTAAGCCTTGCGAATACTACTAAAGATTTAAATTCCGCCCAAACCGAGCAATTCTTCGCGAGAAACTGCCTTTAATCTTGGTTTTCCTAATGACTCACCAGCTGAGACTTCTGCATTATTGATTCTCTCCCAAATTGGTTGAGTTACCACTTTCGCATGCAATATCTGATTAATATCGAAATCTGTTTTGGGTTTGGAATCTAGCCTAGATACCAGTAATTTCACGACTTCTGCAGCATCAGATTTGTTGGTTCCAATTACTCCGGATGGACCACGTTTTGCCCATCCCACTACATATAGATTTTCTTGAACATGCCCTTCGATATTGGCAATTTTTCCAGAATCAAATGGAAGATTTTCTTGAGCGCCAAATTGATCCCCGATCTGGTAGCCAATCGCTGAGATCACCAAATTACATTTGATGGTTTTCTCACCTTCGGCGGTATTGAAGGTTACGCTTTCTACTGAAGCCGACCCATTGATGCTAAGTGGAACATGTTCAAACAAGAATTCCATGGTTCTTTCGTGGGCGGTTTTAGGTTGCTCAGAGATCGCCAACATCGCATCTAAATTGCTCTTTACATGTTTCTCTGCCTCTGCTCCAACGCGATCAATAGCATTTTGAATTTCAGATTTATTGATAACCACATTTGTATGTTCTAAATCTGGCAGCTCCCTTAATTCGGGGGAGGTAAAGGCTGCAAATTCTGGGCTACGCCTTGCACAGATATATACCTTTCGGATTTTGGAACTCTTAAAAGAATCAAGGGCGTGGCTCGCAGTATCGGTAGGTTCTAGTTCGCTGGGGTCCACGGCCAGCAATCTCGCTACATCCATCGCGACATTGCCGGCTCCGATCACGATTGCGGTTTCACCTGAAAAATCAGGACGTAAATCTGCATAATCTGGATGGCCGTTATACCAAGGTACGAACTCAGCAGAAGAGAAAGAGTTCTCAAGAGATTCGCCAGGGATTGCGAGCTTTCTTCCTTCGGAAGTACCCGAAGCCAAAATCACTGCATCATATTTTGATTTCAAAGTTTCTAATGAAACATCACGGCCAACTTCCACATTTCCATAGAGCGAGACATTTCCAGAAGTTGCAACTTTCTCAAATACCTTAGAAACTGATTTAATCTTGGGGTGATCTGGTGCTACGCCACTTCGCACTAAACCCCACGGAGTTGGCAATTTCTCTAACAGATCGATTTTGAATTTAAGTTCATCGCTTTCCAGGTTCTGCAGAGCCATGGCCGCAAAATATCCAGATGGGCCAGCGCCAATAATCGCAATTGAATATTTCGGCATCTATAGCTCCTGTAATTGAAGTTTAATAATACTGGTTTGCGATTTGCTCGCGCTTGGCTTTATAGCTTGCTGAAGCTGAGGCAATCAAGTGTTCAAATCTGCTGGGTCCTTTTATCAACTCTCGCAATTCCGAAGCATCTTCAGAGCTACTAAAGACGGCTGCTCCGCCAATTAAAGATTTAGAGTTTTCTTGTTTGATGATCAATCGATATCCGATGGCTAAATAACGTAACGCCATTAAGAGCACTTTACGTAATGCCCTATTTTTATCAACATATTCCCCTGAATTGACTTCAGAGAATTTGACCAATTTATTTGCAATCTCTTCGCCGCCAACTGGCACGGGTAGCTCTTGGCACTTTTTAGAGAGTGAATCTCGTAAAGCTGGGTCCTGCAATTTACGGACGGTCTTAGTGATGTGGTTTAAATCTGATTGATCTGCACGTAGTGCGTAGCCAAAATCATCACACCACTTAGCTCGCGCCTCTTGATCATCCATTCCCCTGATATTTGAGACCAGAACAGTGGGCATTCCGGCTGCTAAAAGCTCATGAACTCCGTTATATCCGGTGGCACAGATACCTGCATCAAATGCAGCTAACACTTTGGCCAATGGGAAATAGCGAATCACGTGAATCTCTAAATTATTTGGTGCAAGGGCTTTGCCATTTTTATCTATGGGTTCTTTGGTCAAAACAACTTGAAGCTCTGGCCAATCAAGCAGACCGCTTAGAGCTGCTCGCATCTTTTCGTTTGCATCATCAGCACCAGTGCCAAGCTGCACCAAAACCGCCGGACGATTTGGATCTAAACCTAAAATTTTTCTAGCAGCTTGGCGATCAAGTGCCTCGTTGGCTTGATAAAGAGAGACTGGCGCTGTTCGGATCGCATCTTTTCGTTTTGCAGTTGGTCCATGGTCATAAGCAAATGCATAATCACCCGGTTCGATAATTAAATCCATAGAGCGAGATTGAAAAGGAAGCGCGAAGCGATGTGGTTTCTTCTGCCACAATCCTCTTCTGATCCAGACTAGTTTTACATTCGGTCTTGCGATTCGCGCCGCAATTACGCCTGCGTAAGGCACCACACCATCAAATGTAAGAATTTTGGCATCGGTCTCATCGATCAGCGCTATCAATCTATCTCTTAAATATAGATCCCAATTTGATCTCGACATATAGCCGCGATCTTTACCAGGTATATATTCACTAGGGATATCTAACGCGTTTGGAATCTCGGCTACACCACTTGCCATGGAGACGATCACTGGATTTGCCTTGGTTTTCAACGCCTTGGCAATGGCACTAGCTCTTGCTAAATGCCCCATGCCAACACCATTACTGGTTGCCAGGATGATCGTGGGCTTACTACTCATTTAAGAATTTTCCGTTTGATAAGTTTTAAGAGTTTTGAAATAAATATAGCTAATTGCTTAGGGGAGTTTACTTTCTTACCCTCTCGCTTCAAAAATCTAATCAAACGAGTGATGATTGAATTCTTACCGTCATACACTTGCAAGAATCGTTCGTGAGTCATCCATTGCACACCGAATTGCTCTGAAATGTTGGTATAAAGATCACCTTTGGTGCGCTTGGCCCTAGCCAAAGCTGAGGTCAGTAGCGCAAAAGCTCTATGGTCTTGATTATTGGCCAAACCTACAATTCCTAGCTCCGAAAGTTTCAAATAATCGCTCAAATCTTTGAGGCTCATATTGGAATCCGCCTCTGCAAAAATATGAATTGGGGTTGCCGAGAGCGTGAAAATCTCCAAAACTTCCTCTACGTATAAATTTGCATCACTATCAATATGAGCGAATCGATATTGGGAATCACCTTTGAGCCAGTTATAGATCTCTCGTAACTGCGAATGTTGATCATTTACAGGGTTATACCGAAGTCGAAGATCATTCCAATTTCCGAGCAATATAAAATTTGCTTGGGTACCGCTTACTTCTAGCAAGTTATTTCTGATTGCTTTTAACTCAGCTAAAGTGCTATTTCGAACATCAAGAATTACTTCATAATTTGCAACCAAGAATTTGCTTTCACTCTCAGATCTAATGCTCTTGAGTTCAGGAATCAATTGAGAGAGCAGAGGGTTGTTATGGCGGCTTAGCTCCTCTTTATTCTCTTCGATGGTGCTATATCCCAAATGCCATGAATGAGCTTGGCGATCAATCACCGTTCTAAGACCCTGTTGCTGAATTCTCCAACCCAGTTCAGTATCCTCTCCAGTTACCAATTCTGAGTTATAACCTTTGAGTTCCTTCCATCGTTTATTGGTAATGGTGAATGTTGCACCGACAAAGTTTCTAAAACCTTCAAAGCCTGGATTTTTCAAATCATTAGTTCGCTCGGCTCTGGCCTCCCAAAGCTCCTTTCCCCAATGTTCCTCATGCAAATCCATGAAGCCATCTGCTTCCAATGACTCCTTTAATTCTTTTGGAGAGTAATTCCATTCTTTGACGAATCGCTTCCAGCCAAGCACTGCATAATCATCAGAATCATGATGCCATTTCATGTGATGAGCTAAGTGATCAGGGTCAAAGACCATATCTGCATCAACAAACCAGAAAACATCCTCTTTGAGTTTTGCGGTAACGTTGTTGATCACACGGGTTTTTCCCCAGCTCTCAAGGTTATTTTCATAGCGAATGAGCTTGATTTTGGAAGGTTTGATTTTAGGAAGTCTTAGTGGGGGTTGGCTACCGTCATCTACTACATATACATTTATCAATCTTGCGGGATAACTTTGCACAGCAATCGAAGCTAACGTCAAATCTAACTTCTCTTGGCCACCCCTACACGCGATAACTACAGCCACTGATAATTTTGTTTTATCCAGAATCTGTAAATCTTCTGGTCGCTCAAAACGATAGATGATCTGGTTCATTTGGCAGTTCCAAAGATTGAGTCAGCCCAAATACCTACCCTTTGTTCGTTGGCATTATTTAAGTATTTCGAATAATTAGTAATATAAGTATGAAAAGTAAAGCTACGTCGGTAAATGTATCCAGCCCCAAAGGTACGCCAGATCTTGCCACCTTTCTCAGTAACTCCACTTAAAAGATAACGATCTACCGCAGTAGTGCCGCTTCCGAACCAGCCCACTGCTTCCGCCGCTTTACGTTTGACTAAAATAGTCCCACCGCAAACCCAATCGCTCCATAACTCAACGGCCTGAGTACCGTGTGGTGCAAATCTTCTAACTGTGATTGATAGCGGCTCTAAAAATACATAGTTCATGGCCCTACCAACTACATCAGCATTAGTTTCAATTGCAGCATCTACAAGATCTCTGAGGTGTTCTGGTCCATAGTAATCATCATCATCAACTTTAGAGATGTACTCACCATTACTCTTCTTGCAAAGTTCTGAAAGGATCTCACCGAGCGTTGCGGTTTTGGGAAAATTTAATGAAGTAACTTTTATTTTTCGCGAATTAAGTTTCTTGATTAAGGCTTTATGTTTAGGGTTAAGTTGGATGTCATGCAGACCAAGCAAGATCTCGAAATTTTGAAGTGTTTGGGCGTGCATTTGTCTCAAAATATTCTCTAGGTCTAATGAACGTAACGTTGAGATAACGACGCTAACCTTTGGATACTGCTTTTTTTTGGAACGTCTGGCATTTCTAATTTTGGAAATCTCTGTGAGTTCTTGGCTATATGAAGTATTTTTACTCATATTTGTCTTGGTTTGCTGACTCACGGGTAAAGATTACCTTACCCTTTTTGATAGCATCCGTTAGTGGCAAATGAACGAAGTAATTACGGATTTAAGCATGGTCTTCGTAAATTGCTTCTCAATGTCAAATTTCTACTCCCGTATGTATTAACAAAATTAAGGCAAAAAAACCCTATAGCCGGTAATTCCAAATTGGTATTAATTGTCTCCTTCCCTAGATCCGGAACCCATGCGCTAGCTTCAATGATTAATCACAAGCAGATCGGTCTCAATTACTACGGCGAATTCTTTATTTTTAATCAATGGTCTTCGGTGGTTGAGCATCTCAATAAGTACATTCCATTCTTTTCTTGGAGATACTTCCTAAACACCCGTAGACAAAAGAGACACTGGGTTCACTATCGTTTTGAAAAGACTACCTTGAGTCCCATCAAAACTATTCAGAAGATTCTCTTGTTTCCTGGCACACATACCATCAAGATATTCCCGGAACACCTTCATCTTGAAACACTCAAAAATATTATTACCGAATTCAAACCACATATCATCTTCCTTCGCCGCAATCATTTAGATAGATATGTATCCTTGAAAAAGGCAAACGCTACGGGAAAGTGGCATAAAGTAGATAGTTCAAATATCGAAATCGAAGTTAATCAAGCGGAGCTAGATAAATATATTGCAGAATATATAGATTTCTATTCTGCAGTAAAAAAGGTGGCTTTGGATTCAAAGTGTGAGATTTTGGACTTAGAATTTAATGAGCTGCAAAATCCTGAAAAGGCTTGGATGATTCAAGAGTTTGTGGCGATGCCTGGAAATGCTGGTTTAGATACTCTTCCTAAGCAGCCAACCACAACCAAGATGGACAAAGCCTCAATCTCTCAAGACAAATTCTTGACTAAAACCAATAAACAACGTTCCGATTATGATTTTGCGAGCATTTCATGAGCATGCATAGCAAAATCCTTCAACAGCTCGAGCATGAATCTATCGAGATTCTGCGGGAAACTGCAGCCACTTTTAAAAATCCAGCGTTGCTCTATTCAATTGGTAAAGATTCCACCGTAATTTTGCACTTAGCTCGGAAGGCTTTTTATCCCGCTAAAGTTCCATTCACCTTGCTGCATATAGATTCAACTTGGAATTTCAAAGAGATGATCACCTTCCGTGACGAAGTCGTGAAGATGCATGATTTGAAATTAATAGCCCACATAAATGAAGAAGGTGTTCGCCAAGGCATCACCCCGTTTAGCCATGGAATTTCCGAGTATCTAAGAGTCATGAACACGATTCCTTTAAAGGAAGCTTTAGATAAGTATGGATTTGATGCTGCAATTGGTGGATCACGACGTGATGAAGAGAAGAGTCGTGCAAAAGAGCGGATTTTTAGCGTTCGCGATGAGGGACATCGTTGGAATCCAAGAGCGCAACGTCCTGAACTTTGGCGAACTTACAATACAAAATTAGCACCAGGTCAGACTATGCGCGTCTTTCCAATCTCTGATTGGACTGAAGCTGATATCTGGAAATATATATTGCAAGAAGATATCTATGTGAATCCACTCTATCTTGCCAAACCGCGGCCAGTGGTAAAACGTGGCGAGCAGATGATTATGGTTGATGATGAAAGATATCCACTTAATCCTAATGAGAAACCCTTTGAAGCGATGGTTCGTTTTAGAACTTTAGGTTGCTATCCGCTAACTGCAGCGGTTGAATCAAACGCCACCACTATCGAGCAAGTCGTAGAGGAAGTCTTGAATATCAAACTCTCAGAACGCGCCACTCGCCTAATTGATGGTGAAAACGAAGATTCCATGGAGAAGAAGAAGACGGAAGGGTATTTCTAATGAGTACTCCCGTAATTCGTCTAGTCACATGTGGAAGCGTTGATGATGGAAAGAGTACTTTGATTGGAAGGTTGTTGGTTGAGACCGATAGCGTTCCACACGACACTATAAATTCAACTAAAAAGATTCGCAGAAGTGGTTCAACTATCCCAGCTGGTGAAATCGATTTCAGCCTATTAACTGATGGTTTAGAGGCTGAACGTGAACAAGGGATTACCATAGACGTGGCATATCGTTCAATGTCTCTATTAAATGGCGAACGCTTGATTATCTCCGACGCCCCAGGACATGAGCAGTACACCAGGAATATGGTGGTTGCAGCTTCCAGGGCTGATGTTGGTTTGGTGCTTATCGATGCCACAAAAGGTGTTCGTACTCAAACTTTACGCCATTTAACTATCTGTGAGTTGATGGGCGTAAGTCGAATAATAGTAGCCATAAATAAATTGGATGCGATGGAATATGCCAAATCAGTATTCGATGAAATCAAAACCGAAATCCAAAAGACCATAGAACGCCTGGCTCTTAAAGATGTAGTGATAATTCCACTTAGCGCTTTGGCTGGCGACAATGTGGTTTATCGAACTGAAGCCATGCCTTGGTATTCCGGTCCGACACTTCAAGAAGCGATTCAATCCTGGAAGCCGGCAATCAAAGATGGGGCTAGCGCGCTGCTGCGTGCACAATCGATTATCCGTGCTGATGACTTCAGGGGTGTGGCAACCACCGTTCACTCTGGCGCTATCAAAAAAGGTGGCGAAATCACAATCTTTCCAAGTAACAAGAGAGCAAAGATCGCCAAGATTATTACTTTTGAAGAGGAGCTAGATAGCGCATCTGAATTTCAAACTGTGACCTTGGTGCTAGAACCTGAAGTTGATGTAGCCCGTGGCGATGTTCTCTCTAATGATGCTTCCCAGTTAATTGCGGCTGATAGATTTTCAGCGCATATAGTCTGGTTGGATGAAGAGCCTTTAATACATAGCCGCTCTTACCTGTTGCAATCTGGACCTGCCACATCTCCTGCAATGATCACAAAAATTAAACATCGATTGGATGTTAATACTGGTCAGCATGTATCAGCCGATACTCTCGAGATGAACGACATTGGAGATGTGGAGATCGCTACCGATATTCCAATGGTTTTGAAGCCTTACTCGGAGTCGCGCGAATTTGGTAATTTCATTGTGGTAGATCGCTTGACTCTACGAACCGTTGGCGCTGGAATGATTCGCCATCAACTTCGAAGAGCCACCAATATTCATCAGCAAAATTATGAGTTAGATAAGACCCAACGAAGTGCCCAGAAGAATCAGAAGGCGCGAGTCATTTGGTTAACTGGACTCTCTGGCTCAGGAAAGTCGACTATTGCTAATGCTTTAGAGAAAGCGCTTTTTGCAAATGGTGCGCATAGTTATGTACTTGATGGAGACAATTTACGATTAGGCCTGAACATGGATCTGGGATTTACACCCGAAGATCGTGCTGAGAATGTGCGCCGAGTATCAGAAGTGGCAAAGATCTTGGTTGATGCTGGCCTAATTGTGATTACTGCTCTAGTTAGTCCATTTGAGACTGATAGAAATCGAGCTAAGTCCATCTTTGAAACTGGCGAATTCTTGGAAGTTTATGTAAATACTCCAGTGGAAGTATGCCAATCAAGAGATCCAAAAGGTCTTTACAAAAAATCTGCGGCAGGTGAAATTCCTAATTTCACAGGAGTCGGGCAAGATTACGAAATCCCAACTAACCCAGATATAGTTTTGGATGGCACCGCGTCGGTTGACGAGAATGTAAATTTAATTCTCAAGCAGATTCTTTAACGCCTACTCCAAGCTCCTGGTTGAGAAATTGACTTCGATATATTACTTGGCATCTTTCCACTTAAAACTTCTGCCAAAGTCACCTCTTCAAGTACGGCTCTAAGCGAGCTGCGCACTGCAATCCAAACATCCGTTAAATGTTTAGCGCTACCTAAATACTTCAAGCTTTCAGGTCGTTCACCTTTCACAGCGGCGAGTGGGCCATCTATAGCACGTATAACATCAGCCACCGTTATTTTATTTGGATTTAGCGATAATTTATGTCCACCATTTAAACCACGTCTACTCTCAACAATCATCGCCTCTTTCAACTTTCTAATAAGGGCTTCAAGAAATTTTGTGGGTATTTTTTGAGCTGTAGCGATCTCTTGAGTTGTCGCCAATCGCTCTGGGTCTTGGGTATAAAGCTTCGCTAACTCGAGGGCGGCGCGAATTCCATAGTCACTAGCTGCCGATATATTCATAAAACGCTCCATCCAAAGCAAGACAAATTCGATTCGATGTAGTAAAGTATACTAAACTGATAGGGAATTAAGGGGTTGATTTAGTTGAAGAAGTTAATTTCAAGTTTAATAATCGTGGTGCTTGGCTTTTCAGTTATGAGTAGCTCTGCATTTGCCGCCACCAAGAAGAAACCAGCAGTTGCGCCCACCATTCGAATCGGCTTCTTCGCTAACGTCACCCACTCCCCAGCATTGGTGGCACAAGAGCTTGGACTCTTTGAAAAATACTTAAGTAAAGATAAGACCAAAGTTGAATTTGTAGCTTTTAATGCCGGCCCGGCAGCAGTCGAGGCCATGAAGGCAGGTGCAATCGATGTCACTTATATCGGACCAAACCCTGCCATCAATGCCTTTGCCAGTACCCGAGGCAAATTGATCAAAATTATCTCTGGTTCAACTTCTGGTGGCGCAGAATTTGTAGTCAAACCCAGTATTCAGACTGTTGATGATATAAAGGGCAAGAAGTTTGCCACTCCCCAATTAGGTAATACTCAAGATGTGGCACTTAGGTCTTGGTTAAAATCTAAAGATCTAACGACTAGCGTTGTCGGCAGTGGCGATGTCACAGTTATCCCAACTGAAAATGCCCAAACTCTAGCGCTATTTCAACGTGGAGATATCGACGGGGCATGGTTACCAGAACCTTGGAGTACGCGGTTAGTGCTTGAAGCAGGTGCAAAAGTTTTCCTTGACGAGAAAACTCTCTGGCCAAAGGGTGAGTTTGTCACTACCCATATAATTTCAAGCTCTGACTATTTAAAGAAATATCCCGGCACCATTCAATCTCTCTTGAATGCCCACTTTGATGCCATAACTTACATAAATAAGAAT
>JBJTHJ010000094.1:0-640 GCA_046094385.1 Candidatus Nanopelagicaceae bacterium
GCTGTGAATTTCTGAATTAGTTGTACGTATTCTTTACTTTGAGAGAGACCACCTTTTATCGATAAGACCGGTATCTGGCCATTCTTATCAGCTACTTTGCGCCAGGCAGATACGATGGTGGCGGATAGGTATTTGGCGCCAGATTCCAAAATTGAATAGGCGCTGATAACTCCATCTGCAGCACCTTTGGCAACAATTTTCGCTGTCTCTATGCATAAAAGGGATGCTTCAATTCCAGTTTTATTCTCTAGTGATCTGTATTTTGATAACTCCACTTTAAGTAGCTCTACCAAGTCGTCGCAATTATCACGACCATCGATGGTGGAGATGGCCTTACTTAGCGCGCTCTGTCCGATCCAAAAACCTCCGCCAAAATCACCGAAAATCGGCCCTTTGCCATCTGCGTGGCCGAAGTGCCCACCATTGGCGGCAATTGCCACTACGCCACCACCTAGCGTTAGCACGATTCCACTCTTGCTGCCTAATGAACCAACATAAGAGGCAATTCCATCATCCATGATGCATACATTTTTGGAATTGAAATATTTATAAGATAACTCTCCGTAAGGCCTGGGATCTGCAACATCTCCTTGTAGCCCGGTCAAACTAAGTGCAACAGCTGAGAATTCCTGCTTCGGAA
>JBJTHJ010000095.1:0-1542 GCA_046094385.1 Candidatus Nanopelagicaceae bacterium
TATTCAATGCTTTATCTCTGAGAAATATTCCCTAGATGCTTTGCCCAGCTTTATCTCTGGCCTTAATTCTAGTCTTAATTCTTGCCTTAATTCTTGAGAGTTCTAAAGAGCACCACGCTCAATAGCCCACTAATTAGCGAACCTGCGATCACTGCGGTAACGGCAAGATCCTGAATTGCCGGATCTTTAAAAGCCAATTTGGCGATGAATATAGCCACCGTAAACCCAATTCCTGCGGTGCTTCCCGTAGCAATTAGAGAGCGAGCATTTGAACCATCTGGTAGCTCTGCCACGTTTAGCTTTGCAGCAGATTTCGACGCCAGATAGATTCCAATGGGTTTACCGATAACCAAGCCAGCGATAATTCCCCATGAAATTGGTGAAGTGATCGCGCTTTCAATCGCCTTATTCGAAAGCGTTACTCCGGCATTAGCAAATGCAAATATTGGTACCACAATAAATGAAGAGAGTGAGTGGAACCGATTTTCAAGTAATTCGACGATAGTTAGCTGGCCATCTTCGGCATCTACCAAATTTTCCTCATCATTTTCCTCATCGCCTGCATGGCTTCTAACAACCGGAGCAGTTGGTGTTAGCAACCCCATAATCACACCCGCTAAAGTTGGATGTAAGCCAGCTTTGTAGAGGCTATACCAGAGCACTAGACCTACAAATACATAAACAGCTTTGCTCATTACCTTTAGTTTCTGTAGTACCAATGTCGCAATTACTGCGCCGATTGCGGCAAAGATCCAAGAGAAGATGACTCCGGTTGAATAAACGATTGCAATAATAAAAATCGCACCAATATCGTCGATCACTGCGAGCGCTAAGAGAAAGGCTTTTAAGCTTTGAGTAACTCGTGAACCCATCAATGAAAGCACGCCGACAGCCAGCGCGATATCGGTAGCAACCGGCACTGCCCAACCTTCTGGAGCTGTGCCACCTGCAATCACCGTATAGATAAGTGCAGGAACCAACATTCCGCCAAGCGCTGCAAAAAATGGTGCCGCGGCTTGCCGTAATTTGGAGAGATGCCCCGAGCTAAGTTCGCGCTTTATCTCAAGGCCAACCACAAAAAAGAATATGGTCATCAATCCATAATTGATAACTTTTAAAACGGTGAGCGATAGGTATATTCCTAGTAAATCAATTTTGAAAGCCAGGCTTAAAAAATCAAAATAGTAATTGGAGATTGGAAGGTTGGCAGCCAATAGCCCTAAAAGCGCGGCCCCCATCAAAAGAATTCCAGAGGCACTTTCGTTTGCAAGAAAATCGCGCAAAGGGGCAATCCGCTTTTGATTGCGATTGCTCTCGTGCTGATTATTTTGATCTGGCGCGGCCATGGGGCAAGTCTGCCAAATGTGCGAGTTTCACGGAGACTTTGTGAAGGTTTCGAGCTAAGTTGTGATGAAAAGTTGTGATGAGTGGAGGTGCCGGGAATTGAACCCGGGTCCTCTGGCATTAAAACAGGGCTTCTACGGGCGTAGTGTGTTTAACGTTTTCTCAGTCCCGAAGCTCATACACACAAGTCTTCGACAA
>JBJTHJ010000096.1:0-7585 GCA_046094385.1 Candidatus Nanopelagicaceae bacterium
TAACTAATTGCTTCCAAAAAGCTTTTGGTTAAAAGGTAAGGATTGGTTATTGCAGTGCCAACACATACACTCCAAGCACCTGCTTTGAACGCTGCCGCAACTTGTTCAGGATGGTTATAGCCACCCTCTGCAACTACCGGAATCTTTAAATTTTTTGCAAGCGTACCGACTAAATCTAAATTAGGTAATTCACCTGCCGATATTTCGGTATAACCAGATAAGGTAGTGGCGACCGCTTCACAACCCAAAGATTCAGCTAACTTTCCCGCTGCTAATGAATCTACATCGGCCAAAATTGGAATATTGGTCACGGCCCGGATTTGCTCCATGAAATCCTTCAAGGTAACTCCACCTGGGCGTAAACGCTCGGTCGCATCAATAGCGATCATGGTCGCACCAGCGGCCTCCAGATCCAAAACATCTTGGATGGTGGGCGTTATATAAATTGGTGTGGTGTCCAAATATCTTTTGACCAAGCCAATTATTGGAACATCAGTAACTTTTGCGATGGCGCTGATATTGGCAACGCCTCGGGCTCTAATCCCGGTCGCACCGGCTTGGATTACGGTAAGCGCTTGAGCTGCGATGAACTCTGGAGTATCAATTGCGGTGCCATCTGGAACTTGGCAGGAGACGACTAAACCGCCTTTTATCGGGGCGAGCGCAGCGGTGGTCCGATCTTTCGATACCGAAACGTGATTCAAACTCGCCCTCACAAACTATTGACTTATCCGCATCTTACTATAGTTTAGGGCTACCGGTCTAGAACGGTGTAAAGCCGTATCAGACCACTAAGGAACCTTCGAGAAAAACAGTTATAGAAAAAGAAAGAGGAGAGATGCGGTTACGCAAAATTTCAACTATTGCAATCGCGGCCGGTGCCCTCATTGCCGGTTTAGCAATTGCTCCAGCCCAAGCCGCCACAGAGGTCAAAATGATTCTCTGGCCTGGGCCTGAAGGCGAGGCGATGCAGAAAGTCGTCGATGCCTACAACGCTGGACAAGGCAAGAAGGATGGAGTCGTTGTGAAGCAAGTTTTGCTAAGCCGTGACAATACCTTTGCAAAAGAAGCTGCCTTGATGAAAGCAAAGTCATCAGAGTACGACATTTATTTCACCGCTTCATATCTAGTCGGGCAACATGCACCATACTTGAGCGAACTAAAGGGTGTTAATAATAAGTTGTATTTGAAGGCTTCGATCGATGGCCTAAAAGTCAACAAGAAGCAGATGGCTCTTCCATTGGATACCAGCCTTCACTTCATGTATTACCGAACCGACTTGGTAAGTTCATTGTCTTCTGCAGAGAACACTGCAAAGTACAAGTCAATCTCCAAGACCGTTCTTGGCAAAGAGCTATCACCAAATACCAATCCTGAAACTTGGACATGGGATGATGCACTTGCCACAGCAGCATTCTTTACTCAGAAGTACAATCCAGACTCACCAACTAAGTATGGATATGCACTTCCTGCAAAGAATCTTCTTTACAACACAATGATCTGGAACGACGTCCTTTGGGGTCTAGGTGGAAACTGGTTTAAGAACAACAAGCCAGCCATCAATTCAGCTGCGGGTAAGGCTGCGATCAATGTTTATCGCAACATTTACACCAAGGAATTGACCTCACCTGAATCATCACAATGGGAGTATGCAGAGACCAACGCAGCGTTGACCTCTGGCAATGCGATGATGGCACTTCAATGGAACGCTGCTTACTCAGAGTTGAGTAAGACCGGGGCTACCTCTGGCAAGATTGGTATCGCCGCTCCTCCAGGAAAAGGACCACGTACACACGTACATGCGCTCGCTGTTGGTTTGAATAAGTACAGCAAGAACCAGGCAGCAGCACAGAAGTGGATGAAGCACTTGGCAACTGTTGGTGCGATGAAGAGCTACGCCAATGCAGGCGGCGTTCCATCGATGCCAGAGATTCTTAACACCATGGTTTCAACCAATGCATCTTTTGCGAACATCATTACTTACGCAGGTAAGTTTGGATATTCCGAGAGCGCTGGCGCACGCGAGTTCGATATGTACGCCAAGCTAGCTGAAGTCTTAAGTCCAGCATGGGTAGGACAGAAGACTGCTGATGAAGTTGCAAGTGCTGCAGATGCGGCGCTAGCAAGCCTTAGAAAGTAAAAGATCGACTCTAGTTCTCAGATCTTGAGGACAGAGATTAAAGGATGGTCGGCTCGAAAGGGTCGACCATCCTTTACCATTCCAAGCTTTAACATTTAAAAATAGGATTAACGGGTGATCAAACAAAAACAAGATAGAGCAACTGGGCTGGTCTTGGCATCGCCTCTTCTGCTCTTCTTGATCGTTTTGGTGGTCTGGCCGATTTATCTCGGAGTGAAAACATCGCTCTCACGAGATCTATTGAGTGAATTTGAAATCACCCCCGCTGGTCTTGATAACTTCAAAACAATACTCTCTGCGCCAGATTTTTGGGGCGCTTTAAAATTTACCTTTATCTTTGCGGTTGTCGTTACAATTTTCGAAGGTATCGCCGGATTCTTGCTCGCATTAGTTTTTGATCGCAAATTCCCAGGAAAGCGCACTCTCTTTTCCATGGTGCTGTTACCAATCATGATCGCACCATCCTTGATGGCAGTGATGTATCGCTTGATTTTAAATGAAAATATTGGAGTAATTCCGGGATTTCTCCAACTATTCGGCTGGGATATCTCTATCTTTGATCAAAGATTTGTTTTCTTCACTTTAGTAGTACTTGATGCAATTCAGTACACCTCATTTACCTTTTTATTGGTCTATGCAGCGCTACAGAACATCCCGCAAGAGATCTATGAATCTGCGGCAATCGATGGTGCAAAATATCGCCAAGTAGTTGCCAGGATAACTATCCCGATTTTAAAACCTGCCTTGGCAATTATCGCAATGCTTAGATTGATCGACTCCTTCCGCACCTTTGATACCGTTTATATTCTTACCGGTGGTGGCCCAGGAACCTCAACGCAGACCATCGGTATTTATATCTATAGAACCGCATTCATAACTGGAGATTTTGGATTGGCCTCCGCAGCTTCGGTGATGCTGGTCTTGCTACTTGCTCCATTGATGCCAAAGATAATCAAGCAATTTAGGTTAGACACATGAAGTCCCGGAATCTTTGGGCTACCTTTGTAGCCGGAATCTTTGCATTTATATTTATGCTGCCGTTGTTAGGCGCTATCTACACCTCGCTTAGAACTGATAATGCGATTGTTAGCGGGCCATTTGTCTGGGAGTTCGATAGGGGATTTACTCATTACAAGAATGCAATGGGCGCAGCGGGTTATGATTTTGCCAGCTTCTTTCGAAACAGCATCTTGATCTCAATCGGAACGGTCCTACTTACCTCAATAATTAGTTTCCCAGCGGCTTACTCGATCGTGCGTCTGGGTTTTGGCGGCGCTTGGCTACTACGTATCGCGCTGGGGCTACGTATCCTGCCAGCGGTATTTTTTATCATCCCTTTCTACAAACTATTCACCAATCTAGGGCTGGTGGATTCGGTACGAGGATTGATTTTGGCAAATACCTTCGTAAATCTAACTCTGGCCCTTTTAATATTTGCCAGCACCATCAAAGAGGTTCCGCTTGAAATCGAAGAGGCGGCTCACGTCGATGGCGCAGGGGTCTATCGAACGTTAATTAGTATCGTCTTTCCGCTGATGGGTCCAGGACTTGCAGCAGTCGGTGTTTTGACATTTATCTTCTCTTGGTCAGATTACCTATTTGCCGTGGTCTTATCGTCAAGTAATGCCACCCCGGTCACAGTTGGCGCGGCAAACTTTGTGACTAGCTACGGAGTGCGTTGGGGAGATATTTCGGCTGCAGTGACGCTATCAGTGTTACCACCATTGATATTTGCAACATTGGCGCAGAAGTACTTGGTCAAAGGACTCTCATCCGGCGCGATCAAAGGTTAAACGCGCCACCACTTCAAGAGTGGTGTTACATCGCTAGTAAAAACTTCAGCTGCCTTGGTAGCACCAGCCAAATTATCACCAGTAGTCTCTAAGTATTCGAAGTTAATTCGCTCTGCTGTGAATTTCTGAATTAGTTGTACGTAGTCCTTGCTTTGAGAGAGACCACCTTTTATCGATAAAACCGGTATCTGGCCATTCTTATCAGCTACTTTGCGCCAGGCAGATTCGATGGTGGCGGATAGGTATTTAGCGCCAGATTCCAAAATTGAATAGGCGTTGATAACTCCATCTGCAGCACCTTTGGTAACAATTTTTGCTGTCTCTATACATAAAAGGGATGCTTCGATTCCAGTTTTGTTCTCTAGAGATCTATATTTTGATAACTCCACTTTAAGTAGCTCTACCAAGTCGTCATAATTATCACGACCATCAATGGTGGAGATGGCCTTACTTAGCGCGCTCTGTCCGATCCAAAAACCTCCGCCAAAATCACCGAAAATCGGCCCTTTGCCATCTGCGTGGCCGAAGTGCCCACCATTGGCGGCAATTGCCACTACGCCACCGCCTAGCGTTAGCACGATTCCACTCTTGCTGCCTAATGAACCAACATAAGAGGCAATTCCATCATCCATGATGCATACATTTTTGGAATTGAAATATTTATGAGATAACTCTCCGTAAGGTCTGGGATCTGCAACATCTCCTTGTAGCCCGGTCAAACTAAGTGCAACAGCTGAGAATTCCTGCTTCGGTATCTGCTGGAAAATCTTCTCTACGGTCAATACCACCGGGTCTTCTGAGTTTTTGGCGATGGAAAGGGCAACTACATCCGTTCCAACTTTGTATCGAGCGCCAGACTGGCCCAAATCCACGACTAAATCCACTTACTTATCCTAGATGAAGTAAGCGATTAGGTAGATTGATTGCAGCATTTTCAATCAAATCTGCCGAAAAACCAAATGCAATTGCATTAGAAACAGCTTGGTTCATGGTCAAAGTGCTACCAGCCAGCGCTTGGTTACTAGATAATCTAGCGATTCCTTCTTTTACCACCACTTCAAGATCACCAATTGAATATCTGCCATCTGCTTGACCTGTAGCAGCCATGGCATCTGTTACCAGAATTATTCGATCTTTGGCATGGTCGAAAATCTTGCTCAATTCATTATGATCAACATGGACGTTATCAAAGATGATTTCTAATGGCAATGATGATTCATAAAGCAGCGCAGTAGCAAAAGTTTTATCGCCATCTCTTAATTTACTCATTGCATTAGAGAAATGGGTAACTAGATTCGCACCAGCATCTACGGCATTTAAAGCATCTTGATAGGAACCATCTGAATGACCAATCGCTGCAATTGCCCCTTTATTGGCGGTTAATTCAATAGCTGCAAGTGCGCCCGGTAGCTCAGGTGCAAAGGTGATCATCTTCAAGGCACCCTCAGCCAGCTCAAATAAATCGGAGATTTCGCGTAAATCTGGCGCTTTCAACTGACTTGGGTTATGCGCACCACAACGAGCTTTTGAAAGATATGGACCTTCTAGATGAATGCCTGCCAATTCTCTATTTTTGCAGAGTGGAACTAAGCGACGAATCTGCTCTTTTAGTTCAGAAATCTCTGCAGTGACTAGACTGGCAATTAATTTGTCAGTGCCATTGGCTTTATGAAATTGGATTGCAACCTGTACATTTTCATGCTTTTGGTCAGTGAAATTAAAGCCCCCACCACCATGGCAATGTAAATCTACATACTTAGATTCGCTATTAGACATTAGATTTTAGTCCGCGCTTAGACAGGGTTCGACTTCGAAGCGGCGAGAAGAAAACTTTCTCCACAATGATTCCAATAAGCATGATCATAAATATTGAAGTTAACACTAAGGACATATCGCCTAATTGTCTACCAACATCAAGAAGTTGACCAATGCCAATACCTAGTGCGGGGGAGACTGCGATCAGTTCAGCTGCCATAAGAGAGCGCCAAGCGAATGCCCAACCCTGCTCCAACCCTGCTAAATAGCCGGTCCAGGCAGCAGGCAAAATGATGTGTCTAATCTTCTGCCATCTATTTGCTCTCAGTACTTTTGATAATTTCAGATAAATGGGGGGTATTTGATCTATGCCGGCGATCAAACCATTTGCAATTGAAGGAATTGCCCCAAGTAAGATCACGGCATAAATGGTGGCAGGAGAAAGTCCAAACCAAATAATTGCAGCAGGCACCCAAGCAACTGATGGCAGTTGTTGTAATCCAAGCAGAATTGGGCCAAAGACCATTCTTAAGTATCGGTTTAATCCAAGTGCAATTCCGATCGGGGTCGCGATCGCGATTGCCAATAAAAATCCCTGCATACCACGGGAGAAACTTCTCAGTACCGCCTCTTGTAAGTTTCCTTGATCCCATTGTGACCCAATGGAATTGGCTACTTCAGAAGGTGCGGGCAAGATGTAGCTCTCGATATCTGAGAAAGTTACGACTAGGTGCCAGATGATGATGAATCCAATGATCGCCAAGAAAGGTGAAAGTAATCTAAATAGTCGTTCTTTATAGTTTATAGATTTTGATTCGCTTAGTTCGAGGTTATCTAGTCCCGATTCGATTTTCTTAAAATCTGAATTATGCATGCGCATGCCTCTTGATTTCATTCCGCAATTCGTCAGTTATCTCTCTGGCCAAGACCGCAATTTCAGGTGAATCTATCCGACGCGGTTCTTGGATATTGATTTGCCACTCTTTAACGAATCGTCCGGGCCTTGAAGACATCAACAAGACCCTTTGCCCAAGCCTTACCGCTTCTCGCACATTGTGCGTTACGAAGATTACGGTCAGATTATTCTCTTGCCAGAGTCTAATTATTTCGTCATGAAGTAGATCGCGAGTGATGGCATCGAGCGCCGCGAAAGGCTCATCCATTAGTAGGAATTTGGAATCTTGCGCAAGTGCTCGTGCAATTGAGACTCTCTGGCGCATGCCACCGCTTAATTCGTGTGGCCGCTTATCAAAGGAATTCTCCAGGTTAACGCTGGCCAATAACTCTTTTGTCTTTTCGATACGTTTATTTTTATCGAGTCCACGAAGCAACATTGGGAGTTCCACATTCTTTCCAGCGCTTAACCAAGGAAGAAGGGCTGATTCCTGGAACATTAAAGTTGGATTAATACCGACATCTACTTTTCCAGAGCTAGGAGAGTCAAGATCTGATATCAAATTTAGCAATGTGGACTTTCCACAACCAGAAGCTCCAACTAAAGTTACAAATTCTCCTTGTTTTATCTGCAGATTCAGATCTTCAAGTACCCAAGGATCCTCATCGCTAAATTTCTTGTAAAGCGATTCAATATTTAGGGCAATATTGTTCAATTTAACCCCAAACCATTTGCAGTAACCGCTTTGATTTTCTTAACTTTAAGTATGGAATTTAGGATTCTTAGATCGTATATGCCGTTTAGGCCACGTGAACCCAAAGTGGTAAGTAGCCCAATTTCTACCGCATCGTCAGCGCTCTTCTCCAATGAATTTGCAATTGGATTCGGGGTAAAACTCAAGTTCTTCCATGCTCTAGCCATCACCGCATCTGGCAGCCTCTTACCGGTCCACTTTTCGATCTGTTTCTGCACCAAATCCTGCGCCATTGTCGAATTCTTATT
>JBJTHJ010000097.1:0-14559 GCA_046094385.1 Candidatus Nanopelagicaceae bacterium
CATGATGAAGTACCTAAATTGCTGCAACTGCTCTACCTAGGAGACCAGAGAAGCTTAAAAAGCACCCCATCTATAAAAGATCTAGAGAGAACTGAGGAAAAGACCTATCAGATTGGTGAGGATATCAAAACTTCGCTTACAAAGGATTATTGGCCAACTCAAAAAAGCAGACTATGCGATTGGTGTAGCTTTAAAAGCATCTGTCCGGCATTTAACTAATTTTAAAACCATTGTCCATAGTATTCTTGTAACTGTTCGATAGAGAGTTCCTCAAGTGAATGTATTACTCGAGTTTGATCATCTTCATCGATTTTAACCAAATGAGGCACCGCAATTACTCTGGCCCCACTTGCTCGAGCGGCGGTTACTCCAGTCATTGAATCCTCTAAAATCAACGAATTTCTGATCGATGCACCCATTAGCTTGGCAGCCAGTAAGTATCCTTCTGGATCTGGCTTGGTTCTCATGACATCATCTGCGGAGATAGTGATTTGAAAAGGCATGGGTTCGATGAACTTATCTATATGAGTTAGCGCAGCATCGACTATAGATCTGGGGCTTGCCGATACGAGCGCAAGTGGCATCTTCAATACCGCTAATTTTTCTATCAACTCTCGCGCCCCTGGCATAAATTCTGCATGGGTACGGACCTTCTCAGTCATTAACTCCACCAACCGTCGATGAAAATATGGTCCGCTCTCTGCGCCTTCGGTGAGATCTGACATGTACTGGCCAACCTTGGATAACGGGCCACCTAGACAGTAAGCCTGGTCCTCGATCGTCCATTGATACCCGTACTCTCCGGTCAACTCTTGTTCAGCCAAGAGCCACTGTGGTTCAGAATTTATGGTTAATCCATCCATATCAAAAAGGATGGCTTCGAAGAACTTTTTCGTCATCTGGGCAAGGTTACCGTAGGGTGTTCTTATGCAGTTTCATGAAGTGCCAGCTGCCAGAGCGGCCGCTAAACCAAGAAGCCCGATAGCAATCTGCGCCTTCAATGGCTGGAACGATGCAGGTGAATCAGCAACCGGAACCATAACTCATCTGATGAATCATTGCTCAGCTCATCTTGTTGCGCAAATGCAATCAGAAGATTTTTATGATTATCAACAAATTAGACCAACTATTTTTATGGATAATTCGCAAATCAGACGGATAACTTGGCCAAATACTCACATCTATTTAGTAGATGACTTACATGCCGAAAGAGATTTCGTTTTTGTAATAGGGCCTGAACCATCATTTAAGTGGCAGGCTTTCACGGATGAACTAATAGATTTATTTGAAGATCTGGGAGTTGAGTTGGTGATAACACTTGGCTCTCTTCTTGCCGATACCCCACACACTAGGCCGATCTCTATTACCGGTAGCAGCACCGATTTGGAGCTATCTAAAAGATTCAGTTACCAACCAAGTAGGTATGAAGGTCCGACTGGAATTGTCGGTGTGCTGCAGAGCAGAGCGCAAGAACGTGAGCTGGCGGCGATATCTTTATGGGCGGCCATACCTCACTATGCAGCTAGCGCACCGTCACCTAAGGCCACACTTGCCTTAATTGAGGAGCTAGGTGAACTTGTGGAGAGAGAGTTACCCATAGGCGATCTTGCTGAGGCTTCAAAAGCTTGGGAGATAGCCGTCTCTCAACTTGCTGAGGAAGATGCAGAAATAAGTGAATATGTAAAGCAATTAGAGGTTGATAAAGATGATAGCGATTTTGAAGAAACCACGGGCGATGAATTAGCAAAAGAATTTGAACGATACTTAAGAAAGCAGAAGGATAATTAGAGATATCTTCTAAATTTATTATAAATTGATACTAAATTGATTCGAGTTTTACCCCCAGCAGTATGTCTAATACTTGTAGCAAACCATCCCTATCTCCTCCACTACCTTCCATTGAAACCCACTCGTTTATCGAAGTGATAGCGGTAGAGGTATCTCAATCATTGGAGAATGAGAGGTGTATCTTCTCGATCAAATTCTCGGTAGCTGGAATTTGTGTAGCATCCAATTTAGCTTTCAATCTCTCGATCTCTAGAGCTGCCACCTCAGTCTCGC
Source organism: Candidatus Nanopelagicaceae bacterium (assembly GCA_046094385.1). Lineage (GTDB taxonomy): Bacteria > Actinomycetota > Actinomycetes > Nanopelagicales > Nanopelagicaceae > ZLKRG08. The sequence continues at coordinate 2,062 of JBJTHJ010000097.1, forward strand.
CTCTACTCCACATGTAATCTTCGCGATAATGTCGTTTTAGGAGCGCCCAACGAATAGTCATGGGATGCACACCGGAAGCTAGAAGTTTGGAGATGAAGACCAAATTCCCTTTGGATTTACTCATCTTCTCACCATCTAAGCCGATCATTCCCGCATGAACGAAGGCTCTTGCAAGCTTCTTGCCTGTTAAAGCTCGAACTTGAGAAGCGGACATTTCATGATGGGGAAAGATCAGATCGCTACCGCCGCCTTGGATATCCAAAATTGAATCAGTGTTGGAATCTGTTTGCGCGAACTTTAATGCGATTGCAGCACATTCGATATGCCAACCTGGGCGTCCGGCACCGAATGGTGCATTCCAAGAAGGTTCATCTGGTCGTTTGGCTAGCCATAGAAGCGCATCAAGTGGATCCTGCTTACCGGATCTCTTTGGATCTCCACCGCGTTCAGCAAATATCTCAAGCATTTCTCCACGATCTAAATGTGATTCAAAACCAAAATTCAGATCTTTACTAATTTTAAAATATGAGTCATGCTCCACTTGGTAGACCCAGCCACGCTCTTGTAGCTTCTGAATAGCAGTGATCACCTCAGGGATCGCTGCGACCGCTCCCTCGTAGTGGGCAGGAGGAATTATTCGCAACGCCTCCATATCGGATCTAAAAAGATCTATTTGCGATGTAGCAAGTGTTTGCCAATCAACTCCATCCCGATTGGCTCTCTCAAGCAATGGATCATCTATGTCGGTAATGTTTTGAATATAGTTTATATTTGCACCTTGGCTGCGCCAGTATCGAATCAAGATATCAAATGTTAGATAGGTGGCGGCATGTCCTAGGTGCGTAGCGTCATAGGGGGTGATGCCACAAACATAGATTTGATATTGGTTTTTGATTGGAAATTCGACCAATGTTTGCTTATCAGTTGAGAATACCTTAAGCGGTCTCTTTGGAAATGGGAAACTAGGAAGTTCCACATCAGCCCAACTATGCATTGTGCGAGTATAACTTAAGTGAAAACAAGGAATTCAACTGAAGAAATTCTAGAAAGGTGGCCAGGGTATAGCTGGCCAATCAGTTGGCGGTAAGGGAAATTTACCAATTAAGATCAAGTTCTCTATGCGTTGATGCAAGGCATAGATCTCTGATTCACTCAGCAGTTCTCTTAGTTCACATCTAAAACTCTTTAGCGCTGAGATCTCTTCTGATGTCAATGGCATATCTGCAAATTGCCACAAAACCGTTCTGAGCTTGTATTCTTGATGAAAAGTGACTCCATGGTCGCAACCAAATACTTTGCCATCCTTGAAAAGTAAGTGTCCTATCTTTCGATCGGTATTATTTATGACCGCATCTAATAGCGCGATCTTTCTCAACTCTGATGAGTTCTCAAGGTAACGCTCACCAACATCCTCTACGTCCTCGATCCATAATTGAACCGAACCAATTCCGTATGGTCCATCTCTTAGAATGGTCTTTGGTACACAGCAGAGATTTAACGCTTCGCTTACTTTGTAAGCTGCTACCTCACGAGATGCCAAATTTCCATCCGGAAAATCCCAAAGTGGACGTTCACCAGCAATTGGTTTATAAATTGCGCGATTTGTATCTATCTTGCAGAACAAAGATGCATTTGAAGCCTGAACCAGGCGACCAATAATCTCTATTTCGGCATCTTGTAAATTATCTGCGGTATCCATTGGCTCTCGGACAGAGATGGCCCTCTCGATTTATGGGTAAAGCACAGAAGGGGCAAGGTGCGCGGCCAGCTGCTACTACCCTTCTTGCAAGTTGCACGAAATTGTTTGCAATATCGGGACTTAAATAGATTTTGAATAAGAGTGGACCTTCCTCCAACTCATCTGTCTCCGATATCAATTCGTTTGAAGCTTCTGAGAATTCTTGTAGGTCAAGTAGTAGCTGTTCAGTGTCCGGCAACCACACGATTCCGATGACACCAATTTGGAACTCTGGTATCAAAGGTACTTCAAGATTTATAGGTATGATATTTTCAAATCTATAATCTGCCGCTTTTAACTCTCCGATTAAAAGTGCAATCCGATCCGCCAAGGCAATGACTTGCCCTTTTTCGATAGCAAAGCTGTGAATTCCGGAGTGGTACTTAGCCTGTAAGAAGAACTCACGCTCACCGGGCTGACCGATAGTACCTACTATGAAACTCTCGACTGGATCTAGTCTACGTACACGATTCATATCAGAAGCTCTGAAATTTTAGAACTAGTGTCATTAACCTTAATTACACGATAATCATTGCCATTTTTCTCAATGATACTGAAACTCGCGTTATCGATAGTAATTTTATCTATGTTGTTTAGATGAGTTCCGAGCGCATGTAATAGAATCACTTTGACTACATCTGCATGGGTTGAGATCAATACATTCTTTGAATTCTTTTTTAGATAAAGATCTAATCCAAGAAGCGCTCTGGTCTGTACTTCTGGGAGAGTTTCGCCGTCAGGGAAACGAACTGAAGCAGGATGCTTATGAATCTCTCTCCATGACCTATTTCTGCTAAGTGCGCTCATGCGCTTACCAGTCCAGCGGCCATAGTCGACCTCTTGAAATTCGTCGACTAATTCCGGATCCAAAGGCCTAATCGTTTCGATGCAACGTTCTAAGGGGCTGGATATAACTTGATCAAAATTCGCCTTAACGAGCCGATCCTTTAGAGCCTCACGTTGCTGTTCGCCCTTTTGTGATAGCGAAATATTCTCAAGGCGACCTGCCAGAATGCCTTTGGCATTGGCGGTGGAATGTGCGTGACGTAACAGAAATATCCTGGACATGAGAGCGAAAGGTTAATGCAATTACTCTGCCTTCGCTTAGGGTTTGATGGTACAAAGGATGGGGCCACCAAATGGAGTTACGTAGAGCTGGTAGCACTGGTTTAAGCCTCTCCCGCCTTGGACTTGGCACCATGACCTGGGGTCGAGACACAGATGAACATGAGGCAGCAGATCAAGCAAGGGCCTTTATGGAAGCGGGCGGAAATTTCATTGACACCGCCGCTGTTTATGGCGCAGGTGATTCAGAAAAAGTTATTGGTGGGCTGATTGGTTCACTCTTTAAAAGAGATGAAATGGTGATTGCCACTAAAGCCGGGATTACCTTTGCCGATGGTTTAAGAACAGTCGACACATCCAGAAGCGCACTTTTAAACGAGCTAGATTCATCTTTAAAGCGTTTAGGTACAGATTATGTAGATTTATGGCAGGTTCATACTTGGGATGAAAAAACTCCGCTTGAAGATACGCTCTCAGCTTTAGATACTGCTTATCAAAGCGGGAAGGCTCGATATGTTGGTATCAGCAATTTCTCAGGCTGGCAGAGCGCCAGAGCTGTCACTTTTCAAAGTTCGATTGCCACTAAAGCGCCAATTGCTACGACTCAAAATGAATACTCTCTACTCAATCGCCAAGTTGAGAATGAAGTTCTCCCTTGTGCAAATCAGTTGAATATTGGGTTCCTGGCATGGTCACCACTTGGTCGAGGTGTGCTTACCGGTAAATATAGAAATGGCACTCCGTCAGATTCACGTGGTGCCAGTCCGCACTTTGCTGCCTTCGTCGAGAACTATTTGGATGATAGAGGTAAGCGCATCGTGGAAGCGGTGCAGGTGGCAGCTGACGGTCTTGGATATTCCCCTCTTGAAGTTGCGCTGGCCTGGGTTAGAGATAGCGTTGGCGTAACTAGCTCCATCGTCGGTGCTAGAACGGGTGCACAACTTCGGGGAATTTTAAGAAGCGAAGAGGTCGTTCTTCCAAGCGTGGTACGGGATGCTTTAAACGATGTTAGCTGTTAAGTAAGAAATCCTCTAAAGCTTTAACTCCAAACTCCAGCGACTCAAGCGGGATACGTTCATCCACACCATGAAACAGAGCCATAAAATCTAGATCAGCTGGTAGCCGTAAGGGCGAAAATCCATAACCAACTATTCCAAGTTCACTTAACGCTTTATTGTCCGTGCCACCGCTCATCAAATATGGAACGGGAATGGCCTCAGGATCCAATTTCAAGATGGAGTTCTTCATGGCATCCACCAGCGCTCCTTCAAAAGGAACTTCCAGGGCGATATCTCGAGTTACGGTTTCAATCTTGATCTCTGGACCTACCAACTCTTTGATGGTTTCAATCAATTCTGCTTCATATCCTGGCAGGAATCTGCCATCAATATAAGCAGCAGCCTCTTTAGGAATCACGTTAACTTTATAGCCAGCATCAAGCATGGTGGGATTGGCAGTGTTCTGCAAAGTTGCAGCAATCATTCTGGCAACGCTTGGAATCTCTACTAAGAGTTCACGGTAATCTGCGGTGAGTTTTCGATCTAGCGCTCTGGCTAGCTCTTTAAATAATTGGTTGACTGCAGTGGTGTAAGTCTGTGGCCATTGATGATTTCCAATTTTAGAAACCGCTTCGGAGAGCGCGGTAACTGAATTTTCATGATTAATGAAAGAGCCATGTCCAGCTAAGCCAGTGGCAGTTAATTTCAACCAATTAATACCTTTTTGCGCAGCTTCGATCATGTAAAGGCGTTTACCGTTCCTTAAAGTAACCGAGAATCCGCCAACTTCGGAGATAGCCTCATCGCAACCGGCAAAAACTTCAGGATGCTCTTTAACCATAAAACGTGAACCATAGATTGAGCCAGCCTCTTCATCCGCGAAGAAGGCCAGCACCAGATTTCGCGGAGGCTTAACTCCGGTTCTAGCCCAGTTGCGGATAACTGCAAGAATCATGGCGTCCATATTTTTCATATCAACAGCTCCACGACCCCAAATGGCGCCATCTTTGATCACACCGCTAAATGGGTCTACTTGCCACTCTTCGGCGGCAGCTGGAACTACATCCAAATGGCCATGCACAACTAATCCAGGTCTCGCGCTATCTGCTCCTTCAATCTTTGCGATCACATTGCAGCGATTGGCATCTGACTCATAGATCTTTGCTTCGATACCTACTTCTGCAAGAGAGCACACAACGTACTCTGCAACTGCTCGTTCGTCTCCCTTGCCGTCGCCGTAATTAACACTGGGAATCTGAATCAGTTCCTGGCAAATCTTGACTGCATCATCTATCAAATTCATGGCTTGATTATCCCTTTTTTACAGGCAGATACTCCACCTTTTGCTGCCTTAAAATAAAAGAAGTAAAGTTTGCTTGCTACGTCCGGGTGGCGAAATTGGTAGACGCGCAAGCTTGAGGTGCTTGTGGCCGCAAGGCCTTAGGGGTTCAAGTCCCCTTTCGGACACCGTATAGCTAACAGTTTTAGCAGACAGTTGCATCAAAAAGTCGTCTAGGTCGAAGACGCTATGCTTCTTTACGACCTTGCAGTGACCTAAAGCCATTAAGGTTTGATTATGGACCTAAATGTTTTGCGCTCTCTGATTCGTGATATTCCTGACTATCCCTCGCCAGGTATCCTTTTTCGAGATATCACCCCATTACTTAGAGATGGGCAAGCGTTAAGTAGCGTTGCTGAGCTGATGAGTGCGCAAAATCCTTCGGCGAATCTAATAGCTGGTATTGAAGCCCGCGGCTTCTTCTTTGCAGCGGCAATTGGCGTACAGAGTAAGCGTGGCGTAATCCCAATTAGAAAGAAAGGGAAATTGCCACATGATGTGCATCGTCAAGAGTACGGATTGGAGTACGGCACGGACATTATCGAGATTCACAAAGATGCAGCAAAACCTGGTGAGAGCGTCTTCTTAGTGGATGATGTTCTAGCAACTGGCGGAACTTTAGCGGCGGCGATCAAGCTGATAGAAACCACCGGCGCCAGGGTATCCAGTGTTGCGGTACTCCTTGAGATTGGGGTTTTAGGTGGCCGGGAGAAATTACTCAAAGAATTCCCAGATCTAAAGATCGATGCCATCTTTGTGGTTTAAATAGCAGTAGTAACAATAATCTTAAGATTTGAGTTTTTTAGGTGAATCGTTCTAAACAGATTCAAGGCATAAGAGCGCTTGCCGTAATTTTAGTTCTGCTCTTTCATGCTGACTGGATTCCTGGTGGCTACATTGGAGTTGACGTTTTCTATGTTATCTCGGGATACTTAATAACCAACCTGATTGTTAGCGATAAAGATTTCAGTTTCTCTAAGTTCTACGCCAGGCGAGCAAAGAGGCTGCTTCCAGCGGCGTATCTAGTCTTGGCAGTAACTGGGTTTGCCTATTGGCTGATTGGACTAGGTATAGCCAAATTACAATTCGCTAAAGACCTCTTTGCAGCTACGTGGTACTTCTCTAACTTTAGTTTTGCATACTGGCAAAACGATTATCAAAACCTTGGCGCACAACCTTCACCTCTAATCCACTATTGGTCTTTAGCGGTAGAGGAACAGTTCTATCTCGTTTGGCCAGTTCTTTTGTTCCTATTTCGTAGACGATTAAAACCCATGATTCTGGTAGTGAGTGCTTTGAGTTTCCTCGCCTCTTGTATTTTGATAACTATCGCTCCGATTTGGGCTTTCTACTCTCTACCAACTCGTGCATTCGAATTGGGTATAGGCGCATTCCTAGCTATCTCAAAGCTGAAATCCAAAGTTCAAGTTAGAGAAAGTTCATTGAGGATTGCCCCTGGCTTAGTTAGCTGGATATTGATAGCTCTGCTAGTTGGAGCAGCACTTCTTTTTGATGAGAATACCTACTTTCCCGGAGTTCCAGCTCTAGTTCCAACCCTGATTGCTGCCTGTTTAATTGCAATGCTCACGCTTGACTACCGAAATGTTTTGCTGGAAAGCGCTATCTTCCAAAAGATCGGAGATTGGAGCTACTCAATTTATCTATGGCATTGGCCACTTTTAATAATCCCTGAGATTGCTCTGGCTAGACGATTGACTACTTATGAGAAGTTTGCAGTGCTATCGTTTTGCATACTCTTAGGTGGTGCTACCTACCGTTACTTTGAGAATCCAATTCGCATAAGACAAATAAGCAATCGGATTGTCTTTTTATTCACTTTTTTTACTGCGCTAACGCTCTCATTTCTTGCACTTTTGATATATCAAGATGGCCAGAAGATCTCAGAAAAGATCGATTTGGAGAATATCCGTAGACAACCAATTATCTATATTGACGGATGTCAATTGGATAAGGCCGCGGTGGCGCTTCGAGCAGATTGTATTTACGGCGATAAGAGCGCTAAGAGATCGGTTGTTCTACTCGGTGACTCCCATGCTGCCCAATGGTTTCCAGCTGTAGACAAATGGGCGAATTTAAGAAGTTATAGGTTGATTGTCATGACCAAGTCAAGCTGCCCTGCCGCGGCACTATCTTTAAGGGATAAATCAGGTTTTAAAGCTTCAAACTGTAGGGAATTTCAAACAGTAGCAACGAGAGAGATTAAAAGATTAGATCCTGAACTACTGATCGTAGGTAGCGCCGAGAACCACAAGTTCGTTGATGCCAAGGAATATTTAAAGCTACCAGAGGCAAGGAGAATCTTGGTTATAAAAGATACACCTTGGCCCAATCAAGATATTCCAACCTGTATCTCTAAGTTCTATTCGAATTCAGGATTGATTGATGGCTCTAAATGCGCGATTGACCGACCGAGCGCTATTTCCTATCCCGGGTATGAGACATTTGATCCCCTACCTTTGCTCTGTGACTCAATGAGATGTTCCTCGGTCGTAGATGGCGTCGTCGCATATAGGGATCATTCACATATTAGCGTGGCTATGGCTCTTGCTCTCTACCCAAAGTTGGCAGAAAAATTAGATAAAGTCGTGGCAGGATAGTCGCATGGCGGAGTTGATCTATTACTGCGGGACTATGGATTCTGGAAAATCCACTCTAGCCCTACAAACTGCCCATAATCATGAGACCCGTGGTCGAAATGGATTGATCTTCACCAATCGCGACCGCGCCGGCGAAGGGGTAATCTCTTCGCGCCTTGGATTACAGAAGAACGCAATTGAGGTAGATGCAGATCTTAATATCCATCGGTTGACCATCGAACGAATGTCTCTTGGTGAGAGAATTGATTTTATTATCTGTGACGAAGCTCAGTTCTACACCGAAAGACAGATTGAAGAGTTAGCCATGGTCGTGGATGGTCTTGGAATTGATGTTTATGCCTTTGGGATTTTGGCAGACTTTCGCACAAAACTTTTTCCAGGTTCAGCAAGGTTAGTTGAGCTTGCCGACCGAGTAGAGACCTTGCAAGTCAAAGCGCTCTGCTGGTGTGGAGAACCCGCTACTCACAATGCTCGGGTAATCAATGGCCAAATGGTCACCGAGGGAGAACAAGTGGTGGTGGGTGATACCAATTCCGTAACTAATTCGGGAACTAATTCCGGAAGTAATTCCGGTAAAAATAACCAGAGTATCAAAACTGAAGTAACCTATGAAGTACTCTGCCGAAGGCATCATATGCGTAAGATCAATGCGCGAGTTTCAGAAGCCTCCCATCAATCTACCCCCACCCTTCCATTTCAAGATTAAGAGGAGTTATCCGTGAAAGTAAGAGGCTTAGTTGCGTTATCTGCTGGAGGACCACTAGTTCCCTACGAGTTTGAAAGACGGAAGTTAGGCGCAAAGGATGTCGCTCTTGAAATTACCTATGCCGGAATCTGTCACTCAGATATTCATCAAGTAAAAGAGGAATGGGGACCAGCGCTCTTTCCAATGGTTCCTGGCCATGAAATTGTCGGCCAAGTAGCAGAAATTGGCAGTTCGGTATCGAAATTTAAGATTGGTGATCGTATTGGAGTTGGCGTTTTTATCGACTCCTGCAGAGAGTGCCCACCATGTAAATCTGGCTTGCAGCAGTACTGTGATTTTGGCATGACCGGTACCTACAACGGTTATGAGCGTGATGGTAAGAGCATTGCATTTGGCGGTTACTCAAATGGATTTGTCATTGATGAAGATTATGCCTTGCACATCCCTTCAAACTTGGAGATGGCCGCGGTGGCACCGCTACTTTGTGCCGGTATCACTTTGTACTCCCCCCTTCGACACTTTAAAACTGCGCAAGGCATGGAAGTTGGTGTTATGGGGCTAGGTGGGCTTGGACATATGGGAGTCAAGTTTGCGAAAGCTATGGGCGCGAGCGTCTCTGTTTTATCGCACTCCGAGGTTAAGCGCGAGGATGCGCTGCGAATGGGAGCGTCTAATTTCTACACTATAAAATCTCCAGAGGATCTAAAACCTTTGCGTAGAAGATTCGATCTGCTTCTTAATACCGTTTCTGCTCAACTGGATATCAACTCATATATAGAGTGCTTGAAGATCGATGGGACTATGGTGATTATTGGTCTACCAGATTCGCCATACGCCTTGCGAGCTGGTGCGCTCTTGGATGGCCGAAAATCATTAACTGGTTCAATGATCGGTGGTATCCCTGAAACCCAAGAGATGTTGGACTTCGCTGGTTTACATAACATCACGAGCGATATCGAACTAATCAACGCAGATTATGTAAATGAGGCTTACCAGCGAACCATAGCCAGCGATGTTAAATATCGCTTCGTTATTGATGCAGCTACCTTTTAATCAATTTTCTAACTAGGTAACCGCACTCGATTTCATACTTAACTAAAGCTATTGAATAGTAAAGCCACTACCGGAGCAAGAAAGAGCGCTGGAAGCAGATTTCCAATAGCGATATTTTTGATCTTCAACAATCTAAATGCAATGCCAAGCAGCAGTAATCCACCAGTTATAGTCATGGCATCTACTTGATATGGTTGCATGACGTTTCCCAGAAAAAATCCAATCGCGGTCCAAAGCCCCTGATAGATCGCAACCGGAATCGCAGAAGCCGCTACCCCCCAGCCTAGCGATGAGGCAAAGGCCATGGCCGCAAATCCATCCAGAATAGATTTTAAGACTAGCTGATCGATTCCGTTTTCCATACCATCGCTAATAGATCCCAAAATCGCAAGTGGGCCAATTACAAAGAGCAAGGATGAAGCTAGAAAGCCTTCAACGAATGTGCCTTGGCTAGAGCGGAATTTTCTTCTCAATGTTATCCCAAGAGTTTCAAAGCGATCCTCAATTTTTAAAATACTTCCGATGATTCCGCCAAATAACAGAGCTATTAAAATTGGCATAGTACTCCAGCCGCTGGGAATAGCAGATGAATATTGCTCGCGAAATAATGGGATGATTGCGCCGGCCGCGCCCAGAATCGTTGCTAATCCAAGAACGTCAGTTACCAGATTCCTAGTCTGATCACGTAACTTCTCTCCGATAAACACTCCCGCTACGGAACCTAAAATGATTGTTAAGACATTTAAAACGGTGCCAATTCCTGGAAACATGAAGCGAATGGTATCTTGGCCTGATGTCTTGGTTCATCAACTTCTTCAAACCTCATCGAACCATACCAAAAGTGCCGTGGACCGCTGATAGTCGGTGGGATCTTAATCTGCGTAGAGTCACGATTTTGATCTTCGGTTTGACGATCTTTGGTTTAGGTGATTCGCTATTGATTCAATCCTTTATCGGCAATGCGCCTTGGTCGGTTTTAGCGCAAGGCATCTCGCTTCGAAGTGGAGTCAATATTGGATTAGCTACATTCATAATCTCAGCCGTGGTGCTACTTACTTGGCTTCCACTTGGCGAACGGCCAGGATTTGGAACTTTAGCTAACATAGTGGTTATTGCAATAGCGATTGAATTTGGAGTAAATAATTTCTCACCGGCCTCAAATGAAATCATCGGCACGCTATATGCATTTCTTGGCGTTGCTTTGGTTGGAATGGGTTCTGCGCTCTATATAACCTGCGGTCTTGGCCCAGGTCCTAGAGATGGTTTGATGACTTCGCTGCACAAGAGAACCGGGATCCGAGTTGGTCGGATCCGTCTGGCCATCGAAGCTATCGTCTTCTTGGCTGGTTGGGCCCTAGGGGGTCGAGTCGGGCTAGGAACTTTGATCTTCACCCTATTTATCGGCCAATCCGTCGCCATCGCGCTAGGTGTCGTTTCCCGTTTTACCTCTAAGTAGCCTTTAGGGTTCGAGTTACTTCCCTCCGGGTCGAAAACACCCCGGTAACCAAAACAGAACAGGAAGATAATGCTCGAAAATCTATTTAAGATCTCGGAGCGCGGCTCAACTGTAGGTCGTGAGGTACGTGGTGGCTTAGTCACCTTCTTCACAATGGCATACATTGTCGCGCTGAACCCGCTCATCCTTGGGTTTGTAAAGGATGGAGATGGTAAATATCTAGGTGGCGGGGATGCACCTAACTTGCCATTAATTGCAGCTGCCACCGCCTTGGTCGCAGGTGTACTGACAATCCTCATGGGCTTCGTCGGAAATTTCCCATTAGCGCTAGCTACCGGCCTTGGGCTAAATAGCTTCGTTGCCTATGGAATCGCTACCAAGATGACTTGGGCCGATGCGATGGGTCTAGTAGTTCTAGAAGGTCTGATCATTACCGTTCTAGTTTTAACTGGATTTAGACAGGCAGTTTTCAGAGCAGTGCCACAACAATTGAAATATGCGATCTCGGTAGGTATCGGCCTATTTATTGCGTTAATAGGTCTGGTCGATGCAGGCTTCGTTCGTCGCGCCCCATCTGGCCCAGTTCCCGTACAACTGGGAGATGGTGGAAACCTCGTCGGTTGGCCGATTGTGGTTTTCATAGTGGGACTCTTATTGATCATCACACTGATGGTGAAGAAGGTCAAAGGTGCGCTACTTATTGGCATTATCTCAGCAACCGTATTTGCGATTGTCCTTGAGAATGCTTTTAAGATCGGTCCTAATTTCGTAGCACCTGACAAGGTAAATCCAAAGGGATGGGGCTTGAATGTTCCTGCGCTTCCTGAAGATGTGATTGCAACCCCTGACTTCTCGCTATTGGGTCAATTCAATTTGCTTGGATCATTTAGCCGAATCTCAGCGGTAGCCGCAATTCTCTTGGTGTTCACGCTCTTGCTATCTGACTTCTTCGATACCGTGGGAACGGTTACGGCTATCGGTCACGAGTCAAATCTGATTGACAAAGAGGGCAATGTTCCAAATAACGATCGAATCTTGTTGGTCGATTCACTAGCTGCAGTTGCAGGTGGCGCAAGTGGCGTCTCATCCAATACTTCGTATATTGAGTCAGCTTCAGGAGTTGGTGAAGGCGCTCGCACCGGTCTTGCTTCTGTAGTAACCGGACTCTGCTTCCTGCTTACCACCTTCCTATCGCCATTAGTTGCAGTAATTCCTTACGAAGCTGCCACTCCGGCTTTGATCGTGGTTGGATTCTTAATGATGTCGCAGATTAAGGATATTGATTGGTCAGATATGGGAATCGCCATGCCTGCCTTCTTAACTATTATTCTGATGCCATTTACCTACAACATCTCAGTAGGAATAGGCGCCGGTTTCGTATCGCACGTAGTTATTCGTCTGGTACAAGGTCGTCGCAAGGATGTTCATCCACTACTCTTTGTAGTGGCAGTTCTATTCATGATCTTCTTCCTATCATCACCAATTAACACTTGGGTGGGATAGAAGTATCTAAATCTATTAAGGG
>JBJTHJ010000098.1:0-7834 GCA_046094385.1 Candidatus Nanopelagicaceae bacterium
ACTCCAAATGCACCGCGATGTAATCTGCCATCAACCACAATTCCGCCACCGATTCCGGTACCAACGGTCAACATCAACATCTGCATCTGACCGCGACCGGCTCCGAAGACTGCCTCACCCCAAGCTGCAGCATTGGCATCATTCTCAATTACTACCTTTAAACCAATTAATTCAGTTAACTGATCCTGAAGATCAACTCCATTCCAGTCTGCAATGTTTGGAGTAGCTAGCATCGTTTTACGATCTGATGAGACAAAACCTGCAGCAGAGACACCGATCGCAGAAACTTTGTGGTTTCGCATCAAATCGAGTGCAACCTCGGCAATAGTTTTAGTTAACTCGCGACCACCCTGGATTGGAGTATCACGTCGCGCTTTCTCCAGGATTTCGCCGGACTCATTGACCACGCCACCTAGAACTTTGGTGCCGCCGACATCAATTCCGATTGTTAGAGACATTTAAGCTTCGACATACGCTTTCAATTCATCCAAAGCCAATTTGATGGTGCTTAACTCTGCTTGCTGAAGCATAGGTTTTGGAACTGGCATGGTGACATCGGTATTTAATTCATAGGTAACTTCAGTCTCATCGCCCAGTGATTTCACGGTGTAAGTGCCATCCATCTGCATTAATAAGTCTGCGTCCACTAAAGAGAAAGTGACCTGGTCAGGAGCGCCGCTCCAGTCGTAATCAAGGGTTGGCTTATCGCGCAGCATTCCAGCTTCTATGGTCAATTGAATCCGAAGCGGCCGACCTTGGTCATCGCTACTTTCGACCTGGGCCGCCTTGATGGTCTTCGACCAGGTTGGGTATGCGGCGATGTCGTATAGGACTTTACGCACCTCTTCGGCGCTAGCTTCGATTGTGATTTTAGAACTAGTCATGCCTCAGAGCCTATCTTTCCCGCCAGTAGCCCGCTAGCGTTCGCCCCATGAACGAAGTCACTATCCCGGCACTTGTGCCAGTTGCAACTGAAGGAAATCTCTCCAAATTAATTGCTGACCGTGCTTGGTTCGAACCATCACGAGTCATTCTCTCCCGACCAGTTGGTGATGGTTGGGCTCCGGTAACCGCACGCGAATTTGAAACAGAAGTTCGTGAAACTGCTAAAGGTTTGATCGCAGCTGGCATTCAATTTGGCGATCGCGTTGGCATCATGGCTCGTACCAGATACGAGTGGACAGTGCTTGATTTTGCAATCTGGTATGCCGGTGCGATCAGCGTTCCAATTTACGAGACCTCCTCTGCCGAGCAGATCGATTGGATTCTTAATGACTCTGGTGCAACTGGATTGGTGGTAGAGACTCCAACTCACCGCGAACTTGCGCAGAGCGTCTTGCCTGCACATACCAAACATGTTTGGACCATCACCGAAGATGCCATCGGCATCTTACGTAGCACTGGTGGCCACATCCCAGATGAAGAGGTGGAACGCCGGAGAAATGCGGTCACCCCTGATACTTTGGCAACTTTGATCTATACCTCTGGAACTACCGGCAAACCTAAAGGTGTTCAATTAACGCACGGAAACTTCCTCTCTGAGTGTGGAAATGTCGTTAACGGAGCAGCTGATCTCTTCTTAAAGCCTGGAGGTTCGACGCTACTCTTCCTCCCAGTTGCTCACGTCTTTGGTCGCATGGTGCAGATCGGTGCTATCTATGCGGGGCTACATATGGCTCACTGCGCAGATGTTCAAAATCGTTTAATGCAGGATATCGGTAGCTTCAAGCCAACTTTCGTGCTGGCTGTGCCACGTATCTTTGAAAAGGTCTATAACGGCGCAGAAGCTAAGGCAGATGCAGCTGGCAAGGGCAATATCTTCCGCAAAGCGGCGGCAGTTGCCATCAAATATAGCCAAGCAAAAGATGAAGGCCGTGTGCCAATTGGGCTACAGGCGCAACATGCGATCTTTGATGCCCTGGTCTATAAAAAGATTCGCCATATCTTGGGCGGAAATGTAGAGGCTGCTATCAGTGGAGGTGCAGCCCTTGGTTCTCGCCTTGGACATTTCTTCCGTGGCGCTGGAATTCGAATCCTTGAAGGTTACGGATTGACCGAGACCACCGCTGGTGCAACTTTAAATTTAACGCAAGCTCAAAAAGTTGGTTCAGTTGGAAAGCCAATTCCTGGTACCTCAATTCGTATTGCCGATGATGGTGAAGTTCTAATCAAAGGCCCAATCGTGATGCGTGGCTATTGGCAGAACGATGCTGCAAACCAAGAGGTATTTGATGGCGAGTGGTTTAAATCTGGCGATATTGGAGAGTTAGATAAGGATGGATTCCTAACTATCACCGGTCGCAAGAAGGAATTGATTGTGACTGCAGGCGGTAAGAATGTCGCCCCCGCAGTTCTTGAAGATCGTCTACGCGCACATCCATTGGTTTCACAGTGCATGGTCGTTGGCGATAACAAGCCTTACATCGCAGCGCTAGTTACCATTGATATGGATGCGTTGAAGCCTTGGGCAGTTAACAATAAAAAAGAGGGGGCATCCCTATCTGATTTGACCCGTGACCCTGATTTGATTGCAGTAATTCAAACAGCGGTCGATGAGGCCAACAAGGCGGTAAGTCGTGCAGAATCAATTCGCAAGTTCGTTATCTTGGATAGAGATTTCACCATTGCGGGTGGACAGCTAACGGCTAAGTTATCGGTCAAACGCCATGTCGTCGCCAAAGAGTTTGCTAAGGAGATCGAAGAGCTCTACCAGGGTTCTGTTAGCGCGTGATCTCCACGATTCACTAGCTCAAACTCTCGTCGCAATCGGCTACAAGTTAGATCTACTTGTAGCCAGCCTGCCCATTAGATATCGCGCCGCTGCCCGAGAAATTAGATTCTTAGTTAATGACGCCACCCAAGAGGTAAGGCGCGAACTATTTAATTTGCGGGCTGAGAGCGTCGATTTTCCGCACCAATTACAGGTCCTGGCAAAGCCATTGCCGATTGAGATCCATGGTGAGCTAGAAGAATTAGATGAAAGCGCTAAACGGATCGTGCAAGAGTTAGTTAGAAATGCAAGCCTTCACTCCAAAGGCAGATCTATTAAGGTCGAAATCTCCAAAGGAACCATCAAAGTCAGCGATGATGGTCAAGGGTTATTTGGGATATCCGAATTGGTCTTTGATGCCGGTGGCCAGATGGAGATCAATTGCAACCGGCTTGGCACGGTTGTGGAGATCAAGTTGCCATGAGATTGCTAATCATTGATGACCACCAAGTTGTACGTGAAGGTATTGCAAATATCGCAAGGCGCGAACGAATTGAGATTGTCGGTGAAGCAGATACCAAAGAGAGCGCTTTTGCTCAGATCGCAGCCACCAACCCGGATGTAATCACCGTTGATCTCTCGCTTCCTGACGGTAGCGGACTTGAGATCGTCAAATGGGCTAGGCGAAATAGCCAGAAGATCGGAATCGTGGTGATCTCATTTCTAGATGATGATGCAAATTTACTGGCTTCCTTAAATGCCGGAGCCAGCGCCTTCATCGCAAAGACTGCGCCACTAAATGAAATTGTGGCTGCAATCATCAGCGCCAAGAAATCTCCACTTACCTTCACAAGTAAAGGTTTGATCCGTGCAGTGAACTCCAGGGTTTTTAAAGCCACCTTAACTAGCCGAGAACTTGAGATCATTGCCAGATTGCCATCTGGTTTAAGTGGAGAAGAGCTAGCCAAGGAGCTTTTTATTACGGAATCAACTTTAAAGACCCATTTAAACTCGATCTATCGAAAACTTCAGGTGCGAAACCGATCCGGTGCAGTATCGGAGGCGAAACGTCGAGGCTTAATTAACTTTTGAAGCTAGTTTCCTACCAAATTCAAGAACTTCTTTGACCAGATCTGCCAATCCCAATTTTTAAGCGCCCACTCTCGCCCGGCACGCCCCATTTCGCTTCTATCCCCACTTAATAACTCAATCGCCCCAGCTGCAATCTCATTTACATCTAAACCATTGACCACCAAACCAGTTTGTCCAGGAAGTACCGCATCCGGTGCGCCACCAGAATTTCCGGCAAGCACCGGCAGTCCACAGGCACTTGCTTCTAGATAGACAATCCCTAAGCCCTCAACTTCAAGCCCTGCGAACCTAGAGCGAGATGGCATCGCGAAGATATCTCCGACGCAGATATATTTTGCGAGTTCATCATAATTTACGCGACCAGTGAAAGTGACGTGGCGCGAGAGACCCCGCTCTTCGATCAGATTATTTAGCGCTCTTTGATAGGAACCACTACCTACAAATAATAGATGCGCGTTAGGTCGCGCTTTAAGGATCTGCGGTAGCGCTTTAATCAATTTATCCTGGCCCTTACGTGGCACCAACCTTCCAACGCTTACGATCACCTCTTTCTCGCTAAGTCCAAGTGATTCTCTTAATGCGCTGGCATCGACTGGTTTAAATTTTTCAGTATCGATACCTGGTGCGATCTGTACCATCGCGGCTTTAGCACCTTTACTTAAAGCTTTGGAGATTGCATCCTTGGTATATGGCCCAAGGTAGGTCAGGTGATCTACCGAGTTACCAATCAAGCGGATCGCTAAATTAAAGGGAGGGACTTTCGCCCACCAAACTTCATGGCCATGGGTAATTGCGATCTTCTGTTTTGCCTTTAGAAATTTACCTGCCAAGGCCAGAGGCGCTGCTGCGCCAAAGATGATCACCTCGGGCTTTCTCTCTTTAATCAACTTACGAACTCTCCAGATAACCCTAGGCGTCGGCAAAAGCATTCTTGAGCGATCTCGAAAGACTTGAACACCGAACTTTTCAAACCAAGTTGCATCATATGAACTGGTATCGCCTTGTTGCGAGGTATAGACAATGACCGAGCCGTTTGGGAAACGTTCGATTAGGCCATGCACAAATGTTTCGATGCCACCTGCACGTGGGCCAAAATCATTGGTGAAAAACAAGGTCTTACGCATGTTGTTACCCTACTATTTACGCGTGCATACCGTCGCCACTTTAGTTATGGGGCAAGATGGTTCTACCGCTAAAGATGGCTCATCAGCTGGCGTATCTACCCATACTGACCGTGAGCGATTTCTAAAGCGTCGTCGCGAGTTTGATTGCATCATCATTGGTGGAAATACCGCACGTAATGAACGTTATGCAATCACTCCTTGCCCACTGGTAGTTATCTCAAGGCATCCATCAAATGTCTTGATCACCAATCCCAATGCTTATTGGTGGAACTTAGATCCGGCCTCAGCCCTTGCCAAAGCCAAACGCGAATTTGGGCCAGATATTTTGATTGAAGCTGGCCCCACTCTTTTAAACGAATTTCTAAGCGCTGGCCTGGTAGATCAATTGGAGATCTCGATTACTCCAGTCACGGGCGGTGAATATCTGATCGATCTAAATGATGCTCTGCGTGGTTTTGAAATTACCAACGATGAGCAGGTCGACGAGACCAGATTTGTAACTGCTAAAAAGCGCTAATCAGGGCAACGCCTGCTACCGCAGCGATCCCACCTAAATATTGAACTTTATGTAACCGCTCGTGCAAGACTAGAAATGCCAATAACACCGTAAATATCGGATAGAGCGCACCCAGCACCACCGAAACTGCAACTGGTCCAATATTTATCGCAAGTCCTAAAGTGGCATTGGCGGCGAAGTCAGCAATACCGATAAAGATGAGTGAAGGCAGATTCTTCTTACCCAGCCCCCCAAACCCCTTAAGTCGAATTGCAATTGCGATAGTGATAAAGGCGGTTGCAACTCTCATACAAACCATCGTCAAAATCGGTGCCTCTTTAGCCCCGATAGTCATAAATGAGATCGCCGTTCCGAAACCAACTGCCACACCAAATGCCAGTAATAACGGCTTTAAAGAAACTCCTTGAGAAAATTCTGGGCCGCTTGTTAGAAATGCACCGACCAGCGCCAGCGCGCAACCAATTGCGGTGCCGGTATTCATCCGCTCTCCACCTATTAAGGCCACCGACATTGGAATTAAAGTAGATAGCGAACTGATAGGTGAAACCACACCCATTTTTCCAGTTGATAAACCAGCGTATAAACAGATCAATCCAAGATAACCGAAGATACCGGCTGCTGCCCCTGCCCAGAAGATTGTGGGAGTAACTTCAGTCTCTCCGATTGCCAGAACTAGCGCAATACCAAATACCAAACTGATTAATTGAGTGGCACCTAAGACGCTGATTGCAGGAAAACGCTTAGATAACCGGCCGCCTTCGAAATCCGAGGAACCCCATAAAACTGCTGATAACAGCGCAAGGAGGCTAGCCATATGGCAAAACCTAGCGTAAGTGGCTGGATTAAATCCCAAGTATTCCGATTTAATTTGAGAAAATTAACTCATGAATGAGGAGCAATTTAAATTAGCAACTTCGCTCCTATCTAATTTCCAACCTCGTCGCGAAATCACATTAGAGGAGATACCAGCTCCACAGAAATTAGCGAAATTCGCATTTGCCTTAAGTGCTGATGTCTCAAATGGATTGCTTGGTGATAATGAGGCAGAGCTTGCCAATGGTCGCTTTGTAATCCTTCATGAACCAGGTGGCCAAGATTCCTGGCAGAGCGAATTTAGATGCGTGACCTTCATGAACGCAGATTTAGAGACCACTGAAGCCGAAGACCCCACCCTTCCAGAGCATGGTTGGAATTGGCTATTAAAAGCGCTAGATGAGAATGGCTGCAGCTATCTTGCGCCAAGTGGCACCGTGACCAGAGCGATCAGCCAATCTTTTGGAAAGCTATCTACCGATGGCGATGGCGGCGAGATTGAGATTCGCGCTTCATGGTCGCCACAGATCGTGCAACCTGCTGATCTAGTTGGACACTTAGAGGCTTGGTGCAACCTCTTGGCTGAGATCACCTATCTGCAACCAATCCCAGAAGGGGTAGCAACTTTCAAGAGATGAGCGAAGCGGAGGTAACACCGCTACTTACCCCCGCCGGCGGAGTTCCAAAATTAATCCAAAGTGAAGATGATTTGGCGACTGCAATTTCAAAACTTGCAAAGAGCAATGGGCCAATTGCCGTAGATGCTGAGCGCGCAAGTGGCTATCGCTATTCGGCTCGCGCCTACTTGATTCAGATCAAACGCGAAGCTGAGATCTTTTTGATTGATCCGATTCCATTCTTCAATTCACCACTGGTTAAGGATCTAAATGCGATCATTCAAAGCGATGAAGTCATCTTGCACGCAGCCACCCAAGATCTACCTTGCCTTCGTGACTTTGGCTTAGCTCCAAAGGTCTTATTTGATACGGAATTAGGCGCAAGATTGGCCGGTTTGCCGAAGGTGGGCTTAGGTGCGCTCTGCGAGCACTTCTGCCAAGTTTCCTTGGCTAAGGAACACTCTGCAGTCGATTGGTCATTGCGGCCGCTACTTGATGAATGGCTCAACTACGCAGCGCTAGATGTTGAGCTACTGCTACCGATTCGAAATCAATTATTTGAAATGCTAAAGCAAAGTGGCAAATTGGATTGGGCGCTAATTGAATTCCAAAGCGTTCTGGATGCGCCAATGGCCCCTCCCCGAGAAGATCCTTGGCGTAGAACATCTGGCATGCATAAGGTGCGAAAACGGGAGCAGTTGGCAATCGTTAAGGAACTCTGGTTGGCACGCGATGAGATCGCAGCTGCCAACGATGTGGCACCAGGTAGGTTGCTATCAGATAACGCAATCACCGAATTAGCCGTGCATGCGCCAACTACAAATAAAGGATTTAATAAAACGCTTCGCCCAATTGGCCTTCGCCAAAGATGGCTTGAGAATATTGGTATCTGGATCAAAGCAATTGAGCGAGCGCGCTTAAGCGAACCGCCTTTGATGAGATTAAATGGCGATGGCATGCC
>JBJTHJ010000099.1:0-2220 GCA_046094385.1 Candidatus Nanopelagicaceae bacterium
GAATCATTGGACGCGATTTTCAATCCATCATCTGGGCAGATTTAAATGACACCTTCTTTGGAGTTGGTGCCAAAGCTGAGAGCGCGACCAATAAATATCTAATTCAATTTACTAGCGCAACTAGGACGATTAGAAGCGCAATCGAACGAGCAAAAAATCCTGAGCTACCGCCGGTCACAATCGCCCGAAGAGTATCTGGCGACTTCGGTTGTCCGGCATGCGAGTTTCGAGATATCTGCCGAGATGAGCTGGAGTCATTTGATCAAAACTTTGGGCATGTAACTTTGTTATCAGAAGTTACCGCACCGAAAGCAGCTGAACATTTCTCTAGTATCGAAGATATTCGAAGCCTCTCTGAGGCCGAGGGATTATCTGACTTTGGCATGAAATCTGCGCTACGCGCACAAGTTTGGCTAGATAAGACGCCCAGAGTCATTGATCCGGCCAATCCACCGGAGCTTGCGCCATACGATGTCGAGATTGATATCGACCTCGAGAACACCCAGGCGATCTTTCATGAGGCAGAGTTAGAAGAGGTCGCAGTTTCTGATCGGGTATATCTATATGGCTACGGTGTTCACGATCGAACCATAAACCCCGATTGGCGCAGCGTAGAAGTTGGCTACTTTGATGATTATCAAAATAGCGATGAAGGGGAGCTAACTGTTTTAAATTCAATGTGGCAAAAAATCGTTGAAGAGGTGGAAAAATGCGAATCGGCCGGCAAAAGCGTGGCAATTTTCCACTATTCACAGCATGAGGTGACTTGGTGGCGAAACTACGCGAAGAAGTACGAAGGCAGAGAAGGCGTACCGACCATCGAAGAGTTAAACCAATTTATTCAGCGTTACTTTAGGGATCTATACCGAGAAACCAAGAAGATCGCCTTTCCGCTTACTGGTTATTCCATTAAAACTTTGGCAAAGGCTGCAAAATTCAATTGGAAAGTATCAGATGCTGGTGGCGGAAACTCTTTGGTCAAATTCCAAACGGCTATCTCTAAGCAATCCTCTAAGTCCGCCCAAGAAGAGGCGATAGCTTGGCTTCGCTCCTATAACGCAGATGATGTTCGCGCCACCTTTGCAGTTCGTAATTGGGTACGCACGCTCTCACTAATTGATTCCTAATTGATTACTAATTGGTCCCTAATTGGTTCTAGAAATTGATGTGGTATACTTCTGCTATTGAATGCAATTAAAGAAAGACAGGAGGCCATAGTGATCGCAAAGCGCGCTAAATTCGCCCCTGTTCTGGCCTTCTAGCCCGTTACACGCGAGGCTGCCACACCAAGCCTCACCGCATTAAGTTCCAATTATCAAGCACCTAGCCTTCTCTGCCTTTGGCGATAGCCGATGCAATAGCTAAAGCGCTACGAAGCAATCAAACGCAAAATTTATGCGTACCAGAGCGCCCTTATTTAGCGCACCCAAAACAACTAGTAACAACTAAAAACAACTAGCAACAACTTACAAACAACATTCGAACAATTAACAAACTAGCAAAGGTAGTGCAATGCACGTTAAAGCCCACCTAGATGTGGATATGGTCGCTGTAGAAACCACCGACCGAGTCAGCCTGATGGTTGACCTCACCGCCCCAATCGGCGATGCCCAGAAGAGCCGCCCAGGCCAAGCTGTACAGGTCGTCTTAGACCGCTCGGGCAGCATGTCAGGCGATCGCCTGCGCTCTGCCAAAGAATCGATCCTCAAGCTCCTAGATCGCCTTGCCCCCCAAGATTCATTTGGCTTGGTGGCATTTGATGACCAAGCCCTAGTAATCGCCCCAATTCGCACCATGGCCGATCACGACCTCAATGCGCTAAAGAAAGTGATCCGCGAGCTAAATACCGGAGGCTCCACAGACCTATCAGCCGGTTACTTCATGGGTCTTCGCGAATTGGCTCGGGTAAATACCAACAATGGCGCGACGCTACTTTTGATCTCAGATGGCCATGCCAACGCTGGCATCAAGGATCCCAATGAGCTACATGATGTCGCAACCAAATCTGCCACCACCAAAATCACCACCTCCACCATCGGAATCGGTGATGGATACGACGAGAATATCCTGGAGTCAATTGCTCGAGGCGGCGGGGGACAACATCGCTTCGCCTTCACAATCGATGAAGCAGTCGGTGCCATCGCTGCAGAAGTTAATGATCTACTTGAAAAATCTGCAGTCAATGCCGTACTTCGCGTAACTCCAGTTGCAGGTCTTGCC
>JBJTHJ010000100.1:0-9004 GCA_046094385.1 Candidatus Nanopelagicaceae bacterium
AGACCGCATCTCCTAATTCCAATCTGAGGGTGCGAGTAGATTCCTCAAAGTAGAGATTGCCTCGGAAACTGTCACCACCATCAACTACTTCACAGGAACGACTAAAATTCGAAAATAGAGAAACTCCGAGTACTGTTAGTAAGACAAAAATCCCGGCCAAGCCGAAAACTACCACTACAAATGAGAAGAACGACCAGCCAAATGCAAGAAAAACATAACATATTGCCATCCAACTTTTAGTACTAGTGATTCGCTCCTTAAATCCATTCCACGAGAAGAATGGAAAACTGAACCAGTTTCCTACCAATGGAAAATCAGTCTTGAGGAATAGGTTAGTCCTGCGAATCTCAAAATTTGCAATAGATTTCATTACGGTCAGTAAGAAGGTTAAAAGCAGCAGTGCTAATGGCAATATCAATCCGGACCAAAGTCCAACCATAACGAAACAAAACAGAATAACAGAGACCGGGAAGGATGTAAGCAGGTAAATAATTTCACGTAAACGCATTTCAATAGACTTAAGGATTTTTCTCATGGTTTAATCTTTCTGGAGATCCAGTAGGAATTATTAGGGTGCTAGCAGGTGTTTTTGCCTATTTAGCTGACTAATCTAAGGATTTTTGCTAAATATCTCGCTCTCGCCAAGCCATAACCATAGATGGAAGAGATGCCGCGGCCATCAAAAATGAGATGTAGGCAAATGTGGCATCACCATCTTGGCCTAAGCCAAATGGCCGCGTCTCTGGCCCAACAATGAGAATTAAAGTGAATACAATGAAAACAAATCCAAGTAGCTGGTAGGAATATCTGTAATTTGAGTTTCTAATTGCTCTCTGTCTCTCATCTAGTAACTCGTCAGGTGCGTCGGAAATCCCTCTGACACTAATTCTCAGTAAACTATAGCCAAATAAAGCAAGCAGAGATACTACGATCATACTTAACAGCGGAACAAAGCTATCATCGCCTAGCCACTTCTTAAACTGCTGGTAGTAAATACCAAAAGCTAAAAGTAAGAGAGTTAAAGCATGACTAATAACTAGGATTCTTCGATTTCTCTGGGAACGAAGCCAATTAAATCCCTTATTATTCAGTAGTCCTTCGATCTCTTTTTTGGTTGTACCTTCTAGCCAGTAAAACTTGTTCTTAGCCATTGGCCTTTACCTTTCTA
Source organism: Candidatus Nanopelagicaceae bacterium (assembly GCA_046094385.1). Classification (GTDB taxonomy): domain Bacteria; phylum Actinomycetota; class Actinomycetes; order Nanopelagicales; family Nanopelagicaceae; genus ZLKRG08. The sequence goes on from JBJTHJ010000100.1 coordinate 1,169, forward strand.
AATGGAGATAGTGAGAAAAGCTCTGACACTTCCTGATTAAGAGTTTTGGATATTCGTAAAGCAAGCACCAAGGATGGGCTGTACTCCTCGCGCTCTAAGTAACCAATGGTTTGGTAGTGGACTCCAACTTGATCGGCAAGATCCTGTCGAGAAAGCCCCAACGCAGATCGAGCCTCCTCGATGCGGTTATAAACCGGTTCTTCTGGATTTCGACTCATGCTACATAGCATATATGATATGTAGCATTAATACAACATCTTAAAAGTGGGTTTTGAAAACTAATTTCCGAGATTCTTGCAGCTACGCTGCTTCTTGGCGATCGCATCCTTCTTCTGCTGCCCGCTTAATAGAACTGGGGCGCCGGTATTTGGATTGATAATGGCAGGATTGAATTGATAATCCACTACCTCGCCATTTGGGGTCAGGGTTAATGTGCCAACTCCTGATTCAAGGCCACCACCACTTGTGGTGTAGAAAACGAAATTTCCAAGGGAGTAGTCGACCAGTTTTGCGCCATAACGGATCGCTGGTTGCTGGCGGTGTGGATGGCTACCAATTACTGCGCTAGCGCCCCACTCCAACCATTTCATGGCATCTTCGACATCTCGATTTTGTGGGCAGAACTTCTCTTCTACTCCCCAATGGGTATAGACGATGACGATCTTCGCTTGTCGTGCCGCCGCTTTAATTGCAAGTTCCACGACTTGTGAATCCCATCCATTGGTGGTTCCTGCTAACTCACCACTTGCTAGCGTCGCCACCCCACTATTTATCTTCGCAATTCCAAGTAGCGCTACTTTGGTGCCACGGATATTGATTACTTTAGAAGTCCAAGCTTCGCGCCCACTATTTCCTGCGCCAATTACCTGCATCCCGCGCTCTTCGATATTTTTAATTGTCTCGGTAAGACCTTCGCGCATGAAATCACCAGCGTGATTGTTACCAAGGTTTACTACATCAACACCAGAGGTCTTCATCCAATCCAGTAGATAAGGATTGCTATTAAAGGTGTACTTCTTCTCCTGTTTGATCTCGTGAGTAGTAACTGTGCTCTCAAGATTAACCACCGAGATATCTGCACTTGTTAATAGATCTGAAACTCCTGCAAATGGATTGCCACCACTATTTAGAAAATTAGAGATTTGAGAGACGCCATGGGTGTCACCGCCAAAGGCAATGGTGATGTTTTGCTCAGTCGGAGTGGGCGATGGCGTTGGTCTATCTGATGCTGCCTGGCTGGCGCAACCAGTTAAAAGCGCAGTAGCTAAAATTCCCGCGAGCGCTCTCTTCACGTTGGTAATTGTAGACAATAAAAAACCTCCGATTGCTCGGAGGTTTTTTATTTACTCTTTAAATCAAGAGCAGCCGGAGGTTGAGCCGCAACCTTCGCAGACATAGCAAGCGCCAGATGCACGCATCTTTACGCCACAGGTCATACAAAGTGGCGCATCAGCTTTGATTCCTGAGATCTTTTCAAGAAGTTCAGTTGATGAACCAACTGCAGTTGCAGGTGGGTTCTCGATCTTGATCTCAACAGGCTTGGCTGCTGGAACAACTGGAGCTGCTGCTACCTCGACGCCCTGTGCGATTGATGCGGTAATGGCATCGACATCAGGGGTGTATTCGCCGGTTTCAAGCGCACGAGCACGCTCGGTTGCGGTGTACAGACCAATCGCTGCGCGCTCTTCGAATGGTAGGTAATCAAGTGCCAGACGACGGAAGATGTAATCAAGCATCGACTGTGCCATGCGAACATCTGGATCATCGGTCATACCTGCTGGTTCAAAGCGCAAATTCATGAACTTCTCGACGAATGTCTGTAGTGGAACTCCGTACTGCAGACCGATCGATACTGCAATTGAGAATGCATCCATTACGCCGGCAAGTGTTGAACCTTGCTTGCCAAGTTTTAGGAAGACTTCGCCGAGGGTGCCATCGTTATAAGCACCTGCAGTCATGTAACCCTCTGCGCCACCGACATTAAAGGAAGTGGTGCGAGATGGACGTGACTTTGGCAAGCGCTTACGAACTGGAGTCGCAGTTGCTTCTACAACCGTTGCCTCTTTCTTCTCAGCTTTGGCATCAGATAGTGGCTGGCCTACCTTGCAATTATCGCGATAGATCGCAATCGCCTTTAGCCCTAACTTCCAACCTTGGAAGTAGACATCTTCTACCTCTTCGATGGTTGCATCTTCTGGCAAGTTAACGGTCTTTGAGATCGCGCCAGATAGGAATGGCTGGCACGCTGCCATCATTCGAACGTGGCCCATTGGAGCAATTGAACGCTTTCCAAGCGCGCAGTCGAAGATGTCATAGTGCTCTGGCTTAAGGCCAGGCGCATCGATTACGTGGCCATTTGCTGCGATGTATTCGACGATTGCTTCAATGGTCTCTTCGTTATATCCGAGCTTACGTAGAGCAAGTGGGACCGTCTGATTGACGATCTGCATTGAGCCACCGCCGACTAGCTTCTTGAACTTTACCAATGAGAAATCCGGCTCGATACCGGTGGTATCGCAATCCATCATCAAACCGATGGTGCCAGTTGGCGCAAGCACTGAGATCTGGGCATTGCGCCAGCCGTTCTTATCTCCGATTGCTAAGCAATCATCCCAAGCCTTATTTGCTACCGCCCATACATCTGCATCCATGGTGCTAAATGATTTAGCAGCAGAAGATGCTGATGCATGTTTACGCATTACACGAGCATGTGGTTGTGCGTTACGTGCAAAGCCATCATATGCACCGACAATGCCGGCAAGATCTGCAGAGCGCTTGTAGGTAACGCCTGACATCAATGAGGTGATGGCACCGGCGAGCGCACGTCCGCCATCTGAATCGTATGCAAGACCGGATGCCATGAGTAGCGCGCCTAGGTTTGCATAGCCGATTCCAAGTTGGCGATAACGCTTGGTGGTATCTCCGATTGCCTCAGTTGGGAAATCCGCGAAGCAGATTGAGATATCCATCGCGGTGATGATCAACTCGGCGGCCTTTGCGAAGGTGCGAGAATCAAATGAACCATCTTGCTTTAAAAACTTCATTAAGTTAAGTGATGCCAAATTGCAAGATGAGTTATCTAGTGACATGTATTCAGAGCATGGGTTAGATGCATTGATGCGACCAGTCTCTGGATTGGTGTGCCAATCGTTGATGGTGGTGTCATATTGAATTCCTGGATCAGCGCATGCCCAAGCCGCCTCTGCCATCTTGCGGAATAGCTTGCGAGCATCCACCATCTCGACTACTTCGCCAGTAGCGCGTGCAGTTAAAGGGAACTGTTCGCCCTTTTCAACTGCGTTCATGAAATCATCTGAGACGCGAACTGAGTTATTTGCATTCTGGTATTGAACGCTGATGATGTCCTTGCCACCTAAATCCATGTCAAAGCCAGCATCGCGAAGCGCACGGATCTTGTCCTCTTCGCGGACCTTGGTCTCGATGAACTCTTCGATATCAGGATGATCTACATCTAAAACGACCATCTTCGCTGCACGGCGAGTAGCGCCACCAGATTTAATGGTTCCGGCTGAGGCATCAGCGCCACGCATAAATGAGACTGGGCCAGATGCGGTTCCGCCTGATTTTAAAAGCTCTTTTGAGGAGCGGATTCTGGAAAGGTTTAGACCAGCACCTGATCCACCTTTGAAGATCATGCCCTCTTCGCGATACCAGTTAAGGATTGAATCCATAGTGTCATCTACAGACAAGATAAAGCATGCGCTTACCTGTTGCGGTTGGTTGGTACCGACGTTGAACCAAACTGGTGAGTTAAAGCTAAACACTTGGTGCAGCAACATGTAGGTCAATTCGTGTTCGAAGACCTCGGCATCCTTCGGCGTTGCGAAGTATCCGTACTCTTTGCCTGCCTTGGTGTAGGTAAGGACTACGCGATCGATCACTTGGCGAAGTGACCACTCACGATCTTCACGACCAACCGCACCACGGAAATACTTGGTGGTTACGATGGTTGAGGCATTAATTGACCAGAAGTCAGGAAATTCAACACCGCGCTGCTCGAAGACAGTCTCCCCGGTCTTCCAATTCTGCTGGACTACATCACGACGCTCCCATGTAACTTCGTCGTAAGGATGTACGCCTTCGTTGGTGTAAAGGCGTTCAATTGTTAGCCCCTTGCCCTTCTTGGTGTTATGGACAAAAGCGCTCTTTACCTCGCTTTTGCCTTCATTCTTAGAAGGGCGATTGATGACCGTGTCAGACATTGATGCTCTTTCTCTAGTATTTAATTTATTTAATTTATTTAATTAGATTTAATTTTTTTAATTAGTTGCAGCTCTTTGCGGGGAGGTTTTATCTACTGTTGGGAATTCTCGAAGGAGGGAGATTTCACCTTCAAAGTCAGCAAGGGAAGAAAAGTTACGGTATACCGAGGCAAATCTGAGGTAAGCCACGGCATCAAGTTCTTTAAGTGGCGCAAGTATCGCCATTCCCACCTCTTGGGCTTCGATCTCTGCTTGGCCTGAGCGACGTAGGGTCTCTTCAACTGTCATCGCAAGGCGAGCTAGATCATCCTCTGATACCGGACGACCTTGGCAGGCCTTACGAACTCCATTGATGACCTTCTCGCGACTAAAGGGTTCGCTAACGCCAGAGCGCTTGATGATATTTAAGATCGCGGTCTCTTGGGTTGAAAATCTCTGGCCACACTCTGGGCATTCGCGGCGACGGCGAATCTGAAGGCCATCTTCTACAACTCGGGAATCGATAACCCTGGAGTCATCGTGTCTGCAAAATGGACAGTTCATCGCCTGACTCCTTTCAACTTAAAACTTAGCCTTCTAAAACTTGCCAACTAAAAACTTAACCTTCTAAAACTTACCTAGTGGGAGGCGGTAACTTACCTCAAAATTTAGGGTCAAACCACAACTTATTGAGAGTTTTGGCCCTTAAACCACTAGATATTGGGGTCAAGAAGAGAACCATAAAGCATCGCTTTAGGGTTTTCAAGCAGGGGTAAAAACGACACGCAGGTGAAATTTATTAGAGGCGTTTTGCGCCAACGAAGGGCTTACGGCCCAAGCTAAAGGCGGTAGCGATCTCAACGCGCTTTCCAGGGCGTGGAGCATGGACCATCTTGCCCTTACCCATATATATGCCGACATGGCTAATAGGTCGACCGAAGAAGACTAGGTCACCAGGGGCGAGCGCGCTTCTTGGGATGTTCTTGCCGTAATTAAATTGGGCGGCTGCAAAGTGCGGCATAGAGACGCCAGCTCTTTGGAAGGCGCGCATCGTCAAACCACTGCAATCCCACTTAGTCGGCCCAGCCCCTGCCCAGACATAGATATCACCTAATTGATCGAGGGCATATCGAAGTGCGATCGCGCCTTTAGTTGAACCACCTGCGTAGAGAGCTGCCAATCGCTTCGACTCTGCCAAAATCTTTTTCTGTTCGGCATCATCGGCGGCCAATAATTTAGCGCGCTCCTCTGCCTTTAAATTTGTCAGTAATTTCTCGGCTTTTTTAAGGGCAGCATTGGCCGAAGCCACCTGCCGCTCCAAACGTTTTTGAGCTGCTTGTAATTGTGCAGTTCGATCCGAGACCACTAATTGGCTAGATTGCAAACCCTGTTGATAGGTCTTTAATTGTCGAAGTTTGGTTGCGTAACGTTGCGCCAAAACATCTAACATCGCTGCATCTGATAAGTATTTTGCTGGATCTCTTGAGAGCAGTAGCTCTAATCCATTACCAAGGCCACCGCTCTTGTAATTTTCAATTGCTAATTTCGAGATCTCTGTCTGCAACTTCTGAGCCCTGGCATTTGCTGCAGCTTCACCTTGCTTTAGGCCATTTAACTCTCTCTGCAATTTTGAGATTTGGTATTTAACGCCATTGGCCGCTTCATATTTTCCCGCCGCCTCTTCACGAAGCTCATTGACCTGTCTTTGGATCTCTGCAATTGAGGGAGCAGCACTCGCCGCAGGTAGCAAGGTCACGGCCATGCAGGTAGCCATGAAGGTAGCGACCGAGATCGTCGAGAGCTTCTTGCTCTTTGCAAGGGTCATAACTGGACTCATAGAGGTCCAAGGCTACCGAGCGACCCTCAAAAGTTAAGAATCTAGTCCAGGGGTACGCGCACCTTGGTGCCAGCTGGAAGCTGGGCAGAGGTAAGTCCATTTATGGTCAGGATCTCATCGACCAATTGGCGTGGATCGCCGCTACCGAAGGCCTTTGCAACTGACCAGAGGCTCTCACCGGGTGCAATTGTGACGGTTACGAAATTGACCGATTGGGTCTTGCCGGTAGCGGGAGTTGAACCAGCCCCAGCTTGCATCGCAAAACCTGCTCCAAAGACGGTAGTTAGCGAGAGGACTACTAGAAATCGGGCCAGACGGATATTGGCGCGATTGCTACGGCGAGAGGCGCTCTTCCTGCGGTTCATATCGATCTCCTATCTATCTTCCACTAGAGAAGACCCTTTCGGACCTTTTCGGACCCTTTCGGAGCCTTTTTGGGGAAGGTCTTACATTTTTCTTCAAGTTATCTTCGAACACCTGTTCGAATAAGAGAACCATAAACCACCCATACGACAAAGGTCAAGAAAATTTCGAACAAATGTTTGAATTTTTTCCCTACTTATGTCACCCTTGGGGTATGAGCAGAGATATCGCTGGGCTATCGGCCCGCCAGGTCAAGATCCTCACCGCCATCCAGGAGGGCATCCAAAATAATGGCTATCCCCCATCGATCCGAGAGATCGGTGAAGCGGCAGGGCTCTCAAGCTCTGCCAGCGTCCAGTATCAGCTAAAGGCGCTCGAAGAGGCAGGTTTTATCCGTCGCGATGCCTCACTTGGTCGAGCGATCGAGGTCGTCGAATCTGATTCCAATGTAATTGCAGATCGCTCTCGCCAAGTTCCGCTTGTAGGTCGCATTGCAGCCGGCGGGCCAATTCTCGCCGAGCAACATATCGAAGAAACCTTTCCGCTTCCTGAATCCATCGTCGGAAGTGGTGAGTTATTTATGCTCAAAGTAGTTGGTGACTCGATGATCGAGGCTGCGATCTGCGATGGGGATTTTGTCGTCATCCGATCTCAGAAGAGTTGCGAAAAAGGCGAGATTGTTGCCGCCATGATTGATGGCGAAGCCACTGTAAAGACTTTCTCACGAAGAGATGGCCACATCTGGCTCCTACCGGCAAATCCAGATTATCAACCAATCAATGGTGATAACTGTGAAATTCTAGGCAAAGTAACTGCAGTCTTACGCAGCGTTCGTTAATTGCTAATCCCGAATTCTTAATCCCGAATTCTTAATCCCGAATTGCTAATCTCATAGAGCCGCTTGCCACACTGGTGCGCTCGCTTCGATAGATTCGATATTGATAAAGGGCAACTAACCCTGCGCTAAAGAACGCACCTGCAGCCTCTTTGATATCAATCCAATTAAAGCCACCGACCAATAGACCTTTGAAGAGTTGATAACTCATGATCACTGCGGAGATAAATCCCGCGATAGTCGGAATCGCCATCATCACATATAGATAAATGCGACGAATTGGAGAGTTATGTTCTACTTCAAATTGCCCATGAATTGCAGCTTGGCAATGTCGCCACTCAAAGCGCCAGATAGGTAAAGTTACGAGCAATCCTGCAAACCCTGAGATCGAGGTATTGATAAATGAATTAAATTCAAAGAGACCCGCGATAAACCAACCACCTGATATCCCAGCTCCGATTAGCGCGCTACCCGCTACCAGATATTGAAATAGCCTTGAAATATCGTCTCTTTCGTAATTTGAGACCAACCTACGGAAGAACAAAGTCATCGGCGCAAGCACGATCACCGTTGCCAGTTGCTGTGGTACTTCCGTGAAA
>JBJTHJ010000101.1:0-1363 GCA_046094385.1 Candidatus Nanopelagicaceae bacterium
ATCCTAGGAAATATACTGGCTAGATTATTTGGAACCTGCCTTGAAAATTGATGCAACTTTGCCATTGAGGCACCAAGTAAAAACAATTCGTTATCGGAGATCTCATCACCTAGATCATCTCCATCTATCCATCCATTTAATACTGCCGTGACCTCGCGTCCTAAGAAATCTAGATTTGCGATCGAATAGGCATGACCTGCGCTGGTTCGAATGGGAACCGGTGCATCAATCACTTTATTTTGGGCAATCAATTCGAGCAGTAGAACTTCTGCCTCTACTTGCGCTGCACTTTTCTTTGAATTGGTATTGATTCGTAGCGCGAATTTTCTTCCATCCACAGCTGTGACTTTGAAGCTGGAATTAAAGCAATGGTTAACATTCTCGATTGACGTTTGCTCTAAATTGTATTGGACAAGAAACTTTGGAACTGCCTTTGAAATAAGCTGAATCTGCTCTTCTTGTGACAGTTCCGTATACACCGCCAAATAGTATTCACAGATAACTAAATCCTGAATATGCTAAAGATATGCTTAAAATTCAATGCATCACTTTCGATTGCCAGGATCCCGCAGTGCCAGCAAAATTCTGGAGCCAAGCTCTGGATTGGCCGATAACTATTGAAAATTCGGAAGAGGTAGTAGTTACCAATCCAGCTGGCGAAGGTGATCTGCTCTTCATGAGAAATCCAGATAAACGAACCGTCAAAAACCGAGTTCACTTCGATCTACGACCTGATAATCAGCAGGCTGAAGTTGCAAGACTTGAGTCACTTGGAGCAAGGCGAGTGGAAATTGGACAGAGCGCAGACCCCAGAACCACATGGATAGTTATGGAAGACCCAGAAGGAAATCTCTTTTGCGTTCTTCGCACGCTGGATAATCCAGATATCAAGTTATACGAGCTGAGCTGACGTGATGCCCAAACAAGTAGCTGCAATTTACAAAAATGCGCCTTCTCCCCATAGACAGACCATGCTTGAAATGCGCAAACGGATATTGCAGGTGGTTCCTAATGCTGAAGAAGTTATCAGTTACGGAATGCCAGCTTTTAAGGTAGATGGCAACATAGTGGCAGGGCTTTTGGCTAATAAGAATCATGTGGGTTACTACCCTTTTAGTGGATCGGTGCTGGTGTTATTTAAAAAAGAACTTGCTAATTTTTCATGCACAAAAAGTGCAATTCATGTTCCAATTGATAAACCGTTATCAAAGAGTTTAATTTCAAAATTAATAAAGGCTCGAATATCTCAATGTCCCGTCAAAAGTGGAGCTGTGAATCTCGCTAAATATGAGAAATTAGATGGATACTGGAAAGAGATTGGCCTTGCAGCACCGGCTAGAAGAGCGCTAGTTGATGCCAAACT
>JBJTHJ010000102.1:0-11954 GCA_046094385.1 Candidatus Nanopelagicaceae bacterium
TTTGCTATTTCACTAAAAGTCGCGGCCTTCGAACATCTAAAATCAATCGGACTGGATCCAATTTTGATTTTAGATGATGTTTTCGCAGAGCTAGATACCAACCGTCGTGAGCGTTTACTTCAAGCAACCTTGATTGCCGAACAGACAATTGTTACCGCAGCTGTAGAAAGTGATCTACCAAAAGACTTAACTGGCACTCGTTTCTATGTTGCAAACGGCAAGGTGAACAAATGAGTAAACGCGATCTAGCATTGGATCTATACAACACTTTTAAAGGAAATAAACGAACCTTTATTGCTAAAAACGAACAAGTATCAGAGCAATCCGAGCGAAAAGTTGACGAACCAAAACCTCTCGGAGATTTAATAAATGATTTGGTTAAACAGAGACAATGGCAGGGAGGTTTAGCAGAGGGCGAAGTATTAAATAAATGGGCTGAGATTGTCGGTGATGAAATTGCATCAAAATCAGAACCAATCGAGATCAAAGATCAAAAGCTATTTATAAAATGTGTATCTACCGCATGGGCCACACAGTTGAATTTAGTAAAACGTGAGTTATTACAATCAATTCAAAGAGTTGCACCAGCGATAATCGATTTAGAAATTTTCGGTCCAAACGCGCCAAGTTGGCGAAAAGGGCTACGCACCATCCAGGGAGCCAAAGGGCCGCGAGATACATACGGGTGATAACAATTCCCCTCAACCCCGGCGTTTTAAAGGCTATAAACACCCTTCTAGCCTGAATTTAGGGTATTCGGTGTCGTCATTTACCACTAGGATTTGAGGTTGTGCCCATGATTTTGGGCCTCCAAAGCCGTTTTTAGCGACTTAACCCCAAGGAGGTTTGATGGCCGAGAAGTCATATGACGCATCTGCAATCACCGTTCTTGAGGGGTTGGAAGCGGTCCGCAAGCGCCCCGGAATGTATATCGGATCAACTGGCGAACGCGGTTTACACCATCTGGTCTATGAAGTGGTTGATAACTCGGTCGACGAAGCGATGGCCGGTTTCTGTAACCGTATAGAGATCACACTTATGAAAGATGGCGGCGTAGAGGTAATTGATAACGGTCGCGGCATCCCAGTAGATATCCATCCAGTAGAAAAGAAACCTGCACTCGAAGTGGTTTTAACTGTCTTACACGCTGGCGGAAAATTTGGTGATGGTGGATATTCAGTATCTGGCGGATTACATGGCGTGGGTATCTCAGTTGTAAATGCGCTCTCAAAAGTTGTCCAAGTAAATGTCAAACGAGATGGCTTTAATTGGTCGCAAAGCTACCAACTTGGCGTACCAGATGCCGCAGTTGCTAAAGGCGAAAAAACCGACGAGACCGGAACCACGGTTCGCTTCTGGCCTTCCGAAGAGATTTTTGAAACCACTGAATACTCATTTGAAATTTTATCCAATCGATTCCGAGAGATGGCCTTTTTAAATAAAGGTTTAACAATTTCATTGAAAGATGAACGTCCAGGACATGTTGATGAAAAAGGCGAACCACTTCAAGTGGTTTATTGCTATCAAGGCGGAATCGCAGACTTTGTCCGTTATCTCAATTCCACCCGCGGCGAACTCCATAAGACAATCATTTCCTTGGAGCAAGAGGATAAGAAAAGAAAACTATCCCTTGAAATCGCCATGCAGTGGAACACCGGATTCTCAGAATCAGTCTTTACCTTCGCTAACGCTATAAATACACATGAGGGCGGAACCCACGAAGAGGGTTTTCGAACCGCTTTAACTTCGGTCGTCAATAAATTTGGCGAAGATTGGGGTTTTATAAAGAAACGTGAAGATCGTCTAACCGGAGAAGATATCCGAGAAGGTCTAACCGCAATCGTTTCAATAAAGATCTCAGAACCGCAATTTGAAGGTCAGACCAAAACCAAACTTGGAAACACAGAAGCTAAAACTTTCACCCAAAAGTGTGTTAATGAAGCGCTCACTGAATGGTTTGATCGCAACCAAACTGAAGGCAAAGATATTGTCCGCAAAAGCATCGATTCAGCGGCAGCCAGAATTGCCGCTAGAAAAGCTAGAGATCTATCTAGAAACCGCAAAGGTTTACTGGAAGGTCGCGGAATGCCCGGCAAGTTAGCTGATTGCCAGTGGACCGATCCTGAGAAGTGTGAACTTTATATAGTCGAGGGAGATTCAGCTGGCGGTTCCACCAAAGGCGGCCGTGACTCAAAGTATCAAGCAGTATTACCAATTCGCGGCAAGATTTTAAATGTGGAGAAAGCCAGAATCGATCGCGTATTACAAAATAACGAAGTGCAAGCGCTGATCACTGCGCTCGGAACTGGCGTTCACGATGATTTTGATATCGCAACACTTCGTTACCATAAAATCATTTTGATGGCGGATGCCGATGTTGATGGCCAACATATTCGAACCCTTTTATTAACTTTGCTCTTTAGATTCATGCGACCACTAATCGAAGCTGGCCATGTCTATTTGGCACAACCTCCACTTTATAAATTGAAGTGGGCAGGAAAAGAGCCGATCCAATACGCATTTAGCGATAAAGAGCGCGATGGGTTAATCAAAATCGGTATCGATGCCGGTAAACGTTTACCAAAAGAGGATGGCATCCAACGCTTTAAAGGTTTGGGAGAGATGCCAGCCAAAGAGCTTTGGGATACCACTATGGATCCAGAACATCGCGTACTAACTAAAATTACGCTAGAAGATGCTGCAGCCGCCGACGGTCTATTTTCAGTATTAATGGGCGAAGATGTCGAGCAACGTAGACAATTTATTCAACGCAACGCTAAAGATGTCAGGTTCTTGGATATTTAACTATGGAAAATTTAGAGAACTACGACAAAATCGAAACCGTTGATCTCCAAGTGGAGATGGCGCGCAGCTATCTTGACTATGCGATGTCAGTTATCGTTGGGCGCGCACTTCCAGATGTCAGAGATGGCTTAAAACCAGTACATCGCCGCGTTTTATATGCGATGTATGACGCTGGTTATCGACCAGATAAGGGTTATTACAAATCATCTCGCATCGTCGGAGATGTGATGGGTAACTATCACCCGCATGGCGATGGCGCTATTTATGACACCGTAGTTCGTTTAGCCCAACCTTGGTCGCTTCGTTATCCATTAGTCGACGGAAATGGAAACTTTGGTAGCCCTGGCAATGATCCAGCAGCTGCGATGCGTTATACCGAAGCTCGACTTTCTCCGATTGCCATGGAGATGATGCGTGATATCGATGAAGATACCGTCAATTTTGTACCTAATTACGATGGCCGTTCTCAAGAACCCACAGTTTTACCATCACGTTTTCCAAACTTACTCGTAAATGGTTCGGCAGGTATTGCAGTTGGTATGGCTACCAACATCCCACCACATAACTTAAAAGAGATCGCCGAAGGTGTTGCTTGGGCGCTTGCACACCCAGATGCATCAAGTGAAGAGTTATTAAAAGAGCTACTTAAATTTGTAAAAGGCCCTGATTTTCCAACTAGAGCTTTAATTGTTGGCCGTGGTGGTATCGAAGAGGCTTATCGCACTGGGCGCGGATCGATCACGATGCGCGCAGTTGTAAATGTCGAAGAGATCAATAAGCGCACCTGTTTGGTGGTAACTGAACTTCCATATCAAGTTAATCCAGATAATTTGGCTCTAAAGATCGCAGAACTAGTCAAAGACGGCAAAATCAAAGGCATCGCGGATGTGCGCGATGAAGGCAATGAACGTTTAGGACAACGTTTAGTTATTGTCTTGCAATCAGGTGCAATCGCCAAAGTGGTTCTAAATAATCTTTACAAACACACCCAACTCCAAGACACTTTTGGCGCTAATATGTTGGCGTTGGTAGATGGTGTACCGCGCACATTAAGGCTAGATGAATTTGTTCGCTACTACATCGAACATCAAATCGAAGTCATTGTTCGCCGCTCCAAATTTAGATTGGCCGAGAAAGAGCGCCGCGCACATATTTTGCGTGGTTATCTAAAGGCACTTGATGCGCTAGATGCAGTCATTGCTCTGATCAGAGCTTCCGCCACTTCCGAAGAGGCCCGCGAAGGCTTAATGAAATTACTTGAAGTTGATGAAGTACAAGCAAATGCAATTTTAGATATGCAACTTCGCCGTTTAGCGGCACTCGAACGTCAGAAGATCAATGACGAGTACGACGGTTTAATGGCTGAAATCAACGAACTAAATGTGATTTTGGGTAGCATTGAGAAGCAGCGCGAGATCGTTAAAAATGAATTACAAGAATTGGTAGCCAAATATGGCGACGAACGTCGAACTCAAATTGTGGCGGCCGAAGGCGATTTCAGCGCAGAAGATCTAATTCCAGATCAAGATGTAGTGGTCACCGTTACCCGCGGCGGATACTCAAAACGAACTCGCGCCGAGCTTTATCGCAGCCAAAAACGCGGTGGTAAAGGTGTCAAAGGTGCCGCGCTAAAACAAGATGATGTAGTCGATCATTTCTTTGTGGCATCAACCCACGATTGGTTGCTCTTCTTCACCAACAAAGGTCGGGTTTATCGCGCAAAGGTGCACGAGCTACCAGATGCCGGCCGAGATGCTCGCGGTCAACATGTGGCAAATTTGATGGCATTTAAGCCTGACGAACAGATTGCAGCAGTTTTATCCGTAAAGGATTATCACACCGCACCTTATTTAGTTTTAGCAACCAAATCTGGCTTGGTAAAAAAATCTCCATTGACCGAATATGACTCACCAAGATCAGGCGGACTTATAGCAATCTCGCTTCGCCAAGGCGATGAGGTAGTCGGCGCAACTCTTGCAAAAGATTCCGATGAACTCTTGTTGGTCTCTAGAAAAGGAATGTCGATCAGGTTTTCGGCTAACGATGAGACCATCCGATCAATGGGTCGAAGTGCAACTGGTGTCATCGGAATGAAATTTAGAAAAGACGATGAGCTACTGGCAATGGCACGAGTAAGCGCCAAAGATGCAAACTTATTTGTATTTACGGCAACTGACGGTGGTTTTGGAAAGAAGTCTCCGCTAGATGAATATCGTCTACAAAACCGTGGCGGCATCGGAATCAAGGCAGCGAAGATAAACGAAGATGCGCGTGGCGGCTTGGTTGGCGCACTTGTTATTAGCGATAAAGATGAGATTTTGGCAATTACTTCCAACGGTTCAGTGATGCGAACTGATGCATCAGAGATTCGACAGACTGGCCGAGATAGCATGGGCGTTAGATTGGTAAATCTTGATCAGGGTGTAACACTCTTGTCAGTTACCAAAAATAGTGAAGATGCTGATACGGTTACGCCCGCTTAATACAGCGATTTGGGCTTAAATCCCTAACAAGGTAGATTTTGCTTCCTTGCTTGGGCCTATAGCTCAGCCTGGTTAGAGCGCTTCCCTGATAAGGAAGAGGTCGGTGGTTCAAGTCCACCTAGGCCCACCAAGCAAGAAAACTTAATATCCGTTAACAACGGGGACTTAGCTCAATTGGTAGAGCACCTGCTTTGCAAGCAGGGGGTTAGGGGTTCGATTCCCCTAGTCTCCACACAATTATTTATTTTGCTTATTAACCCGTGTTAATTGGAAAAAAGTGACTGCCAAAATAAATGCCGGGATCGCATTCCATCGCTCATCAGGTGATCTGGAAATTAGCTGCAGCATGGTGCTTATTAAAAAGGTGATTCCAAAGATCCTGGCCAATCTCCTGCTAGGTCCATCTAAGACTTGGTTTCGATGGTCCCAAAGCCAAAAAATCAAAGTTCCCATAAACGAAGCCATAATAAAATAAATTATCCGTATGCCAATCGGAAAGCTTTCGTATTGCCCACCAGCTGCTCTGGTGCGAACCCATTCCATGTTTAAAGACACAGATAACAAAATGATGAAGTTATAAATGAGCGAAAGTATCGATGCGCCAATCAGAAATTGGATACGTTTCACATAAAGAGTTTACGAGCCATTACCATAATTACTGCCCGAATTTACCGTTGTGTCTCTAGCTTTATGCAGTTAAAGAAAGATCTAAATTGGTGAACCAATGTATTCGGATACCTCAAACAAATGTTATGTATAGTTTGGGGGGCTTGCCAAGAAATTTCCGAAAAATTAGGAGCATCGTGTGGGAAACAACTGGTCGCTAGCGGTAAATAATCTAACTTCGGTAGCCGTGCTGGTCTTTGTTTTTGGCTTTATCGCTGCTCGTTTAAAGAGCGATGTCAGAATTCCAGAAGCGGCCTATCAACTAATCTCCATCTACCTGCTATTTGGTATCGGCCTGAAAGGTGGCAACGCCTTGAGGGATGTCACTTTTAGTAGTTTCTGGAAAGCAGCGCTTGCCACCATAGCCCTTGGAATCATCATTCCGATAATTGCTTATTTAACTTTGAAATTGATCAAGAAATTAAATCCAGTTGATCGCGGAGCGATTGCGGCGCATTATGGGTCCACCTCACTTGTGACTTTCTCTGCCGCTTTATTGTTTCTAGAAAACAATGCTCTGGAAGTTGAAGGATACGCAACCGCGCTTTTGACGCTACTTGAGATTCCAGGGCTAATCGTGGGGGTTTATCTAGGTTCACGTTTTGGACATAAGAAGGTTGCGTGGAGCAAAACTTTAACTGAGGTGGTCTCTGGAAAGACGGTTCTGCTTTTAGTTGGTGGATTGATTATCGGTGCGATCACTACGAATAGTGGATATGAAAAGGTAACCCCATTCTTTATCGATTTGCTCAATGGATTTTTAGTGCTCTTTCTGCTTCACCTTGGATATTTAGCAGGAAGCAATTGGTTTGAGATTAAGAAAGTTGGACTACCGCTTGCGATCTTTGGCACAACTTTTCCGGTTGCATCTGGCGCGCTTGGGGTTGCAACAGGCAGTTGGATCGGTTTATCCATTGGTGGAGCTGCGACTTTAGGAGTGTTATGTGCCAGCGCTTCATATATTGCAGCGCCAGCAGCGGTGAGCATTGGGCTTCCAGAGGCTAACTCCTCTTTGGCGCTCACTGCGAGCATCGGGATTACTTTCCCATTTAATTTGGTACTCGGAATCCCGATCTACACCGAAATTGCGAAGCTCTTAGCTTGAGATTATTGCGGAATTAAGGTGCCGGCAAAGATCTGCCAAGCCAGCAATGATTTCGCCACAAACGAGAGCGTGATGTAAGTCTTCTCGCCAGCCAAATAATCTTTCCATTTTCCGATCTCTTTATATTGCAACCATTGCACAATCGCAAAGCAATTAAAGAGTAGGAATAATGAGAATACGATTCCGTAAACAAATCCTGGTGCGTTCTGGGAACTACCTGGTGAGAAGAGTAATAAGAACATCGCGACCCAAGGGATGATTCCGGCGATGCAACCAAACCAGAATGGCAGCAAGCTACCTTTACCAGGCTCTTCATACTTCTCTTGTAGCCAACCAAAGAGAATCATCGAGATATTCGCGCCAGCTATCGCGATCAAACCAACGATATCCCAAACTGCATTTAGAACCGAGATCAAAATAATCATCAATGTCGAAGATAATGAGTATTCGATCCAACGGTAATAGTTGGTCTTATTGCTAAGCCCACTTAGATATTTTTGGAAACCAGGCCCACTTACATAAAAGTGTGCAATTGCGCTTAAGATCGAGAAGGAGGCCACACCGATCGCGATTGGAAAATTGAAAAGCTCAACCTGCTCAAACTCAACTCCAGGTAGCGGTGGGCCTTGTAAATAAGTCACATGTATTGGCAGTGTGAATCCATTGGCAAGCGCCAAGATTGCCACCGCCTGCACGGCATGGAAAATTCCGGCGATCTGGTTGTAGCGCTTTAAACCACGTGCGCGATCTGAACTTATCTCTAGCGGCACTTTGGCAGCCATAGTTACTCCTTATTTAATTGATTCCACGGCCGAGGTAGCCGCTTCATCACTTTTGTTCCGATAGCTTAAGTATCCCAACGGATGGCCTGGTAAGAGCGTTGCCCCACACTCAATACCCGAATTCTCCCGAATTCTCCCGACTCTTTTGTGACCGAAGTTATATGCAATCCCCTTTGACCTGCACTTAAAAATACTTCATACTTCACTTCATCAAGGGGAGTACCCCAACTGCTAGACATCGTCAGTACGTTGCCAAAAGCAACCGGTGTCTAGGTCGTTAAATACGACGGCGGAGACCTTGTGTAGAAACTACACAAGGAGCTGTCATGAAAAATTCATCAACAGTAAGCAAAACACAAAATACTGTCGTTTCGTACAAACTCAAGAGTTCAACGCACGTCGATGAGATCACCATCGTCAATCATCGACGCTGGAATCACTTAGGTAAATTGGTGATTGATAGAACCATCAGGAAAAAACGGAGAGTTTTGGCGGCGCCAAACGTGTCACCCAGCCCTGAGTTGGCGTTAGCTAAATAAGCACCACCAAAACAGTTAAGGCTATTGCTGCAAGTACGGACTGCAGCAATAGCCTTACTGCATATTTACGGTCCGCTTTCAAATCTTGATTAACTGTAATTTTCCGAATATTTCCAGTTTTCTCGAAGTTAAAGACACCCATGAAACCAAAAGCCACACAGAATCTTTTTCGTGCCTGGATAAGTCCTGTGGTTGCAGCAACTGCTGGGAAAAATACCAGCAACCTGCCAGCAGTTGGTGCATCAATAAAAATTAGCCAGAGACTGATGGCTAGGAAAACTAC
The DNA here is from genome assembly GCA_046094385.1 of Candidatus Nanopelagicaceae bacterium. Classification (GTDB taxonomy): domain Bacteria; phylum Actinomycetota; class Actinomycetes; order Nanopelagicales; family Nanopelagicaceae; genus ZLKRG08. The sequence continues at coordinate 8,664 of JBJTHJ010000102.1, forward strand.
GGCTCCGGAGTAGGCAACACGCTTACGCTGTTTGATCTCAGAAGTACCGATATTGCAGGCACCTGCCACATATTCACTCATCACAGAACCTTCCTAAGTCCTACTTCAGCATCGGCAGCCAATTTATCAAAAGCCTTCTTTAAGAAAGGTGCGGCAATTTTGGCAAGACCTTTGAATTTGAAGCGCGCTTCGTAGGTGAATCTGCGCTCTCCGTTTAGCTCTTCGATTTTCATAGTGTCAATGGCAGTTAGTGATTTATTTTCACCACGTAATCTAATGATGGAGTTTGGTTGATACTCGATCACCTCATAAACCAAAGAACTCTCTCTTCCGTTAAAAGCGGAGGTATTCGCATATTTGGTTCCAACCCCACCATCACCACTTAATTTGGTGGTTTTGACGGTGTTTGGATCCCATTCGTTGGTGGTGGTGAAATCGCTGAAATAGGCGAAAAGTTCTTCCGCAGTCTTCTTACTATTAAGGGTTTTCAAAAGGATGATTTCGCTCATAATGGGAAATATATGTCCCAGCGATAGAGTTCTGCAAGGAGAGCGACTAGTGGAGCGCTTACGCTAGAAAAGTTTAAAAAAGAGGGTGGTTCCTTGGCGAAGATAGCCATTATTGGCTCTGGCGTATCGGGGCTGACCGCTGCATATATTTTGAGAGATACACACGAAGTAACCATTTATGAAGCTGATGATCGTTTTGGTGGCCATGCACATACGCATCAAATTCTGGAATCTGAAGAGAAAACTGTGAATGTGGATTCGGGTTTTATTGTTCATAACGAACGTACCTATCCATACCTACTGCGAATCTTTCGAGAGTTAGAGATAGAGACTCAAGAGACCGAGATGAGCATGAGCATCAACTGCAAAGGATGTGGTTTGCAATATGCGGGTGGTCGTGGCGTTAAAGGAATCTTGGCCAAACCTTCTAAATTGATGGACCCCAGATTTATCAAGATGTTGATTGAAGTGCCCCGTTTTTATCGCGAAGCTAAGCGACTTCTAAATGATGATTCAAAGAGGGAAGTTACCTGGGGTGAATTCCTAAAAACACAGAGATTTAGTCAATACTTTATTAAGCATTATGCAATACCAGTAGTTTCATGCGTATGGTCCTCAGGAGACCGGGACTCTTTGCAGTATCCAGCAAGACATCTTTTTCAATTCTTGCAAAATCACGGGATGCTTGAACTCGGCAACTCTCCTGTTTGGAGAACTGTGGTCGGTGGTTCGAATAGATATGTTGAAGCAATCATCAACAGATTGCCAGATTGCAGAGTCAAAGATTCAGTCAGAGCAGTCAGAAGATTTGATAATCATGTGGAAGTAACCAGCGAAAATGAAGCCAGTAATTATGACTTCGTCATCATCGCAACCCACGCCAACGCCGCCCTCAAAATCCTGGTCGACTCCACCCAAGAAGAGCAGCGAAATTTAGCGGCAATTGGCTACTCCTCAAATCAAACTTGGCTACATACAGATAGAAAAGTGCTACCAGATCTAATTGGGGCGCGCGCTTCATGGAATTACATGATGGATAGTTGTAGTGGTAATTCGAGCAAAGTACTGGTTAGTTATTGGATGAACCTCTTAATGAGACTAAATACCACAAAAGATTATGTAGTTACATTAAATGGAGCAGGTCAGGTAGCAGAGGATAAAGTAATTGCCAAGATGAATTATGAACATCCAGTCTTCACCTTAGAATCGACAAAAGCTGCTGAATTTTTAAAGAGTGCAGGTGGGGATCGCCTGGCATTTGCTGGAGCGCATTTAGGTTGGGGTTTCCACGAAGATGGTGTGCGCTCGGGCGTTGAAGCTGCACGTAAGTTTGGTGGCACCTGGTGAAATTAGTACGTGGCAAAGTCTTGCATCAACGGCGCACACCTTTCGTCCATGGTTTGAAATTCACAAATTATCTATGGCTGGTTGATTTGGATGAACCATTGCCAAACTTTCTAAGTAAGCGATTGCTACCAAAAGATCACTTTGGTGGTGCAGCTAAAACTTTAAAGGAAGCGGTGGTTCATTTTGCAGAGAGCCGCAATGAGCAAGTAAATAGCGGTGATAGATTGATGATGTTGGCAAGTGTTCGCACCAATAAATATGTATTTAATCCATTATCCGTTTATTGGTGCTTGGATCAAAAGGGAAGATGCCGATGGGCAATTTTGGAGATACATAACACCTATGGCGATAGGCATGCGCACCTAATAAAACCCGATGAGAAAGGTAATGCGCTTTTAAACAAGGAGTTCTATGTCTCACCATTCTTTACAATCGAGGGCGAATACAAAGCTCGTGCCTATTTAGATGAGAAAAAGGTGGCGGTATCGGTAAATTTATATCAAAATAACGCCTTAGTTTTTACCGCAAGCTTCGCAGGAGAGCAGCAGGAGGCGAACATTAAGAATCGACTGGCGGCCTATTTACGTACGCCCTTCTCGACGATTCAAGCTATGGTGCGAATTCGTGCCCATGGAATCTGGCTTTGGGCCAGACGTTTGCCCGTAATTCCAAGACCAAATCATCCTAAACAGAGCGGGATGCTATGAATATCCGTGCTGCTATCGCAGAACAACTATTAAAACGAATCGCACCGCATGTTGATGTAAAGGTAGTGCTTCCTAATGGTCAAACACTTGGCCCCAATAAACCAAATTTGCCAACTTTAACCATCCATGATTCAAACTTCTTCGTGCGCCTGGGTAGCGATTTAAAGATCGGCCTTGGCGAATCTTTCATGGCTAAAGAGTGGAGCGCTACACCGGATCTAGCAGAGGTCTTAACACCATATGCTGAGCGGTTATTGCATATCGTGCCAGCTTGGATGCGTAAGTTTCGAAAACTTGTAGAGCCATTCCAACCAAAGCATGAAGAGAATAATCCAGAAGGTTCAAAATCGAATATCTCTCGCCACTATGACCTTTCAAATGAATTATTTGCACTCTTTTTAGATGAGACTATGAGTTACTCTTCAGCAAATTTTGGTAATGATCAACCTACCTTCGAGAATCTTGCGAAAGCGCAAATCAGAAAGATCGAAGGAGTTTTGGATTTTGCGGGTGTAAAAGCTGGGATGTATATTCTAGAAATCGGTTCTGGCTGGGGACAGCTGGCAATTCAAGCGGCGCTTCGCGGTGCGAAAGTTCATACCATTACACTTTCAAAAGAGCAGAAAGCTTTGGCAGATGAACGGATCGCAAGAGCTGGGCTTTCAAATCTAATTAACGTTGAGATTCGCGATTATCGAGATCTAAATCAGCAATATGACGCAGTGGTT
>JBJTHJ010000103.1:0-1220 GCA_046094385.1 Candidatus Nanopelagicaceae bacterium
ATTACACCGACCCCAGAAACAACAGGGCAATTATGGCAAAACCGTTTGTATTAAGGAAATTGAAAGTGCGCTTTGGGCTTAACGGACGCTGGCGATTGCGGCCAGTACCTGATCGTTGGTTGGGGTACCGGTGGCGCGTCCCACCTCCATGCCAAAGCTATTAAAGAAGATCACAGTAGGAGTGCTTTTAATATCAAACTTTTCGATTAGCGCCAGGTTCTCTTCGGATTGAATTTGAACATATGTCACATCGCTCATATCTTTAATCAGAGCGCTGATGATTGCGGCAGTTGCTTTGCATGGACTGCAGAATGCAGATGAGAATTGCACGATGGTGACTCGTTGACCTAATTCGGTTTCGATCTCGCTCTTGGTAATGAAGTTATGTGGACCCTTGGCGCGCTTTAACTTCCCTTGATTTCGCTGCCACCAGATACCGAATGCGCTAGCCAGCAGTAGCACCAGAATTGGAATCCAGATATCCATGCCAGTATTCTGCCGTAGTGGCGCGCATAATTTTACTGACGAACTCGATGGGAGCTTCTGCCGAAGTCCTTCCTGCATTGGGTTTGCTATCGCATCAAGTTCGCGTTGGACCTGCCGAAGCATCTGCTCTGATAGATACGCCAGAATTTGAACTCTTATTTGTAGATGCCAGACGAGATCTACCTGGTGCAAAATCTTTGATGCGCATCATGCTTAGCACCGGAATCTATGCGCCAGTAATTTTGATCACCACCGAAGGTGGCCTATCTGCCATCAACGCCGAATGGGGCGCAACAGATGTCATTTTAGATACCGCTGGGCCTGCCGAAATCGATGCGCGGATTCGAATTGCAGTTGGCCGAAAGCAGGCCGAGTTTGCAGATGCCGAATCCGAGATTCGAAGCGGCGAAGTGGTGATAGATGAAAATGCATACACCGCAAAGATCAAAGGTCGCACATTAGATCTGACCTTCAAAGAGTTTGAGTTACTAAAGTTCTTGGCGCAGCATCCGGGCCGAGTCTTTAGCCGGGCGCAGCTACTTCATGAGATCTGGGGCTATGACTACTTCGGTGGTACCCGCACCGTAGATGTTCATATCCGTCGCTTGCGTGCCAAATTAGGTCCAGAGTTCGAATCGCTCATCGATACCGTGCGTAACGTAGGTTACAAATTCAATAGCGCTAGCTCAGAGGATAAAACTGCAACTATCTTGCAATAACGAATCCTTAGCGAG
>JBJTHJ010000104.1:0-1467 GCA_046094385.1 Candidatus Nanopelagicaceae bacterium
TGAATATGCCACCGTCTTCGATGGCGATAATCGCTGGAAATCATTGGATACCCCAACTGGCGAGATCTTCGAATGGGATTTGAAGAGTACCTACGTACGTAAACCACCATACTTTGATGGAATGCCAAAAACTCCAAAACCGGTTACCGATATTTCAGGTGCTAGAGTTTTAGCAATCCTTGGAGATTCGGTAACCACCGATCACATCTCGCCAGCTGGAAATATCAAAGCGGATTCACCAGCCGGTAAGTATCTAACCGAGCATGGGGTAGAGAAGAGAGATTTCAATTCCTATGGATCGCGCCGTGGCAATCATGAAGTTATGATCCGCGGAACTTTTGCCAATATTCGCTTGAAGAATCTCTTGCTTGATGGCATTGAAGGTGGCTTTACCAAGAACTTCTTGGATAACGGCGCACAGACCACGATTTACGATGCCTCGGTTGCTTATCAAGCTGCCGGAATTCCATTGGTGATTCTGGCTGGCAAAGAGTATGGCTCTGGCTCCTCACGTGACTGGGCGGCAAAGGGAACTGCACTGCTTGGAGTGCGCGCTGTGATCGCTGAATCATTTGAAAGAATCCATAGATCTAACTTGATTGGTATGGGCGTATTGCCACTTCAATTCATGGATGGCCAGAGCGCGCAATCACTTGGCTTAAAAGGTGATGAGACCTTTGAGATCAGCGGAGTTACCGAACTAAATGAAGGCAAGATTCCAAAGAGCGTACAGGTCAAGGCTGGCGATAAAAGCTTTACGGCAATGGTCCGAATTGATACCCCAGGCGAAGCGGATTACTACCGCCATGGTGGCATCATGCAATATGTATTGCGCTCCTTGATTTAATACCTTTAAATTACTTTAAGAGTTATTTTAAAAGTTATTTTGAGATTTATTTAGGCACCGAAGCTACGCCTGGCTCTAGGAATCTAGGGTCTGCATAACCTGCGCGGTCTAAGTAGGGCAAGATGCCACCTAAGATCAATGGCCAACCTGCGCCAAGTAACATCGATAGATCAATCTCTTGCGGTGATGAAACCACACCTTCATCGAGCATCATCCGAGCCTCTTCGGCCAACGCTTTAAGTGCGCGATCTCGTACTTGCTCAGCGGTGGAAGGGTTTGCACCTTTCTCCATTAACGCAATCGCATCTGGATTTGGGATCTTGTTTCCCTTTTCATCTTTGATATAGATAGTGCGGACATTCTTCTCGACTAGCCGTTTGATAGTTGGAGATACGCGATAGCGGGGACCTAAGTTGGCATTTAGAGTTTCAGATACATGTAGCGCAACTCCAGGACCCACTAAATCAAAGAGCTCAAATGGCGTCATCGGAAAGCCGATCTCGCGAAGTGCATTATCTGCAACATCGTAAGGGGTTCCTTCATCCATCGCATCGGTGATCTCGCCCATGAAGCGAGTAAGTAGGCGATTGACGATGAAGCCTGGTGCATCTTTTGCGATC
>JBJTHJ010000105.1:0-3436 GCA_046094385.1 Candidatus Nanopelagicaceae bacterium
TAAGTGGGTTCACCTCTTACTAAATCTAAATCTTCTGGAGAGAAGTAGATTACTTGGCAGGCGCCTAAAATCTCTCTCTGTGATTTGGTTGGGTTTTGGTTAATTCTGGCTCTATTTGCTTTATGGGCGTTGATCTCTAAATCAATCTGTAAGTTGCGCTCACCTCTTATGATCTCTGCTCGAATCACCGCTTGCTCTGCTCCTAGACAAATCAATGGTTGGTTTGTTGGGGTGCGGTGGGATGATAGAAATGCTAAAAAAATTAAACTCTCGGCAATATTAGTTTTACCAGCGCCATTGCTTCCAATAAATGTATTTACACCTGGTTCTAAAGTAAGCTCTAATTGCGGATAAGAACGGAAGTTTGTTAAAGAAAGTTTAGAGACATACATCTGACTTTAACTTTTTCGTTTTAGGTGTTTTTAATAAGCAAACTTGGTTGGCATCAGCAGATAACGGAAGTTTTCGATTGCTGGGGCTTCTGGGTTTGGTTTGCCCATCAAGATCGCTGCCTTGCCAGAGGTGTTAAATGAAATCTGTGCATATGGTGCGCTTACAGCATGTAGCCCATCTAGAAGATAAGTCGGATTAAAGGCGATGTTTAAATCTTCGCCGGTTTTTTGAATATCAAATACTTCATTGGCTTGGGCCTCATCGCCACCGCCTGCCTCTAAGGTCACGCTATTTCCAGCAAAGGTAAGTTTTAGTGGAATGGTTTTATCGGTCACTAGCGCCACACGTCTTACGGCATCTAAGAATGGCGCTACTTCAATAACGGTGGTGGTTAGTGATTCTTGGGGAATTAAGTGGCGATATGGGGGGAAGGTGCCATCTAAAAGCCTGGTGGTGGTGCTTTTTAACTCGGATTGAAAGCCAGCCAGGCGATCTGTAGATGTAGTGGGGGCTAATGAGATATTAATATTTTTTGCATTTGTTAGCGTTTTAGTTGCATCAATTAAGGTGCGAGCGCGAATTAACGCTACCGCTTCGGTATTCGGTTTTGCTGGGCTAAAAGTTAACTCTCGGACCGCCAAACGATATCGGTCGGTGGCAGCCATGGTGATGTTCTCTCCATTTACCTCGATATGGATACCGGTAAGAGATGGCAATGAATCATCTTTTCCTGCTGCGGTAGCTACTTGTGAAACTGCATGTGCAAAGAGCTCTGCATCGATCGAACCTAGCGTCTCTGGCATATCCGGCAAGTTTGGGTATTCATTGATAGGAAATAGCGGTAAAGTGAATTTTGCGCTGCCAGCATTTACCAAAACCCTAGTTCCATCTAATTGAATGGTGACAGGTTTATTTGGAAGTGATCTTGAGATATCAGCTAGTAACTTTCCTGGCACTAAAACTTTTCCTGGTGTGCTGACCTCGGCATCGGTGGTTGCGCGGCTTGCGGTTTCGAGATCAGAACCTGAGAGCGAAACTTTATTTCCCTCTGCTTCAATTACGATACCTAGAAGTGCGGTTTGAATTGGGCGGGTAGATAGGCTTCTTGAGACCCAGTTGACTACATCAACCAACTTGTTCTGTTCAATTAGGAATTTCATATCGCCACTCCTGAAGGTGATGAGAGGTTGAATTTTAAAAATGGTACTTTTTTGGAGATAGATTTATATTTAAAGTTAGTAGTAATAACCGCTGTTAATAAGTGGGTAAGTGAAATTACTTGATTGTAATTACAGATAACTTTCCTAACCAAAGAGAACTTCAGGTTATAAACGGCTGTAAACACCTGTGGAGTAAGTTGTGGTAAAGTAAAAGCAAAAACAAAACTCTTTATCTTTACTTTAGATATCCCCAAGGCAAAATCCCCAGAAATACGCTTGTTTTCCACAGTTATCCACATCTCGTCCACAACCTATCGCCCTTGCTGCTTGATACGGCTGGTCAACTCATTGACCTGGTTATAGATCGATCTACGCTCTGCCATAAGTTCACGGATCTTTCGATCTGCATGCATCACTGTGGTGTGATCTCTTCCCCCAAAAGTTTGGCCGATTTTAGGAAGCGACAATTCGGTTAGCTCCCGGCAGAGATACATCGCGATCTGTCTGGCGTTAACTAACACCCTAGATCTTGAGGTTCCGCAGAGATCTTCTACAGTCAAAGAGAAATAAGCGGCAGTTTGGGCCATGATCGTGGCAGCAGTGATTGAGGGCGAAGAGTCATCTGGAATCAAATCTTTCAAAACAATTTCAGCGAGTGACATATCTACCGGTTGGCGGTTTAAAGAGGCGAAAGCGGTAACGCGAATTAAAGCGCCTTCGAGTTCGCGAATATTGGTAAATATTTTTGATGCGATAAATTCAAGGACATCATCTGGCGCATTTAACCGCTCTGCAGCTGCTTTTTTACGAAGGATTGCAATTCGAGTTTCTAACTCTGGAGGTTGAATGTCTGTTATCAAACCCCATTCGAATCTTGAACGTAGGCGATCTTCTAGAGTAGTTAATTGTTTTGGTGGGCGATCACTTGAGATCACAATTTGTTTGTTTGCGTTATACAAAGTGTTAAAAGTATGAAAGAACTCTTCTTGGGTTCGCTCTTTATTCTCTAAGAATTGAATGTCGTCTACCAACAAAATATCTAGATCACGGTAACGTTTTTGAAAACTACTAGATTTATCATCACGAATAGAGTTGATGAAATCATTTGTGAACTCTTCTGATGAGACATAACGAACGCGTACATTGGGGTACAACTCTTTTGCATAAGCGCCAATAGCATGTAAAAGGTGGGTTTTACCAAGCCCGGAATCACCATAAATAAATAGCGGGTTATAAGCCTTTGCAGGGGCTTCAGATACCGCAAGCGCTGCAGCGTGTGCGAAGCGATTGGATGCTCCGATCACAAATGTTTCGAAGATGTAGCGAGGATTAAGCGCATCAGAACCAACTGGCTTCTCTTCGCGACGGATTACATCTTCGACCCCATTTGTGGATGAACCCGGAGACCCGGTGGTACCGAGCGTTGCGGTGTTGCCACCCAACTCTTTTGGTTCTGGAGTATTTGGTAGCTCCAGGCTCTCATCAACTGTGACGGCAAAATTAACCTTCTCTTTAAGGGCTATCGCTAGAGATTCAGAGATCGCGCTTCGAAGGCGTACATCGATAATGTCTTTAACAAAGGTATTAGGAGCGGCGACCAAGAGGTTGGGCGCTCCTGCACCTTTTAGTAACCCAAGGGGTTTTACTAATTGCAAAACTGCTCGGTTTGGGCCATCACCTGCTACCTGGTTGATTACCTCAACCCAGAGCGCTGTTAAATCTTCTTGAAGGTCAGTGTTTAGACCGGTTAAATTTGGTTGCACTGATAGGTCTGACATCTGCCCCACCCCCCTTCGTTTAATACTCAAGTTAAAACCAAAACTAGATATCCACAAAGTTATCCACAGCCTGTGGCCTAAACCATTGGTTTAACCTTCTTACCC
>JBJTHJ010000106.1:0-12009 GCA_046094385.1 Candidatus Nanopelagicaceae bacterium
TCCGGCTTATAGGGCGACTCGCCTTTTAAGAAGGTGTTCCTGTCTGATGTGGCAGGAACACCTTCTTTTTACTTAGCCATTTTTAGTTTTTGATAACTTTTTGCAAGGAGTGCTTCCTAATATCTATTTGCAAGTCAACCTCAAAATTTTAGGAGCAAAAAATGGCAAATGCGTTAGAGAAAAGTGTAAATAATCGTTCCATCTTCCCATCGCTATCACGGTTCTTCCCAGATCTTCGAGCTTGGTCGGTTGGATTTGATCGCGATTGGGATATGTTGGATGAGCTACAAAATACTCTGATTAAAGCGACCCCTTCCTATCCGCCATATAACATCAAGAAGGTAAATGATGACAAATACGAGATTGAAATGGCGGTAGCTGGTTTTGGTAAGGCAGATTTAAAGGTCGAGGTAAAGAATAATCAATTGGTAATCGAAGGCACTAAGAAGACCAAGGAAGAGTCTTCAGATGTTGATTATGTATATAAGGGAATCGCTTCAAGACATTTCAGGCAATCATTTGCTTTGGCAGATCACTTGAAGGTAAAGGGCAGCGAATTCAAAGATGGCCTCCTTACGGTGCATCTAGAGGGAGAGATGCCCTCTACCCAAAAGAGTCAGATCATCGAGATTCACTAGAAAGGACTTTCCAAATATGTTAAAAAGTGGCGCAACTTAAATGTAAAAGATATCGGAATCGCTATTCTTCGTGACATCTTCAATGATCACGCTGTTATATGAAACTCGAACATCATCTGCGATCTTTACCGGGCCTAGAATCTTTGCACCAGCACCGATGATTACCCGATCTCCGATAGTTGGGTGGCGCTTACCTGTGGCAAAGCGGCGCGCACCCAAGGTGACATTGTGATAGAGCATCACATCATCGCCAATTTCGGTGGTTTCGCCGATCACGACACCGATTCCGTGATCGATAAAGAAGCGACGGCCGATCTTGGCACCTGGATGAATTTCGATTCCGGTACGTCTGCGGGCGCGGTTTGAGAACATCCTGGCGAGTAATTTGATGTTCTGCTTCCAGAGCCAATGCGAGATTCGATAATTCCATACCGCATGCACGCCCGGGTAGGTAAGGAAGACCTCGAGCTTGTTGCGCGCTGCAGGATCGCGCTTTAGCGCAGTCTCAAGATCTTCATTGATGTATTTAATGAATTTGATCAAAGTAGGTGATTTTGCCAATTCTTAATCCATTAGATCTGCATAGAGCTTGGTCGATAGGTAGCGCTCGCCAAATGATGGAATGATCACCACGATGATCTTCTCCTTAAATTCTGGGCGCTTTGCAACCTGTGAAGCTCCCCAGAGCGCAGCACCGGATGAGATACCAACCATCAAGCCCTCTTCCTTTGCAGCGCGACGGGCATATTCAAAGGCGCTATCACTTGGCGCATCTAAAACTTCATCGTAGATCTTGGTATCTAAAATCGGTGGCACGAAGTTAGGTCCAATACCTTGGATCGGATGTCCACTTGGAGTGCCGCCATTTAGAATCGGGCTAGCTTCAGGCTCTACTGCGAAAATTTTGATATCTGGATTCTTCTCTTTTAATACCTGTCCAATACCGGTAATGGTGCCACCGGTACCGATACCTGCAACTACCGCTGCTACTTGGCCATCGGTGTCATTCCAGATCTCTTGCGCGGTGGTCTTACGGTGAATCTCAGGATTTGCCGCATTCTCAAATTGGCGAACCAGAACCGCACCTTGAGTTGCACCAATCTCTTCTGCCTTTGCAACGCAACCTTTCATTCCTTCAGCAGCAGGGGTTAGTACCAACTCTGCGCCAAAAGCGCGAAGTAGTGCGCGACGTTCTTTGGACATCGAATCTGGCATCGTCAAAATAGTTTTATAACCACGCGCTGCGCCAACCATGGCAAGTGCGATACCGGTATTTCCAGAGGTGGCTTCGACAATTGTGCCACCTGGCTTAAGCGCCCCAGAGGCTTCAGCAGCGTCGATCATCGCAATACCAATACGATCTTTGACGGTGCTAGTTGGGTTATAGAACTCGAGCTTGGCAAAGACTTGAGCTTGGGCGCCATCAGTAATTTTATTGATACGAACTAGCGGAGTATTTCCGACGATTTCAGTGATATTTGAATAGACCTTCATTTGATTACTCCTAGATAGTATCCAGTTGAAATTGAAACTCTGCAGGTGGAAATAGTAAATAATCAATCAAGAAAAGACTAAACGCGAAGATTTTGCAGGTAAAAGGGGATTGCACTATTACAATTGGGGTATGGCAAATCAAGTCGAAACTCATTTAGAAATCATCACGGAGAACCGAGATCGCGCTAGCGTCTTCTTTAGATGGCTATTAGCGCTACCAGTGGTGGTGCTCTTATCGCTCTTTGACTTGAGCAACGAAATGGGCGCTTCGACTTTAGTCTTTTTCATCCCGGTAATTCTGACTATTTTGATTCGACAGGTTTACCCCAGCTGGGTGTTGACCTTCAATCATGCGATTCTGGAATTCTCGATGCGTATCGCAAGTTATGCCCTCTTCTTAACTGACAAATATCCGACCCTAGAGGCAAATTCAAGTGTGGCCGTGATCTTGCCAGATATCGAAGGCGGCAAAAAGTTAAATCGTTGGTTACCACTAGTTAAATGGTTCTTAGCGATTCCGCTTTATTTGGTGGGACTTCTGTATTTAATCTATGCAGCACTTGCCACCATCACACTTTGGGTACAGATCTCAATTACCGGAAAAGGTTCCAAGTGGGCCTTTGATGCTGTCAATGGTACTTTGAAATTTTGGAATAGAGTTTTGGGATATGCAATTCTTCTAGTCAGTGATGAATACCCAACTTTCTCTTTGAATTAATTCTCAGTTAGATTACGTTCATGCAAATTACCTTTGGTTTAGATACTTTTGGGGACACCCAATCCGATCAAAATGGTAATCCGATATCGGCTGCTCAAACCATCCGAAATGTGGTCGCAGAAGCGGTACTGGCCGACGAGATTGGAATTGATCACTTCAATGTGGGCGAACATCATCGCGATGATTTCTCGGTATCTGCGCCAGATTCAGTGTTGGCCGGAATAGCGACCCGAACCAATCGGATAACTCTGGGCTCTGGAGTGACGGTGTTATCTAGCGATGATCCAGTTCGGGTTTATCAAAGGTTTGCCACCGTCGATGCTTTATCTAATGGCCGAGCTGAGATTACAGCTGGGCGTGGCTCTTTTATCGAATCCTTTCCGCTCTTTGGTTATGACTTATCTGATTACGCTCTGCTATTTGAAGAGAAGTTAGAACTTCTAGTTGAGCTATTGAAAGAGCGGCCAGTAACTTGGTCTGGCCAGACCCGCGCACCATTACAGAATCAAAATGTCTATCCAAAGACCGAACGAGGTGCGATACCGCTTCGAGTAGGTGTAGGTGGCACTCCAGAATCAGTGGTGCGTGCGGCCAGGTTAAATGCCAAATTAGCGCTTGCGATCATCGGTGGCGACCCAGCGCGCTTTGCGCCATTTGCCAATCTATATCGTAAATCCATGGAAGATTTTGGACATCCACTACTTCCAATCTCGATTCATTCACCAGGATTTGTGGCCGCAAGCGACGAAGAAGCGATTGAAAGTCACTGGCCAAATCACGAGAAGATGTTTGGCAGAATCGGTAGAGAACGTGGTTGGGGTCCACTTACCAAAGAGCATTATCTGCAAGAGGTCAAATTTGGCTCATTGTATGTAGGCGCCCCTGAAACTGTGGCAAAGAAGATTGTTCACGCAATCAAATCAGTTGGTGCGCAGAGATTTGATTTCAAATATGCCAATGGACCGCAGACTCATTCTGAGCTTTTAAAGTGCATAGAGTTATATGGCACCAAAGTGATCCCACTTGTAAAAGAGATGCTTTAAGCCTTTCTTGGGCTTAGAAATCTCCGCCAATCAATGCTGCTTTATAACCCGCACAGAGAGCTTACGAAGTTAACGCATCCATCTATTGGCGGTATGGGTATCACGTTAATCGCAATGTTTGCGGCGGCCTTTGGCTACTTAACATCCAGCCAAGGTGCGCTTTTGCAAGAGGCAATTGATGTAGCTGCAATCTTGTGGGCGTTAACTACCTTGAAGGCGCGATAGCCTTATGACCATGATTAGAGTTGCAAAGCCCGAAGATGTGGCGGCAATCCATCAATTGATAATCGAATTAGCAATTTATGAACGTGAACCAGAAGCGGTGATTGCAACCGTAGCTGATATCCAAAGTAGTCTCTTTGCAGATGATCCAGTGGCATATTGCCATGTCGCTGAAGTTGATGGTCAGATAGTCGGAATTGCAATTTGGTTTCTAAATTACTCGACTTGGCTGGGTAAAGCTGGCCTCTATCTAGAAGATTTATATGTGAAACCTGAGTTTCGTGGCAATGGAATTGGTCTGGAGTTAATGAAGTGCTTGGCTCGGATCTGCGTTGAACGCGGCTACAGCCGCTTCCAATGGTGGGTTTTGGATTGGAATGAACCTTCCATCAACTTCTATAAATCAATTGGCGCAGAACCGATGAGCGATTGGACGGTTTATCGTCTATCTGGCAATGCACTTAACAATTTTGCAGCTTCATCAACTTCAAACTTTTGATGTGGATATAACTCTTGGCCAGGGTATTGCTCGGTGTGATCAAATGGATCTGTTAGCTTTTTGACTCCAGATAATTGCTGCAGCACGAATAGCCCACAAAATGGCGAGTAAACCGGGTTGTAACCACCTTCGTGGGCGATCATCAATTTATTGTTTGTGGCGCTATCCATAAGAATCTTTGTAAGTTCTGCATAACCATTTGCAGTCAACATCATCCGACCCAGTGGGTCATAGACCGATGAATCAAAACCAGAGGCGACGGCAATCAAATCTGGCTTGAATTTTGCAAGCGCGGGAGCTACTACTTGATTGAATGCATAGAGATAACCGCCATTACCGGTACCGGCTGGAAGTGGAATATTGATATTGGTATTTAATCCCGCACCTGCACCTTGTTCATCTCGACCACCGCTATTTCGTGGGTAGAGTCGATCTTGATGCAAGGAGATAGTAAGTACATTTGGATCAGAGTAGAAGATCTCTTGGGTGCCATTTCCATGATGAACATCCCAATCTACGGTGGCAATTCGAATATCTGGGTGATCGCGTTTGATAACTGAAAGTGCGATTCCCAAATTAGAGAATAGGCAGTAACCCATTCCGCCTGCCTTGATTGCGTGATGTCCTGGCGGTCTAACTAGCGCATATCCATTATCAACTTCGCCTTTGATGACTGACTGTGCAAGTGCGGTGACTGCACCAACTGCCAAAGTTCCGATCTCGTATCCACCTTTGGCAAGCGGAGTCTCACCATCACCAGCATCGCCACCTAAACGTTGCTCGCTAATCTCTTTTAATTTAGTCAGGTAACTTTGCGGATGAACTAAGAGCAGTTCTTCATTGGTTGCATGGCGAGCTGGTATTCGGTGCAGATGATCTATTAGCCCAGAGACCACAATCAATTCGTGGATTCGCTTCTTGGTCTCAGGATTTTCGTAATTTAAGTAGGGTTGCAAACCTCTTGCAGGATCACTAGGAAAGAAGCCTGCATTAGTACCAGTGTCATGCCAGCCAAATAGCTCGTGATAAACGTATCCGGTCTTCAAATTGCCTTGATTTAAACGATCGTTCATTTTGTTCTCCTATAAGCAAGATTAGTAGACTTGCGCATCAGATAGGGGAGTTATGTCTTCAATTTATGATGCGCTAGATAAGGGAATTTTGATCTCTGATGGTGCGATGGGCACGATGCTGCAGGGCAAAGGATTGACCGATGGTGGCGCTCCCGAACTTTGGAATGTTGAGAACCCTGGTGCAATCGAAGAGGTTCTCGAAGAGTATGCCGCGGCAGGTGCAAACCTAATCACCACCAATACCTTCGGTGGGACCCGTGGCAGATTACAGATGCATGGGTTGGAAGATAGATTATTTGAATTGAATAAAGCTGGCGCGCAGATTGCACGTAAAGTTGCAGATAGGCATCCGGGTTGTTATGTAATGGGAGATGTCGGGCCATCTGGTGAATTGATGGAACCAATGGGAACCATGACTTTAGATGATGCGAAAGCGCTCTTTTCAGATCAGATCAAAGCTTTGGTCGCAGGTGGCGTGGATGCGATCTTGATTGAGACCATGAGCGACTTACAAGAAGTTGAAGCAGCGGTGAAAGCTGCCAAAGAGGTGGCTCCAAATCTACCGATCATCGTTACTTTCTCTTTTGATACAAATTTAAGAACCATGATGGGTGTCAAGCCAGCTGTGGCTGTAAAAACTTTGGCAGCCGAAGGCGTTCGAATCATCGGAGCAAATTGTGGTCGTGGAGTAGATGAGATGCGTGTGATTGCCAAAGAGTTGACTGAGGCCAGAGTTGATGGCGTTTACATAATCACCCAATCTAATGCGGGATTACCAAAATTAGTTGGCGGAGATTTTATCTATGACGGCACCCCCGAAGAGATGGCCAAGTATGCACAAGAGATGAAAGCACTTGGGGTAAATGTAATCGGGTCATGCTGCGGTTCGACACCGGCGCATACTGCCGCGATGAAAGCTGCAATTTAAATGGCGTTGGCAGTTGTCACAGGTGCAAGTAGTGGAATTGGAGCTGCTACCGCAAAACTTCTAGCTGATAGCGGTTTTCAAGTGATTGCAGCTGCCAGACGAATAGATCGCTTAGCAGAACTAGCGAAACAAGATGCCAATATCGAAGCACACCAATTGGATGTTACCGATCCAAAAAGCGTTGAAGATTTTGTAAATAAACTTAAAAATAGAGCAGTTGCGCTACTTGTAAATAACGCTGGCGGAGCATTTGATTCTGCGACCATCGAAGATAGCGACCTTGCAATCTGGCAGAAAACCTATGAAGTGAATGTAATTGGCGCGCTAAGAATCACCAAGGCGCTGCTGCCAAATTTACGTGCAAATGGGAAGAGCCATATCGTCGTAGTCACCTCTACGGCTGGCCATGCGGTCTACGAAAAAGGTGGTAGCTACACCAGTGCAAAATATGCGGAAGTTGCTTTCACACAAACATTGCGCCTTGAGTTAAATGGTGAACCGATCAGAGTCACAGAGATCGCACCTGGCATGGTGAAGACCGATGAATTTTCTTTGATCCGCTTGGGAAGTAAAGAGGCTGCTGAACGAGTTTATGAAGGAGTCGCCGAACCGCTACTTGCTGAAGATATCGCTGAAGCAATTAGATGGGTCGCGACGCTACCTGCGCATATGAATGTGGATTCGATGATAGTCAGACCAGTTGCGCAAGCGGCAAACCATAAAATCCACCGCAAGCAGTAAACTGCTTCAATGCGCAAGACGGTAGCAGGTTACATAGTCCATTCAATTACCGCCTTTGGTGCAATTGCTGGCCTAATTTCACTGGAGCGTTTCATAAGCGGTGATATCAGAAGCGGACTTCTGTGGTTGATTATCTGCCAATTGATCGATGGTTTTGATGGTCCGATTGCCCGCAAAATAGATATCCATCTACATGCCACTAGATTTGATGGCCACATCTTGGATTTAGTCGTTGATTATGTGACCTGTGTGATGGTGCCAGTTGCCATGCTGGTTCGGTTAGATCTAATCGAAAGTGAATTTAGTTTCCTATATGCAGCCTTGATTATCTTTACAGGTGCGCTTTGGTTTGCGCGTACCGATCAAGAAACTGCTGATCATTGGTTCAATGGTTTTCCAGCAGCCTGGAATTTGGTAATCCCAACTTTCATCATTTTAGATACCAACGTAAAACTGGTAGAGATATTGATTATTTTGCTCTGTGTGCTTACTTTAACCACACTCAAATTCCCACATATGGTTAAAGTTGAATTCATGCGTCCAGTTACTTGGACCATGGCATTTATATATTTCGTATCTTTGACATGGCTCTCAGTGCAATATCCAAATGGCCCAAGTAGTCTTGAACCAGTCCTAGTGATCTTTCCACTATATATTTTCGCAATTTCTATCTATCACACTTGGAAAGTTCGAAATTTAAGCGTATCCTCGGTCAATGATTGATTTAGCAGCTTTCGAACTCTCGCAACAATTTGTAGTGGTCTTAAATGCAGCGATTGCTGCAGTCTTGGGTTCTGCAATTGGCTGGGAACGAGATCGTGCCGGTAAATCAGTTGGCCCACGCACCATGGCGCTAGTTGGCGCATCCTCTGCAGCAGTTGTGAATATCGGACATTTCTTAAATGTAGGTGCAGATTTCGGGGATCCAACCAGATCAATGCACGCAATCATGACTGGTATTGGCTTTCTGGGGGCAGGCTTAATCTTTCAAACTCGTGATGCAGGCACCAAAGGTGTAACTACAGCCGCGACAGTCTTTGCCACCGCTGCCATGGGTTGTGCAGTTGGCCTAGGTTTTCAAATTGCCAGCATCGGCTTGACTGTGATTATCTTGATCGTACTTCGCTCAACACACGTACTTGAGATCACTGCAAATCGTCGCCATGATGACGACTAAATTTTAAAACCAATACTCCGTAGCAAACCAGACTGCGCTTAGCAGGCCGATCACAAAGATTCCCATCCGGTAAGCCTCGCGACTAAAGCGATCCACAACTTTGGCGCCAAAGAAGCCACCGATCGCGCAGCTAATGGCAAGAACCAGGGCAAAGGTCCAATTAACTTTGCCACTTACGATGTAGATGAAATTAGAGCCCAAGCCGGTCATCGTAACCACGACATTTTTGCTGATGTTGATATCTGAAACGCTACGTTTGGCATCACGAGCTAGAACGGCAATAGTCATGACACCTTGGCCAGGTCCAAAATAACCAGCATAGAAACCAATCGAAGTTAGCCAGAAATATTCGATTTTTTGCTTTAAAGGAGTTAAGTTCTCCTTAACTTTGATGAAGAGAGTAAGCGAAGCAATCAAAATCAAGATTGGCACCATTTTTTGGAAACCTTCGATGGGCATCAGAGCCAAAGCCAAGCCACCAATCACAGCACCCACCATGGAGTAACCAATAAGTACGCTCTCTGCTTTGACGATGTCTTTTACATATTTGAATTTCCCAAAGAGCGCTCCGATATTCGCAGTAGATACTCCAAGTGCATTGGTCATCGCGGCAGTTACGGGGTTTAAACCAACTGCGATCAGCGCAGGAAAGGAGAGGATTGATGCGCCGCCTGCAAAGCCATTTAGAAATCCAACGCTAAGGCCAACTACAAAGATTGCCACAATCTCAAACATTGATTGAAGGATAGCCTTATATACTCGTTAAATGGGGCGAAAACTCTTCTTATTTTCGGGTTTGTTAGCGCTTCTTAGTATCTTTCTTAACTTTCTTATTGCACCAAAGGCTTATTCTCGTAGCCAAGTTACAGTTTTCGCGGCTTCTAGTCTCACTGAATCTTTCACAGAGCTGGCTAAACGCTTTGAAAAATCAAATCCAGGTGTGAAAGTAACTCTGGCATTCCAAGCCTCATCGACTTTAGCTACCCAGATCAAAGCCGGAGCGCCAGCAGATATCTTTGTCTCAGCAGGTATCAAAGATATGAAAGGTATTGCCAAAGGTAGAGATTATTTGATTAACAGAGTAGTTCTAGCAGTTGCCAAAGAATCGAAAATTTCTAGCTTCTCTGATTTGGATAATGGCGTCATATGGATCCAATGTGCGATAGAAGTTCCCTGTGGGGCGGCGGCACAGAGAGCTTTACAGAGTGAGAAAATAAATGCCAAACCGGCATCGCTAGAACCCAAGGCAACCAGCGTGGTAGCCAAATTGCTATCTGGAGAAGTTGATGCTGCGATCATCTATCGAACCGATGTGATTGCCAATCGTGATAAGTTGAAAATGATTGAATTTAAAGATCGCGCTAGCGCATCTACCATCTATCAAATCGCCCAATTGCGCAATAATCGTATGGCTAGTAATTTTATGACTTACTTGAACTTGCGCTCCTCGATCAAGTATTTACAGAGTAAAGGTTTTTCAATAGATGAGCAACAGATGAGTAACAAATGAGTAATAGATGAAGTTTGGGATTGTAATCAAGGCGATGGCGATAATCGCGGCATTTATGATAATCGCGCCGCTATTTTCGCTGCTAACCAAAGTTCCTTGGAACGATTTCAGCTCGCAATTTAGCGATTTAACAGCTATCAAATTATCTTTGTGGACATCTACCTTGGCAGCTGGCATCTCGCTCTTACTTGGGGTGCCGCTTGCTTGGGTTTTGGCTAAGAGCCAAGGGCGATTGGTTGGAGCTATCCGGCCATTGGTATTGGCGCCAATTGTGCTGCCACCTACAGTTGCAGGTATCGCCTTACTTTCCTTAATGGGTCGAAATGGATTTCTAGGCAGATACATATTTGAAATTAGCGGTTGGGCGATGCCATTTACAGAGAGCGCTGTGGTCTTTGCAGGTATTTTCGTGGGGCTGCCATTTGTGGTTTTGATCTGTGAGTCAAACTTTAGGCAACTTCCAAAAGAGGTCGAAGATGCAGCGATCATAGATCGAGCAGATGGCAACGAACTCTTTCAAAAGATTGCGATCCCACAATCAAGAAGCGCTATTACCACCGGTGCGATCTTGGCATGGGCCAGAGCGATGGGGGAATTTGGTGCGACTTTGATGTTTGCCGGATCGCTACCTGGTAGCACCCAAACTTGGACTATGTTGATCTACCAAGAGTTGGATATAGATGTCGATCGCGCTTATGCGCTATCGGTAGTGATGCTAACCATTGGAATTTCAATCGTCTTCTTCTTACGCAGACCACTTCGTGAAGCTTTCCGATGAATTTCATAGTTCTAACAGGTGGCACCAACAGACGTTTTGGTAGCGATAAGTCCGAAGCGCTGTTAGGTGGTAAAACGCTACTAGAGACTTTGTGCGGCGCATTGCCAAGTGGCGAATTGATTATTGTGGGTCCAGAGAGTTCAGTTGCTGCAAAATATGTCCGCGAGGAACCCAGTTACTCAGGTCCAGTAGCAGCAATCGGTGCCGGTATTGCACATTGCACCGCAGAGTTAGTTGCGATCTTTGCAACCGATATGCCATTTGCCCCTTTGTTATTGCCCAAATTGATGGCAAGCTTGCAAAGCGATGCAGCGCTGCCACTTGATGCAGAAGGCATCATGCAACCACTAGCTGGACTCTATAGACGCAGTGCGTTACATCAAGCATTGGCAAGTTATGAGAATTTAGAGAATCAATCCATGAAATCTTTAACATCAAAATTGAAAGTAGATGAGGTTCCACTAGTTGAAACGGAGCTACTAATCGATATCGATACTCCAGAAGCGCTTTCACAGGCTATTGCGTTGCAGAGTAGATTGGGGCTATGACCTTACAGGAACCAAGTTGGGATCAAGCTCGTGAGTTTGCATCTAAATTTGGCAAGCCAACTGCAACGCAAGAGGTAGAGATATCAAAAGCGCTAGATCGCGTAATCGCTTGTGATGCCAAATCATTAGTAGAGCTTCCGACATATGAAACCAGCGCGATGGATGGTTATGCAGTAGCAGGTACAGGTCCCTGGAAAATCATCGGAGAGATCAAAGCTGGCAAGCCATACAAGGAGGTATTAAATCCTGGCGAAGCAGTAGGAATCGCCACTGGTGCGGTGATTCCTGAGGGTGCTTTTGGAATTTTGCGGTGGGAGTTAGCAACGGTCAAAGATGATCAATTAAGTGGCGAGACCACTTTGCGTAAGGATTTTCGCCCCGCTGGCGAAGAGGCAAAATTAAATGAGATTCTGATACATCTTGGGACCAAATTAAATCCTGGCGCGATTGGATTACTTGCCGCAAGTGGATACGACAAGATTGAAGTTTTTCAAAAGCCAAAAGTTGCCATCTTATTGCTAGGCGATGAGATTCAAAGAGAAGGTTTACCTAAAGATGGTTTAGTCAGAGATTCACTTGGTCCACAGCTACCGGGTTGGCTTTCACGATTAGGTGTGGAAGTAGCTGATATCAAATATGT
>JBJTHJ010000107.1:0-3399 GCA_046094385.1 Candidatus Nanopelagicaceae bacterium
ATATATAAATATGCGATATTTGGTTCATGTTAAACAGCTTCCACCTCACCAAGCGACTACTGGTTGAGACAGTGGTTAGCATGCTCGATGCCAAAGCCCCTAATGAGATTCTGGCGGAAGAAGTTTTGGATGTCTCTGGCGTTTCAAAGGGTTCGATGTATCACCACTTCGAAGATCTTCAAGAGTTGGTCGAGACTGCACAGGTATTTAGATACTCAAAATGGATAGATGCCTCTATCGATTACTTGACTAAGAATGTCGCAACCGCCAGGAGCAAAGAGGGTCTTCGCGAATCCCTATTGAACTTAACTAACTTCACCCAATCAGATGATCGCAAAGGAGCAAGAGCAGAGCGTGCGCGCGCCTTAGCTGCCTGCTTTGAGAATCCCCGTATGGCAAAGCAGATGGGCAAAGAGACTGAGCGGCTAACCGATGCGATCGCTGATGTGACTGAAGAGGTAAAGAACAAAGGCTTATTTAGAGCAGATGTAGATTCCAAGACCTTAGCGACCTTTATTCAGGCCTACACCTTGGGCAAAATCGTGAATGATTACAACCCAACTGGGGTCAAGGAAGAGCAGTGGGTGGCTTTCATCATGAATATTGTCGAAGAAACCTTTATGGAGCGTGATTAACCCAGGTAAATTAATCCAGGTAATCGCGTAGTACTTGACTACGAGATGGATGGCGTAACTTCGACATCGTCTTTGATTCGATCTGGCGAATACGTTCACGAGTTACCCCGTAAACCTTGCCAATCTCATCTAATGTCTTAGGTTGTCCATCGGTTAACCCAAAGCGCATCGCCACCACACCAGCTTCACGTTCTGACAAGGTATCCATCACTTTATGGAGCTCCTCTTGTAGCAAGGTAAAGCCAACTGCATCCGCTGGCACGATCGCCTCTGAATCTTCAATCAAATCACCAAATTCCGAATCCCCTTCTTCACCAAGTGGGGTGTGTAGCGAAATCGGTTCGCGACCATACTTCTGAACCTCAACGACCTTCTCGGGGGTCATATCCAATTCTTTAGCCAACTCTTCTGGGGTCGGTTCGCGACCTAAATCCTGCAACATCTGGCGCTGTACGCGAGCTAACTTGTTGATCACTTCAACCATATGCACTGGAATACGAATGGTGCGCGCTTGATCTGCCATCGCACGAGTTATCGCTTGGCGAATCCACCAAGTGGCATAGGTTGAGAATTTATAACCCTTGGTGTAATCGAACTTCTCTACTGCACGGATCAAACCAAGATTTCCCTCTTGGATCAGATCTAAGAAGAGCATGCCACGACCGGTATAACGCTTGGCAAGTGAGACCACTAGACGCAAGTTAGCCTCTAGCAAGTGATTCTTGGCGCGACGGCCATCTTCTGCGATCCATTCAAGTTCACGCTTTAGCTTCTTATCCAATTTCTTCTCGGTAGCTAACTTCTCCTCTGCGAAAAGTCCCGCCTCTACACGAGTTGCCAACTCCACTTCTAGTTCGGCATTTAGAAGGGCTACGCGACCAATCTGCTTTAGATAATCCTTTACCGGATCTGCGGTAGCGCCAGCTGTTAACACCGTCTGCTCAGGTGGCAGCTGCGACATCTCGACTTTGATGTTGCGCATAGTAACTTCGATGATCTTATGAGCTTCTTTAAATTCCTTGATTGGGGTGGCGTTGATCGAATCAATTAGCGCCTTCGCGCCACGTTCAGTCAGATCAACGCTAGTGATCATCAATTCCAACTGCTTGGCAGTAAGTGGGCGGGAATCTGCCTTGTGAGCTGTCTTTGAAGGATCGTTCTCCTTAGCGCGTATCGCCTCTGCAATCAAATGAACTGCGGCAAGGCGTCCACGGAGTTTGGCGCGCTCTGAGCGGCCTTGCTCCTCTTCCTTCTCTTCATCGGAGTCACGTAGTACGAAAGTTCCTTCGCCATCATCAACACCCTCTTCGTCGGCCAAATTAATGACACGAGTTTCAGGTTTATCTTCCTCTTTCGCCTCATCGATGGCATCGATGTTTAAATCTAGATCTTCCTCTTCGACAAGTTCGACCTCTTCGCCATCGATGATTACCGTCTTTGGTTGTTTGGTATCAGAACTGGTACCAGCTGACGACGGTTCTGCCTTAGGAGCAACTAAAGCTTTCTCGGAATTCTTAAGCATTCGGTAAGGCGAACCAAGACCGGCCTTCTTTAACTTCTCAGTGACTTTTGGAACGCTAACTTCAAGCGCTTTAGCCTCATCGACTAACTCTTTGTCGGCTTTCTTTGGAATTCGGTGAATGGATTTAACGCCGCGTTTTTCTAGCTCTGCTAAAACCACCTTTTGACGCTCTACCAATTCGCGAGCATCCAGGATCTGCTTTACATCTGCAGCGGTTAGCTCCTTCTTTAGAGGAATCTTTACTTCGATCTTTTTGGCTGGCGCTTTCTTGGCAGCTGGCTTCTTGCCAGCCTTCAGAGCTTTGCTAGATTTACTAGCTTTGGCAGGCTTTGAAACTTTCTTAATTGACTCAGTTGACTTAGTCGACTTAGTTGACTTAGCCGACTTTGCCGATTTGCCCTTACTTTTAGGCGCGCGAGTAACAGCCACATTTATCCTTTGATTGTTTTTTACCTACCTCTCGCCTTGCCTAGGGGTCTAGCAAGCGAGCGATTGCGATTGCGTAATTGTATCGGGCGTTCACAGGTTTCCCAAAAAGGCACTTCGAAAAGCTGAGCTCGAAAAAGAGCTATTCAGAGCTTTTTCTCACTCACTTTTCTTCGTGCCTTCACGAATGTCTGTGAGCGCCCTCGGCGTGATCAATGGAGTGGCGAAGTAGCGCTCCCATGGCCTCTGATTCCACCAGGAATCCATCATGGCCAAAGGGCGAACTCAGAATCTCTAGCTTGGAAGCTGGGGTTAATTCGGCAAGCTCCTGCTGCAAGCGCGGTGGGAAGAGGCGATCGGTATCAATCGAGACCACCATCACTGGAACTTTGATCTTCGATAGCGCCAAAGCCACCCCGCCCCGATCGCGACCAATGTCATGGCTATTCATCGCCTCGCCCAAGATTATGTAGGTATTGGCATCAAACCTCGCCGCCAATTTATCGGCCTGGTGATCAAGGTAAGACTCAACGGCATATCTGCCGGTGTCATCACCTTGCAATTCGCGACCAAAGCGCATATCCATCTCAATCTCAGTTCTAAATGTTAGATGCGCAATTCGTCGGGCAATACCCATCCCCGCAATTGGCCCGATTGGCTGATCGTAATAATCTCCATTATTAAAATTTGGATCTGCCTTTATCGCATGTACCTGGGTATAAACCGTTCCAATTTGATCTCCAGTAGCCACTGCAGAGCTACCGATTGTGCAAATCCCTCCGACACGATCTGGGTATTGCACCGCCCATTCCAACG
>JBJTHJ010000108.1:0-19181 GCA_046094385.1 Candidatus Nanopelagicaceae bacterium
TGCAAGCTTCTTATTTGTAACTGTGACTTTCTCAGCTTTTAATATCTTAGAAGTCGGCTTCATCCCTTTTTCACGAATCTCTTCAGAGAAAGAAACGAACACCAATCGTTTAGCGAGTTTTTCACCCGAGACGTAAGTTCCACTTCCTGGCACCGTATAAATAAATCCATCCGCTTGCAAAGACGCCAACGCTTGGCGCACAGTCATTGGTGAAACTTCGTAGTTAGTAGCTAATTGTCTAACTGAAGGAATTTGAGAATTTGGCTTTAGCTTTGCAAATTTGATTTGTAATTTTTCTCGCAGCTCAACATGCTTGTGTTTGCGAGTTTGGATGGCCATAAATAAATCATCCCATACCGAAGTTCAGTCGGCTAGCGGGTGATAATTACTTTGTTCAAGCCTCGGGGGCTATCGGGATCTAAACCATTCGATGTTGCTAAATAATGTGTCACCTTTTGAAAGGCGACGATATCCGAAATTGATGCCGTGATTTCGGACGATAAAGCAAGGCCAGATAAGACGATATCGCCAGCTTCAGCTAATTTGCCACTACCTATCCAAAACAATTTCCCAGTGATTGCCCTTACTTTCTTTGGCACATCGCCAAATGAATCTACCGGCAGATGCTCTGGGGCAATAAATATAACTTGGGAAGTTTCATTTAGCGAAGCGATTGGTCCATGCATAAAATCTGAAGAGGACATTCCCTGCACTGGGACCAAGCAAGTTTCCTGGAGTTTGAGTGCAAATTCCTTGGCATTTGGATAAGAGAAACCTCTACCCAGAACATAAATTGGCCTATTTATATCTAATTCCTTTGCGAATGCTTGATAATTAGTTTTATCATCCACAAAATGTTTAGCACCTTTAATAATTTCATCGGTTTCTACGGGGTTTTTGCTCCAATGCAGAGTTAACAAATATGCAGCCATGATCTGGCCGGCATAGCTCTTGGTTGCTGGCACCGCAAGCTCCAGTCCAGCGCCGATAAAGATGTGATGGTCAGATAGCTCTGCCAAAGGAGATTTGGAATCATTGGTAATAGAGAGCACATAGGCGCCGCCAGCCTTGGCAGCTTTGGCGAAAGAGATTAGATCTAACGATTGGCCACTCTGACTTATCGCAACCAACAAAGTTCCTTGATATTGCAATCTAGCCTCATACATGGTGGCAATCGATGGAGATGCCAATGCAACTGGTAGCCCCATTTTTAACTCAATTAAGTACTTTAAAAAATGTGCTGCGTTATCTGAGGTACCACGAGCCAAAATCACTACAGATTTGAAATTATGCTCTTCGAATAACGACTTTGCTTTTGAATCTTCTGCAATCTGATTGCTTAAAGATTTCAGCACCTCTGGAATCTCAGAGATCTCTCTGAGCATCTCATTTCCAGGAAGTGACATCGAAATCCATTCTCTTTAATTAAGACTTATCAGGACTTGAGCGGAGACGAGAGGATTTGAACCTCCGAGACCCTTTAGGGGTCAACCTCATTAGCAGTGAGGCGCACTAGACCGGGCTATGCGACGTCTCCAGTAGAGCGCAGTTTACCTCAGGAATTTACCCAGGATTTTGCCTAAGAATCTTGGCTTACTTTTCGCCTGAATTAATCGTTTTTATCATCGGAACTGGGCATGGTGCGCCATCGCAACAATTATTTTTCATGTGGCAATGTGGGCATAACCAACGAGTTGCGACTGGATCATAGGGGCGATCGCAGAAATCACAAGGCATCTGATTATTGGCTTCCATGAATGTAATTATAAGAAGTATTCTTATCAAATGAGCGAAAAAGCCAAACGCGTCCATGACACTGCGCCTTCAGAAGCCTATGCCAACTTCATGAAGAATAACTGGGCAGATATTCCGTTATCTGATCTTGGAATTAGCCCGGTTGTTAAAAACTGCATTGAGCGACGTAATGTCTTGAGCGCTGCATTTAAAGGGCTACGAATAGTTTTACCTTCGGGAGTAGATAAAGTAAGAAGTAATGATTGCTACTATCTATATCGACCACACTCAGCATTTGCTTATCACACCGGTGTGCAAGGCGTAGAAGCCAATCCAGATGCAGTCTTGGTTCTTGAGCCAAATGGCGAGTCCCATGATCCCATACTCTTTATTAAACCTAGATCAACTAGAGATACTGATGCTTTCTATCGTGATGCTAAGTATGGAGAGTTATGGGTGGGCCGTCGCTATACAACCGATGATGCCAACAAGCGGTATCAAATCGAATGTCGAAATGTCGAAGATCTAGCCAAACTCTTCTCCGATAAGAAACCAACAGTAACCATTAGGGATGAAGACCCAAAGGTAGATAAATTAATCGCAGAGCATGAGCGCGATGCCGAGTTACTTGAATTTACCTCTTCACAACGTTTCATTAAAGATAATTATGAAATTGATGAATTGCAGAAGGCTGTAGATGCAACCAGTCGTGGATTTGAAGATATGGTTAAAGTTTTTCAAGAGGCAACCAAACACCCGCGTGGTGAGCGCATCGTAGAAGGCGCTTTCTATGCCAGAGCCAGGGCAGAGGGCAACGATCTCGGTTACAACACCATCGCTGCATCCGGTTCACATGCCTGCGTCTTACATTGGAATCGTAATGATGGCGCTGTTAAAAATGGCGATTTGATTCTGATCGATGCTGGAATCGAGATGGATTCCTACTACACGGCAGATATCACGCGCACTCTTCCAGTAAATGGAAAATTTACACATGCGCAGCGTGAGTTATATATGTTGGTATATAACGCACAAAAAGCTGGGTTTGCTGCGGCCAAGGCCGGCGCGAAGATCGCTGATATCAATCGTGCCTGCCAGGAAGTTTTAGCAGTTGGGCTTGAGAAACTTGGTGCACTACCAGTGAGCGCAGCTGAATCTTTAGAGCCACAAAATGGCTACCATCGCCGCTGGACTTTGCATGGAGTCAGCCACATGTTGGGATTAGATGTACATGACTGTGCGTATGCAAAACATGATGTTTATATGGGGCCGCTGGAAGCTGGCATGGTAATCACGATCGAGCCGGGTTTATATATCCAACCTGATGACGAACTCTTCCCGCCTGATTATCGCGGAATAGGAATTCGAATCGAAGATGATGTAGTGATCACCAAAGATGGATGTATCAATTTGTCTGAGAAATTACCCCGCCATCCAGATGAGATTGAAAGCTGGATGGCTTCAGTACTAATCTCTCCAAGAACTATTTAGCGGTCTACCTTCGGCATATCCTGATGCTGATTGCACACCAATAACTGCACGCTCTGAAAATTCAGTTAAGTTTCTTGCACCAGCATAGGTACATGAACTACGTAAACCGGCGATGATCTCATCAATCAAATCCTCAACGCCAGGACGAATTGGATCTAAGTACATCTTTGATGATGAGATTCCCTCTTCGAAGAGCGATTTACGTGCGCGTTCAAATGCATCTTCAGCGGAGGTGCGTGCATTTACTGCCCGCTTTGAGGCCATACCAAAAGATTCTTTGTAGGCGCGGCCATTTACATCTGTCTTTAAATCTCCTGGAGATTCATAGGTACCGGCAAACCAAGAGCCGATCATTACCTGTGCTGCGCCAGCCGCAAGTGCTAACGCGACATCTCGTGGATGGCGCACTCCACCATCTGCCCAAACACTTTTGCCTAATCTCTTCGCTTCGATTGCGCACTCTAAGACTGCTGAAAATTGCGGGCGTCCAACCCCTGTCTGCATACGCGTTGTACACATTGCGCCAGGACCAACCCCGACTTTGATGATATCTGCGCCAGCTTCAATGAGATCACGCACACCTTCAGCGGTCACCACATTTCCTGCAACGACTGGAACTCCTAAATTTAAAGTTTTTATTGCCTGCAGCGCCTCGATCATCTTCTTCTGATGTCCGTGTGCAGTATCCACGACAATCACATCTGCGCCAGCTTCGACCAATTTGGCAGCTTTCTGTGCCACATCGCCATTGATTCCTACTGCAGTAGCAATCAGTAACTTGCCGTTCTTATCAACTGCCGGTTGATAAAGCGTGGCTCGAAGCGCACCAGTCTTGGTGATTACTCCAACTAGCTCACCATTGGAACTCACAACTGGCGCAAGCGATCTACGATTTTCGGATAAGAAATCAAAAGCTTGATGTGGATTCAATGAATCCGGCATTGTCGTTAGCTCTTTACTCATTACCTGTTGCAATTGAGTGAATCGATCTACGTTATTTAGATCCTCTTCGGTCACAATTCCAATGGGTTTATTGGCTTCGACGATCACAATTGCGCCATGCGCCCTTTTGTGCAGTAACGAAGCGGCATCTGCCACAGTTTGAGTTGGCGCTAAAGTTATTGGGGTATCAAAGAGTGTATGGCGACTTTTTACCCAATGAATCACATCTTTAACTACGATATAAGGAACGTCTTGTGGAATAACTACCAAACCACCACGTCGCGCAACCGTTTCAGCCATTCTCCGTCCGGCAATTGCGGTCATATTCGCCACAACTAACGGAATATGGGTACCAGTGTTATCGGTACTACTTAGATCCACTTCCAATCGACTTGAAAGTTCGGATCTGCTTGGGACCATGAAGACATCGTCATATGTCAGGTCATACGTGGGTTGATTTATAAAGCGCACGTGGCAGAACTTTACGCCATCAACTCATTTTTTGGTTATTTACGCTCAGCCACCGGTTGGTTTCGGGTCTCATCACGATGTTTCCGAAGATAGATCATAAATGGAGTTCCACCTGTGCCTACAGCTGATGGATTACCGGGCGTCTTCTGAGCTTGTGCGTGAATATATTGACCTGCATATTCAAGGTGTAACGCTCGGAAATCTGCCAATAGCTGCACACACTCATTGAAAACTTTGACTGTAGCTTCATCGTTAGTTTCAAGTAGATAGTTTCGAATACTTGGGCCGCTCTCAACGGCTTCGATGAACTGGACATGTTTTGGTGGCATGTATTGGCGCATCTCCATCAAATAATCCCGAAGTTCATCACGTTCGTGTTCGATTCCTAAAGCGCCATCAAGCGCCGGAACAATTGCACTTTGCGCACCAGTCTCGCCTCGGTATTTCATGCCTTCACCTTTTAGCTCAGACAAACCTTCATAAACCACACCATTTGGAAGCGATGGGTTGTTCTTCCAGCCAAAGATATATGGACGAACTCTATGGAAATATACATATGGATCACACTTCTCTGGCATGCGCGCTAATACGTCATACATCGCTTTGATTGAATCACGCATCTTGATCATGGCGCTATTTAAGGCTGCGCTATCTTTTGCAACAACTGCATGTTGCGCCTCTTCAATAGCCTTTAACGCACGGCCAGCTTTCTTCTCGATATCAATATGAATGATTATGAACCACTCTTCATCCTGGCCGGCAAGGAAACATTGCAGTAATGCGATATTTCCACATTCGATGGGACCTTTTGGATCGATGCGATACCAGTTATCGATTGAATACGAGCTGTAACTTAATATCGGCGGCCGGCCTACTAACTTTCCGACTTCATACCAGGGCTTTGCCAAAACTTCCGGAATTGAATGCGCCGCATCATTGCTAGACCATTGATAAGCCATGCCGATGTAGCTGATTGCTAAGAAAGCCCGTCTGATTTCGCCTTCACTTTTTAGCGCTGCCACCTCAAATTTAGGTAATTTCTTTACACGCTCTCGAAAGTCATCACACATTAAATATTTGGGCAGATTGGTAGCCATCTCATCCCATGCTGAGTTCTCTGGTCCAAGATGTCTGACCGGATCGACTTCTTGCATATATCCAAATTCTTCAGTTATACCGAAGTCGGACAGCTTTACAGGTTTCTGATTCATTTGACGAAAATATCTGTAACTTGGCTACAAATCAAGATTTAAATCAAAGATTTTCCCAAGATAAATGCGGCGAATCCAAGAGCCAAAGAGAGCAGTAAATTAAGGGTTATTTCTTGGAATTTACGATTTTTATAACCTAAATAGAGATCCACAATGAATGTGGACCAGGTGGTGAGCGCGCCACAGAATCCCAAAAGTAAATATTCACTACCCTCTACAGGAGCGCTTGCTATAAATCCAATTGCAAAGGAGCCAATTACATTTGCAATCATGATTCCGACTGGTAATTGATACCTTGGTCGAAAATAATTATCTAGCCAAAACCTAATTGGCGTACCAAGCGCAGCGCCAACTGAAAAAAGTAATAAATTCATAATTGGGGCTCGAAGATCTTCCGAGCGATAGGGATGGCAACGGTGATTACCAATGCGCTTAAAGCCAATGTCTCCATTCGATAAATAAAGCCAACTTGCTCAGTGAGCAAAATTGCTGAAGAAAAAGTGGTTAACCCACCACAGAAACCTGGAAGTAGTAGGTGTCTGAGATTTGCACTCGGGTGATTGGTGCAATAGACCACGACAAAAGCTGCAACGGCTACCCCAATTACATTGGCGGCTAGAACTCCATATTGATCAGAGCCTAAAAGTTCATTTAGAAGATAACGAAAAAGTGAGCCGATTACTCCACCAATCGCAACCATCAACATAGGTTGAATTATGGCAGTTAGTTAGGTAGAACCTTTCTTAGGACTCCGCTTACGACGCTAATAATCAGTGATGCAAAAATCGCGGACCAGAAATTATCAACACTCAATTTATCGCTCCAGCGATCTGTTAATTGGAGCATGGCGGCATTGATAATCACCAGAAAAGCGCCAAAGGAGAGCAAGGTAAATGGCAGGGTAATCAATTTGATAATCGAACCTAACAGCGCGTTTATTAATCCAAAGAGCAACGCGACCCAAAAGTAAGTCTTCACGCCACCATCAATCTTGATGCCGCTAATAAATAGGGTGGCCACCCAAAATGCCGCCGTTAAAGTGGCCCAACGAATAATCAACTTCATGGGCTAATTCTGCTTGATATCTTCGCGTTTCAAGATCTTTGAACCCAACCAGCGGATTGGATCGTATTTCATATCGACTACGCGCTCTTTGAGAGGAATCAAAGCATTATCGGTGATCTTGATGTGTTCTGGACAGACTTCTGTGCAGCACTTAGTGATATTGCAGAAACCTAGACCATGCTCTTCTTGCGCTAAGTCTTTGCGATCGCGACGTTGATCTAGTGGGTGCATATCAAGCTCCGCCATCCGCATCAGATAACGTGGACCAGAGAAGTTCTTTTTATTCTCTTCATGGTCACGGATTACATGGCAAACGCTCTGGCATAGATAGCACTCGATGCACTTACGAAATTCCTGGCTACGTTCGATATCCACTTGCTCCATACGCAATTCGCCGGGCTTGGCATCTGCCGGTGGAGTAAAGGATGGGATTTCACGCGCTTTCTCGTAGTTAAACGAGACATCGGTTACCAAATCGCGGATTACTGGGAATGCACGAAGCGGTGTAACTGTGACGGTTTCACTCTCGTCAAAGTTACTCATACGAGTCATGCAAGCAAGGCGTGGCTTACCGTTGATCTCCATGGAGCAAGATCCACACTTACCCGCTTTGCAATTCCATCGAACTGCTAAATCGCCCATTTGGGTTGCTTGTACGCGGTGAATTACATCTAGGACCACCTCGCCTTCGTTGACTTCGACCTGTACATCCTTAAGGCCACCATCATTCTTATCTCCGCGCCAGATGCGGAAATTCATAATGCGACTCACTTGGCACCCCCGTAGTTACTTAATTCTGCCTCAGTCAAATACTTCTTCAACTCATCTAGCTCGAATAGCGCTGCAAGTTCTTGTGGGATTGATGGCAAAGGTTCTTTGGCCACAGTGACCTGATTGCCATTCCAAGTAGAAATTGAATTTACTTGGCGCCAGCTTGGATCCATCTTCGGGAAATCTTCTCGAGTATGACCGCCACGAGATTCTTCTCGTTGTAGCGCGCTTCGTGCGATTGATTCTGAAACCAATAACATGTTATCCAAATCAAGCGCTAGGTGGAAACCTGGATTGAAGCTTCGGCCACCTTCTACTTTGGAATTAGCTGCACGTTTACGTAAATCGGCAATCTTCTGTAGTGACTCTTCGAGTTCACCTTTGATGCGGATGATGCCGACAAGATCATTGGTGGTCTGTTGTAAATCTGCATGAATGGCATATGGATTTTCACCAGCGCTATTTTTAAATGGAGAGTTCAAGTAATCCGATGCCTTGTTCACTACCTGCTCTGATGGTGGATTTGCGCCATTTGCTTTTACATATGCAGCAGCCCCATCGCCTGCACGACGACCGAATACCAACAAATCTGACAGTGAGTTGCCGCCTAAACGATTAGAACCATGCAAACCTGCCGCAACTTCTCCAGCAGCAAATAAACCTGGCACTCCAACCGCTGCCCCGGTATCTGGATCTACATCAATGCCACCCATTACATAGTGGCAAGTTGGACCAACTTCCATTGGTTCCTTGGTGATATCAACGCCTGCCAATTCGTAGAACTGATGCCACATCGAAGGTAAACGACGCTTGATCTCTTCAGCTGGAAGGCGAGTTGAAATATCCAAATAGACACCACCACGTGGGGTGCCACGACCTGCTTTAACTTCAGTATTAATCGCACGCGCCACTTCATCGCGTGGCAACAACTCTGGTGGACGGCGATTGTTATTTTGATCTTTATACCAACGATCTGCCTCTGCCTCATTATCTGCATACTGTTTTTTGAAGACTTCAGGGATGTAGTTGAACATGAAGCGTTCGCCATTTGAATTACGGAGCACACCACCATCACCACGGACCGATTCGGTAACCAAGATTCCGCGCACTGAAGGTGGCCAGACCATTCCGGTGGGATGGAACTGTACGAATTCCATATCTTTTAGTCGGCCACCGGCTTTCAATGCCAGTGCATGGCCATCGCCAGTACCTTCCCAGGAATTGGAAGTAACTTTGAAAGATTTCCCGATACCACCGGTTGCTAACACCACTGCAGATGATTCGAATAGAACTTCATCGCCACTTTCTCGCCAATAACCATAGGCACCGGATACTTTGCCGTTATCTTTCAAGATATCGGTGATGGTTAGCTCTTGGAAGACTTTGATCTTATGTTCGTAATCGCCGAACTCCTTCTTATCTGCCTGTTGCATCGCAACGATTCGTTGTTGCATGGTGCGAATTAGTTCAAGGCCAGTGCGATCACCGACATGCGCTAAACGTGGATATTCGTGTCCACCAAAGTTACGTTGCGAGATCTTTCCCTCTTTGGTGCGATCAAATAACGCGCCCCAATATTCAAGCTCCCAAATTCGCTCTGGGGCCTCTTTGGCATGTAGCTCTGCCATGCGCCAGTGATTTAAGAATTTACCGCCGCGCATGGTGTCGCGGAAGTGGACCTGCCAATTATCTTTATCGTTTACATTTCCCATCGCAGCTGCAGCGCCACCTTCAGCCATCACAGTATGCGCTTTTCCAAAGAGTGACTTACAGATGATGGCTACAGAGAGCCCTGCTTCACGCGCTGAAACTGCGGCTCGAAGCCCTGCGCCACCAGCGCCGATGATTACGACGTCATATTTATATCGTTGCATTTTCGGCACCACCTTTAGAAGAAATAGAAATCGGTAATCGTGCCACTGGCAACGAGGCGGACATAGAAATCAGCGAAGGCCACGCCAAATAGTGAGACCCAAGCGAAGTTTTGGTGCTTCTCATTTAATTTCGAGACCCAAGTCCACATCTTGTAGCGAAGTGGGTGCTTTGAGAAATTACGTAGACGGCCACCAACTGTATGGCGACAGGAGTGGCAAGATAATGAATAGCCCCAGAGTAGGACCGCATTCATGACCAAGACCAATGTGCCTACCGACATATGGCCCCACTCTTTTTCATGGTTCCTAAATGCCAAAATCGCATCGTAGGTAAGAATGAGATTGAAAACCATTCCGATGAAGAAGAAGTAGCGATGGCTATTTTGAACTATCAAAGGAGCTTTAGTTTCACCGCTATAAGACTTATGTGGTTCTGCCACTGCGCATGCAGGTGGTGATTGCCAGAATGAGCGGTAGTAAGCCTTGCGGTAGTAATAGCAAGTCATACGAAAGCCAAGTGGGAAGATCAAAATAAATAGCGCAGGTGATACCGCCATTCCAAATAGCACGATAGTGCCAAAAGGTTGGCCAAAGAGTGATGCACCTTCTACACAACTAGTTGATAAACATGGTGAATAGAATGGGGAGATCAAAGGCTCATAGAAATAATGCTTGCCTTCAAATGCGCGAAATGTTGCATAGATGACGAACAGGCCCAAAACTGCAACCGTAATCGTAGGTTGCAACCACCAACGATCGGTGCGAAGCGTTTTTACATCTATCTTGGCGCGACCTGGGGAGAAAACTCCTGCCATTTACTAGCCTCCGTGAGAGATAAGTACGGGGCTAAGTCTGCTCTTTCGCTTAAATAACTTCTATCTGAGAGTAGCCAAAAGCGCGTGGGTTTAGTCACGCGCCTACTCAATTAGCAGCGGAGGGCGTGGGATTTGAACCCACGAGGCTTTCACCTGCCGGTTTTCAAGACCGGTGCACTCGGCCGCTATGCGAGCCCTCCGTGGCGTAATTTATATCTGTCAGCTACGGACAGGCAAATTCAAAAGCTCTTCCACCACCTGTGCAACGCCATCTTCATCACATGGAGGTGCAGAAGCAGTTGCATATTTAATTCCGTCAGCGTGTCCATCACTCATCGCGTATGAGCGCCCCGCAAATTCCAACATCGAGAAATCATTTGGATTATCACCAAATGCAACCACATCCTCACGATCGATCTGCATTCGCTCACAAAGTATCGCCAAAACGTCACCCTTAGAAACTCCGTGCGCACTGATTTCCAATAGTGATTCCCAAGGATTTGAATGTGTAACCGTCACGATGTCACCAACTACTCGTTTGGCGACATCTAACATCTCATCAGAATTAAATAATTTATCCGAACCACGGACCAGCAATTTCACTGCGCCGTTTTGGGTGTGATCCAAAATGTCATCGACCCCGTTTTCATCGACACCCAAATCCCAACGCGCTACATATTTCTTTTCGCGGCGGAAATCGCCATGATTTTCAAATGCAAAGTGCGCTTCAGTCAAAGCTTTACGCAGACGAATCACCGTCTCGCGCATATCAGTTGGGGAGATTCGCCACTCCTCTAAAACTTTTTCACCTTGTAGGTCCCAAAGAATGCCACCATTGCTACAGATTGCTTGGCCAAAGTTAAAAGCCTCTTTGATCTGGCCCATCCATCGTGGAGGTCGGCCAGTTACGAAAAATACCTTTATCCCTAAATCATGAGCGCGAGTTAAGGTAGCAATGGTCCGCTGTGAAATTGGTTTATCGTGCGGACAAATAGTCCCATCTAAATCGGTCGCGATAAGTTTCGGTCGATAACTCACTTTGAACTCATTTAGATAACTTCAAATTTCTCTTTGCCAATAAATGGCTGGAGCGCTTTCGGTACATTCACAGAACCATCGGCATTTTGATTGTTCTCCAAAATCGCGACAATCATGCGTGGTACTGCCACCAAAGTGCCATTTAAAGTGGCAAGTGGCCTGGTGCCATTCTCATCTTTTAGGCGAATATTTAATCGACGCGCTTGGAACTCTGTGCAATTAGAGGTACTGGTTACCTCGCGATACGCGTTTTGAGTGGGAATCCAAGCTTCAATATCAAATTTTCTATTGGCAGATGAGCCGAGATCTCCAGATGCGATATCGATGACGCGATAAGGAAGTTCCATGGCATTTAGGAAATCCTTCTCCCATTGCAACAATCTCTGGTGCTCGGCCTTGGCATCCTCTGGCTTACAGAAGATGAACATCTCTACTTTTTCGAATTGGTGTACTCGAATGATTCCACGCGTATCTTTTCCGTAAGAACCTGCCTCACGGCGAAAACATGGTGAGTAACCGGTATAGCGAAGCGGTAACTTTGCAGCCTCGATGGTTTCATCCATGTGATAAGCAGCTAAAGGAACTTCCGAAGTTCCTACTAAATACACATCATCTTTTTCGATGTGATAAACATTTTCAGCTGCTTGACCTAGGAATCCAGTACCTTCCATCGCTGCTGGATTAACTAATACTGGTGGGATAACTGGAATGAATCCAGCTTTGGTTGCTTGAGAAATGGCATAGTTAACTAACGCCAATTCCAGCATGGCGCCAGCTCCAGTCAAGTAATAACTGCGAGCGCCTGCGACTTTGGCGCCACGTTCGGTATCGATTGCGCCAAGCAACTTACCAAGTTCGACATGATCCTTTGGTTCGAAATCGAAATTTCGTGGCGTACCAACATGCTCGATAATCTTGAAATCTGCTTCGCCACCAATTGGTGCATCTGGATCCAAGACATTTGAAAGTAGCTTGGCTACCTCGTTGGTCTGCGCTTCAATATCTGCGCGCTTACTATCGGCCTCTTTGACTTTTGCTGCTAAAGCCTTGGCGTTCTCTAATAGCGCGTTCTTCTCGTCGCCTTTAGCCGAACCTACTGACTTCGAGAGCGTATTCTGCTCGGCGCGTAGCGCTTCAAAGGTGGCGATGGCATCGCGCCTTTTACTATCTAATTCCAATAACCTGTCGACGATTGATTCGTCCTCACCGCGTCCACGTTGCGATGATTTAACAAGTTCCGGATTTTCGCGGATTAACTTGATATCAATCATGTGGCGCGCCCCTTTCTAATTTCGGATAACCAATTATTGGAATCTTGGAAAGCTTGGTCGCTAGATGATTTGGTGGTGGTTGGAGCAACTTTATCTGCACGAGGATATGAACCTAAGAATCTGACATCTTCACAGATTCGACGTAGACCCATCAGCGCATCGCCGACTCGGGCATCGTTTATATGTCCTTCAGCGTCGATGATGAAGTGGTAGTGGCCCAGTTCGCGACCGGTCGGCCTTGATTGAATAAAGGTTAGATTCACTCCGCGTACTGCAAATTCAGTTAGCACTTCAAGTAATGCACCTGCATGGTCGATCCCGATAAAAGCAGCGAGCGAGGTGCGATCAAATCCGGTGGGAGCTGGAATGGTCCCTGGCTTTGAGACCAATACGAATCTGGTTACCGCTTGATCGGAATCTCCGATGTTCTTATCTATGACTTTAAGTCCATATTGTTCTGCAGCTACCTCTGCGCCAATGGCTGCATCGAATTCACCTTTTGCTAAAGCGGCTGCGGCAGCGGCTGTTGAATTGGCGCTAATAATTTCGGCATTTGGGTAATGCTTTGCGATGAACTTCCGGCATTGCGCTTCGGCATGCGGGTGGGTTGCGATCGTCTTGATCTCCACCTTCTCATCTCGCACCATTAAAGCAAAAGTAACCTGGAGCAGGACTTCGCCAACGATGGTTAATGGATCACCGGACGCTAATTCATCTAAGGTACGAGCGACTACACCCTCTACCGAGTTTTCAATCGGTACCAGTGCAAAATCTGCTTTGCGCTCTCGGACCATATCTAAAGCGGCAGTGACATTGGAGCAAGGAATCGTTTGATCTGAACCGCCAGTAATAGTACGTAGCGCACCTTCAGTGAAGGTTCCAGCTGGTCCAAGATAGGCGTATTTACTCACCTGCGAATTCTACCCGTAGGCTAAGGCGCATGAAGCAGAGTATTGCTGCTCGGTTTATCGCTGAGGGTCGCAGTGAAGTTGGACTGCATCGTAATGGAAATGAAGATTCTGCGCTTATAAATGGCGTATTGATTGCAGTTGCAGATGGTATGGGCGGACATGCAGGTGGCGAAGTTGCATCCAAAGTTGCAATCACCACTTTGGCGCAAATACTTCCTTTGCTTAACAACAATGAGATGGATCCTGAATCACTTGAAGATTTCTTGATGACATCTTTGTTAGATGTCGATCACGAAATCAATGCAACCGCTGAGGCAAATGATCGATTAGCAGGTATGGGTACCACTTTGACTGCACTAGCGTTATATCGAGAGCAGATATATGTGCTACACGCCGGGGATTCAAGAGCTTACCGATTGCGTGGCCAGGAATTTACCCAATTGACCAAGGACCATTCGGTGGTACAGGAGCTAATTGATTCTGGTGCGATCACTGAGGCCGAGGCTGCAATTCATCCGCAAAGATCGGTATTAACCAATGTATTTATGGGGCAAGGCAATATCACTCCACTACTGATTGCCTACGATGTGAAACCTGGCGATAAATTCCTTCTCTGTAGCGATGGATTAAACACGGTGGTTTCTAATGATGAAATCAAAGCCGAACTTGATAGCGCCGATGCTATCGATAACTTGATTTCATTAACTTACGAACGTGGCGCGCCAGATAATGTGACGATTGTGGTCGCTGAAGTCGGAAGCGGCGATACACCTACTTCCTTTATTGGTGCGGCCAAATGACGGTATTTGGAGATAGATATGAGATCGGTGCCTTAATTGGCGCTGGTGGGATGTCCGATGTATTCATTGCCAAAGATCGTAAATTAAAACGGGAAGTCGCAGTAAAGGTACTTCGTAGCGATCTCAATCGTGAACAGACTTTTGTAACCAGATTTCGAAAAGAGGCTTTGGCGGCGGCGGGTTTAAGCCATCCCGGCATTGTGGCCGTGTTTGATAGCGGGGAGAGCCCAGCTCCTTACATAGTGATGGAGTTATTGCAAGGACAGACGCTACGGGAGTTAATTACCGGGCCGATAGATACCAAGACCTCAATCCAAATAATTGAAGGAATCTTGCAAGCGTTGGCATATTCACATGCCAATGGCATCGTGCATCGCGATATCAAACCTGGAAATATCATGATTACAGATCATGGTGATGTGAAGGTGATGGATTTTGGCATTGCTAGAGCGCTAGATGATGTCAGTGCCACTATGACTGCAACTTGGAATGTGGTTGGTACTGCTCAATATCTATCTCCAGAGCAAGCAAGTGGTGAGATTGCAGATAGTCGTAGCGATCTATATTCGGTGGGCTGCGTGCTTTATGAGATGCTAACTGGGCGTCCGCCATTTATTGGTGATACTCCAGTTTCAATTGCTTTTCAGCATGTCTCTAGCGAGCTAATACCGCCAAGCAAAGTAAATCCAAATGTAGATCCGCAGTTTGATCACTTTCTATCGGTAGTCATGGCTAAAGATCCAGCAAATCGCTACCAAGATGCCAACACCATGCTGGCAGATCTGCACCGAATCAAAACTGGGCAGACAATTACCACCGAGATCGTAAGAACTAAGAAAAAGAAGAATAGGGTTTGGCAGGCGGTAGCTGCGGTACTTGCGCTGGGTTTAATTGGAGTAGGTGCGTTAGCTCTTAACTCCGAAACCACAATCACTGGTGTTGAAGTTCCAAATGTGGTTGGACTAACAGAGATAGATGCCAGCACGCAGCTTGGAGCTTTCAAAGTAGTTGTAAATCGGGCGCATGACTCCACAATTCCAATCGATCGCGTGGCCTCTCAAGATCCACTTGCTACTTCAAGGGTAAAACGTGGATCGGTTGTAACCATCACAATTAGCGATGGGCCAGGTGATACCACCGTTCCATTAGATTTAGTTGGACTCTCATTAACTGATGCGCGAGTAGCGCTAGCTGCCGCCGGACTTACAGTTTCTGCAATCGAGGCGGTACCTAGCGATAAAACAATTGGCACCGTGCTCTCTGTTGATCCA
This sequence comes from Candidatus Nanopelagicaceae bacterium, assembly GCA_046094385.1. Taxonomy (GTDB): domain Bacteria; phylum Actinomycetota; class Actinomycetes; order Nanopelagicales; family Nanopelagicaceae; genus ZLKRG08. The sequence continues at coordinate 15,666 of JBJTHJ010000108.1, forward strand.
ATCGGTGGATCCACGATCTCTGCAGGTTCCGGAGTTACTTTACAGATCGCAAATGGAAATATCGCAGTCCCAGATTTGGTCGGTCAAAGTGAGATTCAAGCACTTACTACCCTTATCCAATCAGGCTTTTTAATGAAGAGTATTTACTCATATGATGCCAATCAACCTGTCGGTGTGGTCTTAGCGCAAGCACCTGAGCCGGGGGCGCAACAACAGATTGGTTCGCAAGTTACCGTAACTATAAATAAACCGTAGAAATCTTTTTAGCGCTTTCCTACCACTGGGGATAAACCAACTGCGCGGGATCTAGCATCCTTATCGCCACACGCTGCAAGCCAATTTGCCAACATCAAATGTCCGTGTTCTGTTAAAACTGATTCTGGATGAAATTGCACGCCTTCGATTGGTAAAGTCTTATGGCGAAGCGCCATGACAACTCCGCTCTCGGTTGTACCTGTAATCTCTAACTCTGACGGAACAGTCTCTCGCTCTACCGCCAATGAGTGATATCTAGTTGCAGTAAAGGGAGATGGGATCTCTGTAAAAACTCCACTTTGTTTGTGATGAACTTGCGAAGTCTTTCCATGTAACAACTCGGGTGCGCGAGATACCACCGCCCCAAAAACTGCTGCGATTGCTTGATGGCCAAGACAGACGCCAAACAATGGAATTTTCCGATCCGCACAATAACGGATCATCTCCATCGAGATGCCTGCCTCTTCTGGTATGCCAGGGCCGGGAGATATCAAAACGCCATCGAAATTATCTGCTTCGCTCACCGAAATTTCATCGTTACGCACCACCACACACTCTGCACCTAACTGGCCAAGATACTGAACCAGGTTAAATACAAAGGAGTCGTAATTGTCGACTACCAGAATTCGCACCCTTGAATTATTCCGCTAAACTTGCGCACATGCCAAAGTCACGAATTCGCAAGAAGGTTCAAGCAGATCGCGCCTATAAATCAGAGCATCCTGAGATTGAATCTTTCGAAGGCCCGCAAGAATCCCCTCGTTGGCTTGCGCCGACCATGGTGGCCAGCTTCCTAGTCGGCCTATTCTGGATTGTGATTTTCTATGTCACCCAAACCCTTTATCCAATTCCAAATATCGGATCCTGGAATATGTTGGTTGGATTTGGATTTATCGGAATTGGTTTTGGTTTAGCGACGCGTTGGCGCTAACAAGAATAACGAAATCAAAACTCCAGAAATCAAACCACCTAGGTGCGCCTGCCAATCTATGCCTGGCAGAATAAATCCGATCGCAAAGTTAATCCCAATAATTGCGTAGATAGATTTATCTTGGAATCCATATCTCTTAGTTAATACCGCCATCGCCCCAAATAAACCAAAGATCGCACCCGAGGCACCTACTGATGGTTGATTCTCTGGATTGGAATAAAGAGATGCAAAAGATGCTCCGATCTGTGAGACCAGGAAGATAAGTAGAAATTTATTTCTACCAAGTGCATCCTCCAAAGCATTTCCAAGTAACAAAAGCGCATACATATTAAAGAATAGGTGCGCAATGCCACCATGCGTCAATGCAACTGTGAGGATTCGCCAATACTCACCGGTGGCAACGCCATGAACTGCGCCATCACTTAAAATCGCACGATCGATTAGAAATAGCCACTCTTGTAAATTTGGGATTACTAAGGCGGCTAGATAGAAACCACAGATAATCGTGATTAACGATTTTGTGGTTGGTCGCATTAGGCGATAGTTACCGAATTGATCGTCACCGCTTCAACAGGGCGATCTTGTCCGCCAGTCTTTACGGTTGCGATCTTATCCACCACTTTTTGGCTATCAGCATCTTTAACTTCTCCGAAGATGGTGTGCTTGCGATTTAACCAAGTCGTTGGGGCGACAGTGATAAAGAATTGTGAACCATTGGTGCCAGGTCCAGAGTTTGCCATCGCCAATAAATATGGTCGATCGAAGTTAAGTTCGGGGTGGAACTCATCTTTGAATTTATATCCGGGACCACCAAAACCTTGACCTAGCGGATCCCCGCCTTGAATCATGAAACCTGCGATTACCCGGTGAAAAACGGTGCCGTCGTACAGCTTCTCGTTGCTCTTTGCACCGGTACGTGGATCGGTCCACTCTTTCTCGCCAGTTGCAAGACCAACGAAGTTTGCCACAGTCTCTGGCGCATGATTTGGGAAGAGTTCGATGACGATATCGCCATGATTGGTATGAAGAGTTGCTTTAGTCATGTCGCCATTATCCACGGCGAAATAGTTTTGGCCAAATTCGCTGAGGAACTATCTGCGCAATCTTCATCATGATTGCCATTGGGGTCGGGAAGACAATCTCTGGCTTTCGTTTCTCCAAACCTTTGACAATGATTTTGCCAGCTTCTTCGGCGGTGATAATAAATGGCATTGGGAATTTATTGACATCAGTCATCGGAGTCTTAACAAAACCAGGCGACACTGTCTGCACAAAGACATTGGTCTTCACTAAATCGGTTCTAAGAGATTCTAGGAAATTTATCTGTGCAGCTTTGCTTGGACCATAACCACTGGAACCTGGCATGCCGCGATAACCAGCAACTGATGAAACACCTACAAAAGTTCCTGAATCTTTCTGAATCATCTTAGGCAAGATTGCCGCAGCGCACCTGGCCATTCCCACCAAGTTGGTGTTGGTATGTGTTTTAAATACCTCTAAATCAAATTTCTTGGCGGTCATTCTTTGCCAATAACCTGCCATCACAATCACAAAATCAAAATCACCGTAACGCTCTAAATATTGAGTAGCGGCAAGTTGCACCGATTCATCATCAGCCACATCTATCAAAATATCCCCGCCGCTTCGGGCAGAGCGAACTACCTGGCAACCTTTAGCGGCTAATTCATTAGCTACCGCTTCGCCGATACCCGATGAAGCGCCAATTACCCAAGCCTTTCTGCTACTCCAATTCATAACTTCACAAAACCTAACTGCCAGACATTTAAATGTCCGGCGCGAAACCCAGCTTCAGAGTAGGCCAAGTAGTACTGCCACATTCTTTCGAACTCCTCATCAAAACCTAACGCTTTAACTTTAGGCTGATTCTGCATAAATCGCTCCCGCCAAAGCTTCAAAGTGTTTGCATAATCAATTCCCATAGCTCGGCTATCTACCAATTTCATCTGATCTTTGGTGAACTGATCGATTACCTCCCTGGATGGGATGATGCCACCAGGGAAGATATATTTATGTATCCAGGTGTACGCATGCTTTGAAGCCAGCAGGCGATCATGTGGCATGGTGATTGCTTGTAATCCAAATCTTCCGCCTGGCTTTAAGTGCTTGGCAATCTCGCCGAAATAAGTTGGCCAATACTTCTCGCCGACCGCTTCGATCATTTCCACACTAACCACTGCGTCATATTGCTGATTTAGATCTCGATAATCGCGAATCTCAACGTTAATTAGATTTGAAAGCCCAGCTCTTGCGATCCGTTCATCTGCCAAAGCTTTCTGCTCTTTTGAAAGTGTAATGGTATGAACTTTCGC
>JBJTHJ010000109.1:0-45994 GCA_046094385.1 Candidatus Nanopelagicaceae bacterium
GCTGAGAATGCTGGCCTTGAAGGTTATGTCGTAGTTTCAAAGGTACGTACCATGAAGCCAAATGAAGGTTTCAACGCTGCGACTGATGTATATGGCGATCTAAATAAAGATGGTGTTATCGATCCAGTTAAAGTCACTCGATCCGCACTTGCAAATGCCGCATCTATTGCCGCAATGTTCATTACTACTGAGGCGCTAGTCTTCGAAAAGAAAGAAGATGAAGAGGCATCAGCAGGTGGACATGGACATAAGCATGGGCCTGGAGGACATACCCACTAATTAATTTCATATAGAGAAATCCGCCTCGAAAGCTAAGCGCAGCAGCAGACCTTTCAGAGCTTCTGCTCCGCTGACTTTCTATGGCGGATTTTCTATTGGTTCATTAATTCGCAGGGATTTCCTTCATTTATTGAGCAAAAGATAGGATGCTGCCTTAGCGATCAGGGGGTGAGTCTTGAGCGAGTTTGAGAAAGTCGCGATGCTCGGACTTACCTATGATGATGTGCTGCTACTACCTGGCCCATCAGAGGTAGTGCCATCTGAGGTAGAAACTGGCACTTGGCTCACTCGCAAGATCAAATTAGAGATCCCACTGGTCTCATCTGCCATGGATACCGTCACCGAATCACAGATGGCTATTGCACTTGCTAAAGCCGGTGGTATCGGAATCATTCATCGTAATTTAGCGATCGAAGATCAAGTAACTCATGTGAAATTGGCGAAGAATGTTGGTTTAGCCGGTGCGGCCGTAGGTGTTGGCGAAGATGGTTTCAAACGTGCCCAAGCGATAATCGATGCTGGAGTAGATGTGGTCGTAGTTGATACGGCTCACGGACATCATCGTGCAGTACTTGAGGCCATCGAGCGGGTCAAGAAATTCTCTCCCAATACTCAAGTAATTGGTGGAAATATCGCGACTAGATCTGGAGCACAGGCTCTGATCAACGCAGGTGCAGATGGCGTCAAAGTTGGCGTTGGTCCTGGCTCAATCTGTACAACTCGAGTGGTAGCAGGTGTTGGCGTTCCGCAAATTACCGCAATCATGGAGGCCAACAAAGCTTGTAGCAAAGCTGGCGTGCCTTTGATTGCAGATGGTGGCCTGCAATATTCCGGAGATATCGTCAAAGCAATTGTTGCTGGTGCAAATACTGTGATGTTAGGTTCACTCTTTGCTGGGTGCGATGAATCGCCTTCAGAATTAGTAGAGATCGATGGCGCTAAATTCAAGGTATATCGTGGCATGGGTTCTTTAGGTGCCATGCAATCTAGAGGCGAACAGAGGTCTTACTCCAAAGATCGTTACATGCAAGATGATGTGCTGTCAGAAGATAAGTTGGTTCCAGAAGGTATTGAAGGAAAGATCAAGTATCGTGGTCCGGTCTCATCAGTCATTCATCAATTGGTTGGTGGATTACGAAGTGGCATGGGTTATGCCGGCGCTGCCGATATCGAAACTTTGCGTCGCGAGGGTCAATTGATTCAAATTACCGCTGCTGGACTTAAAGAGAGCCATCCACATGATGTTGCTGATATCAAAGAGGCTCCAAACTATTCAAATAACGGTAGAGAAAATCGGAAGCAGAGATGACAAATAGCATCGAAATTGCACCAGGTAAACGGGCCAGAGTTGCCTATTCATTTGACGATATTGCAGTAGTGCCAAGTAGACGCACTCGTGATCCAAAGGATGTCTCTATCGAGTGGCAGATTGATGCTTATAAGTTTGAGATTCCGATGTTGGCCGCCCCGATGGATTCAGTGGTCTCACCTGAGACTGCGATTGAAATTGGAAAGCTTGGTGGTTTAGGCGTTTTAAATCTTGAAGGTCTTTGGACGCGATACGACGACCCAAGAGTGCCGCTTGGTGAGATTGCCTCGATGCCTGAGAAGAACGCTACTAAAAGAATGCAAGAGATATATGCGGCACCGATTCGCCCAGAGTTGATTAAAGAACGAATAAAACAGATAAGAGATGCTGGCGTTACGGTGGCTGCCTCGCTCTCTCCACAGAGAACTGCTGAATTTCACAAAGCGGTTGTAGATGCCGGCGTAGATATATTTGTAATTCGTGGCACTACAGTCTCAGCAGAGCATGTTGGTTCAAATACCGAAGCGTTGAATTTGAAGAAGTTTATTTATGAATTGGATGTACCGGTCATCGTCGGTGGAGTTGCAAATGCCACCTCTGCTCTACATTTGATGCGCGCTGGCGCAGCAGGAGTATTAGTTGGCTTTGGTGGTGGCGCTGCGCATACCACTAGAAAAGTCCTTGGCGTTGAAGTCCCGATGGCCTCCGCAGTCTCTGAAGTTGCAGCTGCGCGCCGTGAATATTTGGATGAATCTGGTGGACGTTATGTGCATGTGATAGCTGATGGATCGGTCGGCCGCTCCGGAGATATTGCCAAAGCGATTGCATGTGGTGCGGATGCAGTGATGATGGGTTCCCCACTTGCAAAAGCTAATGAAGCGCCTGGACTTGGCTGGCATTGGGGATCAGAGGCGCATCACCAAGAGTTACCACGTGGCGAAAGAGTTTCGGTTGGAACAGTCGGAACACTTGCACAGATCTTGGTTGGCCCTTCACATTCATCCGATGGATCCATGAATATGTTTGGCGCGTTAAGACGTGCGATGGCAACTTGTGGCTACTCAAATCTCAAAGAGTTCCAACGCGTAGAGGTATTAATTACGCGTGGCTAATGCAGCAAGTGACGGCGTTCTGGTCGTTGATTTTGGTGCGCAATATGCTCAATTGATTGCGCGACGAGTACGTGAGGCCAATGTTTACTCCGAAATCGTGCCATCTGATATCAGCGCTGCAGAGGTAATGGCAAAAGCGCCAAGTGCAATTATTCTATCTGGCGGGCCAGCATCGGTTTATGCAGATAGCGCTCCTAAATTCGATGGTGAGATCTTAAAACTAGGAATTCCAGTCTTTGGAATTTGTTATGGCTTTCAAGTTATGGCCAAAGCATTGGGTGGTGAAGTCACCAAGACCGGTAAATCTGAATTTGGTCGTACTGCTCTTAGCGTAAGAGAATCCAAAATCTTTACGGGAGCGCCACTATCTCAGCTAGTTTGGATGAGCCACGGAGATGCAGTAACAAAAGCCCCGGATAATTTCAAAGTTTGCGCAACCACCAGCGATACTCCAGTTGCAGCCTTTGAAGACGAAAGCGCAGCGTTAGCCGGTGTTCAATATCATCCAGAAGTACTTCACACTGAGTATGGACAGGCCTTGCTGCATAACTGGCTGATAAATATCGCAAAATGCCCACCAAATTGGACCATTAAAAATATCGCAACACAAGAGATTGAGAAAGTTCGTAGCTTAATTGGGGATAAGCGAGTCATTTGCGGTTTATCTGGTGGCGTGGATTCGGCAGTTGCAGCTGCGATTGTGCAGCGCGCTGTCGGCTCGCAACTTACCTGTGTATTTGTAGATCATGGTCTGCTAAGAAGTGGAGAAGCCGAACAGGTAGAGCGTGATTTTGTGGCAGCCACCGGAGTTGAACTAGTGGTAGTCGATGCGAAAACCCAATTCCTAGATGCGTTATCAGGTATCACCGATCCAGAAGCAAAACGGAAAGCCATCGGTCGAGAGTTCATTAGATCCTTCGAGAGCGCAGCTCGAGAAATTGCAGCAGGCGGTGAAGTTGAATTTCTAGTTCAAGGCACTCTATATCCAGATGTAGTGGAATCCGGTGGCGGAAGTGGCACGGCAAATATCAAGTCGCATCACAATGTCGGAGGGCTTCCAGAGGATTTGAAATTTAAGCTGGTAGAACCACTTCGCTCTCTATTTAAAGATGAAGTTCGACAAGTTGGCCTGCAACTAGGTTTACCTGAAGAGATTATCTGGCGCCAACCATTTCCAGGTCCTGGCCTGGCAATTCGCATAGTGGGTGAAGTAACTGGGGAACGTCTAGAAATATTGCGTCGGGCGGATTTGATTGCACGCGAAGAATTGAAAATGGCGGGATTAGATAGAGAGATTTGGCAATGCCCAGTGGTGCTTTTGGCAGAGGTGCGAAGTGTTGGCGTGCAAGGAGATGGGCGCACATATGGCCATCCAATCGTCCTTCGCCCAGTCTCTAGTGAAGATGCGATGACCGCAGATTGGTCAAGAATTCCGTATGAGGTGCTTGAGAAGATCTCCACACGTATCACTAACGAAGTTAGGGAAGTCAATCGTGTAGTTTTAGACATCACAAGTAAGCCGCCAGCCACCATTGAGTGGGAATAAATCAGGAAAATATCGGGAGTAATTAATGAGCAAGAAGAAGAGAGCCGTTAAGAAGCCAGTAGCAGCAGCGCTGGCATCACTATTGGTGGTCGGAATCGCAGTTTCGGTAACTGCGCTTGGTAGCGATAACGGTTCAAATTCAACTGGCAGCGCCACCGGACAGATTGTTAAAGATGAGAAGTGCGCCCAAGCCACCGCAAAAGCTCATACCCCACCTACTGTTACCCAACCAGCTTCAGCAGCTAACCCTCTGCCTAAGCAATTCTTGTTCAACACCAACTGTGGCGATATTGAAATTGCTCTGGATTCCAAAGCCCCGATTACCATCTCATCAATAGCTGCGTTAATTGAGGGAAAGTACTATGACAACTCTTTATGCCATCGACTAACAACTGATGGGCTTTATGTTCTGCAATGTGGAGATCCAACTTTGACAGGAGCGGGTTCTCCAACTGGCTGGAAGGGTTATTTAGATGAGAACCTTCCAAGTGCAGAGACAAATAACTATCCAGCAGGTACTGTGGCGATGGCTAACTCCGGTCCTGGTACCAATGGATCGCAATTCTTCCTCGTTTACCAAGACACCACTTTGGGACCTAACTACACAATTTGGGGAAAGATCACTAAAGGCTTAGATATCGTCAAATATGTTGCTGAAAAGGGCGCGATTACCCAAGATGCCAATGGCCAAGTTGTTTATGCACCAGATGGATTTACCGCTCAGCCGGTAGAGATACTCACCGCAAAGGTAGTGGGTTAATCGGTATTAACGATTCGGAAAGCTTCGGCTAGCCGACCAATAGGTAGCCCTCCGACACCTGCATTGCGCTCGCCCCATTCGCGCACAAGTTGCTCTAACTCTTTGTTATGTGCAGTTTGTGAGACGTGTGCATTTAGCGCGGCGATCTTTCTAGGAAAAGACTCAGTGATATCTACCCAGTGATCAGGTGTGTGATGGGCATATAACCAGACTTCCTTAACGCGCCATGGTTCAAGACCCTCTTCATTCCGTAGATCTTGGAAAGCGAATGGGTTTCGCGCATCTGGATAAACGGCTTGGATAGCAGCTTCGCCAGCTGCTAGATGATCCGGATGGCTTGCACCAATGCGATCCCAATTTCGTTCAGGGCTTTGAATCAACATTCGATCAGGTTTATGGATTCGAATTTGTCTGACAATATCTTTACGCAACCCGATAGTTGGCTCGAGATGGCCATCCCGGTAATTTAAATAGATTACATCTTTGACGCCCAGCACCTTAGCTGCATCACGTTGTTCGCGTTGGCGGGTAGCAGCCATCTCTGATTGTGGCACCCCAGATTCCTCGCCACCTTGATCTCCATTGGTGCAGCAGACATATGTGACCTCAATACCTTTTGCAGTCCACTGCGCAACGGTTCCACCCGAACCAAAGTCAGCATCATCAGGATGCGCATTTACAACAAGAACACGCGAAATCTCTTTGTCATCTCTAGGTTCCACGCGCCGATTCTCGCATGTTTTCGAATGGTCTGTGTCGCCTAATAGACTCCATCACCATGTCCAGCAATCCCTCCAGTGAACTACCTATTAATCAGGTAGATCCGCTACTGCAAGGACTAAATCCACAACAATGTGCAGCGGTAATCCATAGCGATACACCACTCTTAGTTGTAGCAGGCGCGGGATCTGGAAAGACTCGAGTGCTAACCCGTCGAATCGCATATCTAATGGCTAGACGAAATGTCAGACCATTCGAAATCCTCGCAATTACCTTTACCAATAAGGCCGCAGGAGAGATGAAAGAACGAGTTGCGGATTTGGTCGGGCCAATCGCTAAATCAATGTGGGTCTCAACTTTTCACTCCGCATGTGTTCGGATTCTTCGACTTGAGGCGCATCGTCTTGGTTACTCAAATAACTTCACGATCTATGACAGCGCTGATTCACAGAGGCTAATAGCGCTAGTTGCGAAAGACTTGAATCTGGATCCAAAGCGTTATCCGCCACGTCAATTTGCGGCCACAATCTCTAATGCCAAGAACGAGCTACTTGGTCCAGCGGATTACTTGAATTCCACCAGCAACCAATACGAGCAGATAACTGCTGATGTCTACGCGTTGTATCAGAAGCGACTCGGACTTGCCAACGCCTTGGATTTTGATGATTTAATAATGCGCACCGTAGAAGTAATTCAACGATTCCCAGAGGTTAAATCTCGGCTTCGCTCTAGATTTAGGCATATTCTCGTAGACGAATACCAAGATACCAATCATGCTCAATATATTTTGATCAAGGAGTTAGTAGGTAAGGACGAAGAGGGCATACCGGCAGCGGAACTTTGTGTAGTAGGTGATGCGGATCAATCGATCTACGGCTTTAGAGGCGCAACCATCCGAAATATCCTCCAATTCGAGCTGGACTATCTAAACGCACAGACCATTTTGCTGGAACAGAACTATCGTTCAACTCAAAACATCTTAAGCGCTGCCAATGCGGTTATAGGACAAAATCAAGATCGTAAAGCCAAGAATCTTTGGTCAGAAGCTGGCTCTGGCTCGTCGCTTGTAGGTTATGTGGCAGAGAACGAACACGATGAGGCGGAGTTCATCGCAAGTGAAATTCGTAAACTAGCTGGTGATCAATCTTCCAAATATGGTGAGACTGCAATCTTCTATCGAACCAATGCACAATCACGCGTCTTCGAGGAAGTCTTTATGCGTTCCGGGTTGCCATACAAAGTGGTCGGTGGGGTCAGATTCTATGAACGCCGAGAAATCAAAGACTTCATTGCTTACTTGAAAGTGCTAGCGAATTTGGAAGATGAGGTCTCGCTGCGCCGAATCATCAATGTACCAAAGCGTGGGATAGGCGATCGAGCCATCGATAGCATTGAGAGCATTGCAAATGCGCGTGGTATCTCATTCTGGCAAGCACTCAACGTGGTTGCAAATAGCTCTGAGCTTGGCGGTCGCGCCACCACTGCGCTTAGTAACTTTGTATCTTTGATTTTGGCGCTACATGTTCTAGTTGAAGCTGGAACCAAGCCCTCAACGATTCTAGAAGCAGTTCTCGAACAATCGGGATTGTTAGCCGAACTGCAAAATAGCACAGACCCTCAAGATGAATCGCGCGTAGAGAATTTACAAGAGTTAGTCGCAGTTTCGATGGAGTACGAAGAACGCAATCTTGAGGAATTACCTGAAGGTTCAGAGATTTCTTTAGCCGGTTTCTTAGAACAAGTCTCTCTGGTTGCTGATTCTGATGAGATTCCAGAAGGTGAAGATCACGGTGGGGTAATAACTTTGATGACATTACATACCGCCAAAGGACTTGAATTTCCAACTGTATTTCTAACTGGGATGGAGGATGGCATCTTCCCGCATTCCAGAACCCTTGGCGAGCGAGATGAACTCGAAGAGGAACGCCGTTTGGCATATGTTGGATTAACCAGAGCTAAAGAACGCTTGTATTTAACTCGATCTGAATATCGAAGTGCTTGGGGAGCGCCAAATTACAATCCTGCTTCAAGATTCTTAGACGAAATTCCAGATGAGTTAATCGATTGGCGACAGAGAGCGATTGCATCCAAACCACGTTTCATATCTACACCGCCACCAAGAGCAACTGGCAAAAAGAGTTCCAACACAATCTCATTGAACATTGGGGATCGTGTGGCTCATGACACATTTGGATTGGGAACAGTTGTGAAGATTTCCGGAGAGGGTGATCGAGCAGAAGCAACTATCAATTTCGGACAATTGGGAGAGAAGCGCTTGTTACTGCGCTATGCACCGGTCGAGAAGCTTTAAACGTGCAGATAAGATGCGCTTGTGGATTTATTTGAATATCAAGCGCGAGATTTATTTGAAAAACATGGCGTTCCAGTATTAGCTGGTGCGGTTGCAACTACACCACAAGAGGCTGAAGCAGCCGCAGCGAGAATTGGTGGAAAAGTTGTAGTCAAAGCCCAGGTAAAAGTTGGCGGACGTGGAAAAGCAGGTGGCGTAAAAGTTGCCGAAAATTCGGCGGATGCCAAAGTGAAAGCCGCTGCCATTTTGGGTATGGATATCAAAGGCCACACTGTGCATCGCGTGATGATCGCAGAAGCAGCACCGATCGCTGAGGAGTATTACCTATCTATTTTGTTGGATAGGTCCAATCGCCAATATCTATGCATGGCTTCAGTTGCAGGCGGTATGGATATCGAAGAGGTGGCAAAGACTGCTCCTGAAAAATTAGCCAAAGTTGCGATTTCGGCAGTTTCAGGAATTGATAGCGCCAAAGCAGATGAGATCGTAAAGCTAGCTAACTTTCCAGCGGATATCGCAGGTGAAGTCGCCAAAGTCATTAAATTGATTTGGGGGGTCTTCACCAAGGAAGATGCGACTTTGGTAGAGGTAAATCCATTAGTTAAAACGGCAGATGGCAAGATCATTGCTCTAGATGGAAAAGTCACTTTGGATGATAATGCTGAATTTCGTCAGCCAGATCATGAAGCGTTGATCGACAAAGCGGCAGCTAATGCCCTTGAAGAGGCGGCAAAAGCCAAAGGTTTAAATTATGTGAAGCTCGATGGCCAAGTTGGGATCATCGGAAACGGCGCTGGGCTTGTGATGTCCACTTTGGATGTAGTGGCTTACGCTGGCGAGAAATTTGGAAAAGTAAAACCGGCAAACTTCTTGGATATCGGTGGTGGCGCCTCTGCAGAAGTTATGGCTGATGGCTTATCAATCATCCTTGGCGACAAAGATGTAAAGAGCGTCTTTGTAAACGTCTTTGGTGGCATCACCGCCTGTGATGCAGTAGCCAATGGGATCGTCAAAGCGCTGGAAATGTTGGGTTCAGCAGCCACCAAACCGATTGTGGTTCGCTTGGATGGCAACAATGTCGCCGAAGGTCGAAGAATTCTTAATGAAGCTGCGCATCCATTGGTGCAGCAATTAGAAACCATGGATGGCGCAGCAGCAAGAGCTGCAGAGTTGGCGGCAAAGTAATCATGGCGATTTTCATAGATTCAAATAGCAGAGTAATCGTGCAAGGCATGACCGGTTCAGAGGGAACCAAACACACAAAACGCATGTTGAAAGCTGGCACCAATGTGGTCGGTGGCGTAACTCCCGGTAAAGGTGGACAGAGCGTTGATATGGATGGCCAGAACCTTCCAGTTTTTAATACGGTATCTGAAGCGATGGCCGCAACCGGTGCAAATGTTTCAGTGGTCTTTGTGCCGCCAAAGTTTGCCAAAGCTGCAGTGATCGATGCCATCGATGCCAAGATGCCTTTAGTAGTGGTTATCACCGAAGGTATACCGGTTCACGATTCTGCATATTTCTATACCTATGCAAAGGAACGCGGTACTACTCAATTGATTGGACCTAATTGCCCAGGTGTGATCAGCCCTGGCCAATCCAATGTTGGAATTATTCCTGCAGATATCACCGAGCGGGGTCCGATTGGATTGGTATCAAAGTCAGGAACTTTGACTTATCAAATGATGTACGAACTTCGAGATATCGGATTTACCACTGCAGTTGGAATTGGTGGAGATCCAGTAATTGGCACCACGCATATTGACTGCTTAAAGGCTTTCCAAGATGACCCTGAAACTAAGGCCATCGTAATGATTGGTGAAATTGGCGGAGATGCCGAAGAGCGCGCAGCTGCTTTCATCAAAGAGTATGTAACCAAACCAGTAGTCGGATATGTTGCTGGTTTTACCGCTCCTGAAGGAAAGACGATGGGACACGCAGGTGCGATTGTCTCGGGAAGCTCCGGCACCGCGCAGGCGAAGCAAGATGCGCTCGAGGCGGTTGGCGTTAAGGTGGGGAAGACACCAAGCGAAACTGCAAAATTATTGCGCCAAATTATTGCCAAGTAATAATCGCTAATTTCAATCAAAAGTCATAAGCGAGTTAGCAGATAGGCTAACGAGGTGTTTGTAACAGCATTCACGCAGAGCGTGCGAAGTATGTTGATTACCTTTATACCGGCTGCAATCATCACTTTCTTAGCATGGGCCATCGCAGGTAGCGCTTATGCAAGTACAACTGATCCCTTTAGGGGAGCTGCATGGATAACTCTGGGCGCTCACGCAGTTCCATTTAATATAAATATCCCACCAAGTGGCACGCCTGGTTGGCTTACCTATCTGCCATTAGGAGCGATGGTGCTACCTGCATATGCCGTAGCAGTTGGTGCGCGAAAAGTACTTGAGAAGACAAATAGTGAATTGGCCGTATGGATATTCTCAAGCCTTTATGTGGGATTAGTAGTCGCGCTCTCGGTGCTTTCGGCAAATAAAGATGTTCAAGCTACCTGGTATTGGGCGTTGGCCTTTACCACCCCATTTGTCTTTGTGGTGGCTTTCTTCGCGATAAACCAATTCAAATTCTCAGCTCCAATCATCTACCTGCTTAAAATTTGGGCGCTCTTAATCGGATTTAGCGCTTTGTTATTGGGACTATCGTTATTGATAAATTTCCGGACGGTTCAGCAATTAACCACAGTATTACAGCCAGGCATCTTCGGCGGATTCTTGCTCTTCATTTTGACTATTCTCTACCTGCCTAATTTCATGATCTCAACTCTTGCGTATTTGTCAGGTGCTGGTTTTGCACTTGGTAGAGATACTTTGATCGCACCACTGACCTTTGAATTAGGGAAGATTCCAGCGCTTCCGATTCTTGGAGCCTTACCTACAGGGCGCCATCCACTCTATTTGATTGCTGCGATCTTCGTGATCTTGGTTGGTGCGTTAATTGCATACTGGACTTTAGATAGTGGCAGATTAGTCCTAAGGCAGACCATCACGCTCTTTGTAATCAGCTCTTTTCTGATCGCTTATCTTGGATCAGGCGCACTTATTACCTATGAATTGGGAACTGTGGGGCCATCGCTCTGGAAATTTCCCTTGATTTTAATTGGCGAGTTCTTAATAGGTGTGGGATTGGTCAAATTAGCGCCACTTTTTGGAAGACGATGAGATTACTTCTTCTAGCATCTGGTTCCGGCACCTTGGCACAAGCGATCATTGACAGCGAATTCGAGATCTTGGCAGTGGTCTCAGATAATCCAAATGCAGAAGTTCTAAATCGCGCAGCCAAAGCTAATATCCCAAGCAAAGTAATCGAATTAAAAGATTCTAGGCCGATGTGGAATCAAGAACTTTTTGATTACTCAAAGTCACTAGATCCGGACTTAGTGGTTTCTGTTGGATTTATGAAAATTCTAGAGCCTAGATTTGTAAACTATTTTAAGGTGATTAATTCGCATCCAGCTCTGCTGCCTGATTTTCCAGGCGCACACGCCGTTGCAGATGCTTTAAAAGCTGGAGTGAAAAATACTGGTTGCACAGTTCATTGGGTAGATGCTGGTGTTGATACTGGACCCATAATCGCACAAGCGCAAGTTTCCATCGAGCCTAATGATGATACTCAGACCCTTCACGAGCGCATTAAGATTGCCGAAAGAAAGTTGATAATTGAGACTCTTAGAGAGCTTCGGGATGGAGCATTGCAATGAGTGGAAAGCGAGTTATCCGTCGCGCACTCGTTAGCGTCTACGATAAATCGCGACTTTTAGAGATTGCAGCTGCGCTACAAAGCGCTGGGGTTGAAATCATCGCAACGGGTTCAACATTTAAGACTTTAAACCAGAACTCCATTGTTGCCACTGAAGTTTCGGCTTATACGGGTTTTCCGGAGATTATGGGTGGGCGAGTAAAGACTCTACATCCTCGAATTCACGGAGGCCTGCTAGCAGATCAAGATAATCCAGAACATCAAAAAGCAATCTCAGAATTAAATATCGCACCTATAGATTTGGTAATCGTAAATCTCTATCCATTCTCAGCCACCATAAAATCTGGTGCGGATTATGCCGAATGCATTGAGCAGATTGATATCGGCGGCCCTTCTATGCTTAGAGCAGCCGCTAAAAATCATGGTTCCGTAGCGGTAATCTCAAATCCATCTCAATATGAGTTGCTGCTCTTTGCACTTGGTAATGGCGGATTTACCTTGGCAGAGCGAAAGCAACTTGCCATAGAAGTATTTAGAACCACCGCAGAATATGATGCTTTGATTGCAAGTTGGTTGGCAAGAGATGAAGGCGACTTACCCGATTGGCATGCAGAGATCTGGCATAAGCGCTCGATGCTGCGTTATGGCGAGAATCCTCACCAAGTTGCCGCGGTCTACTCTAATCAGAAACCAGGAATTGTCAGCGCAGTGCAACTACATGGCAAAGAGATGAGTTTTAACAACTACACAGATGCCGATGCTGCCTTGCGAGCCGCATATGATCATCAAGAGCCGGCGGTTGCAATAATCAAACATGCAAACCCATGTGGCATCGCTATTGGAGCAGATATTGCATCGGCATATAGAAAAGCTCACTTATGTGATCCAGTCTCGGCATTTGGAGGAGTGGTAGCAGCCAACCGTACAATTACGTTTTTGATGGCCCAAGAATTATCGGACGTTTTCACAGAAGTTGTAATTGCACCCGCTTACGAAGATGCGGCGCTGGAGTTATTGAAGCAGCGAGCCAATCTTCGAATCTTAACCACAGAGATCAAAGGATTTTCTCCAGTCGAGATAAGGGCGATATCTGGCGGAGCATTAATACAGAGCGCAGATTTGATTGATGATAAAGGCGACGATCCTAAGAATTGGCGACAAGTATCTGGAGATCCAGTAAGCGCACAAGTACTCTCAGATTTAGAATTTGCGTGGCGTGCAGTTCGGGCAGTTAAAAGCAATGCAATTCTGCTAGCCAAAGATGGCGCCTCTGTGGGCGTTGGGATGGGACAAGTTAATCGAGTGGATTCTGCGAAATTAGCAGTTGCCAGAGCAGAGGATCGTGCCACTGGATCGGTAGCGGCAAGTGATGCCTTCTTCCCATTTGCAGATGGCTTAGAGATCTTGATTGCTGCTGGGGTGAGTGCGGTGGTTTCACCTGGTGGATCCATGAGAGATGAAGAGGTAATTGCCTGTGCGAAGCGCGTTAATCTGCCGTTATTTTTTACCGGAACTCGCCATTTTGCTCATGCTTAATTAAGATCGTGTATATGACTGCTCAGATACTCGACGGCAAAGCATTTGCGAAGAAAATCAAAGAAGATTTGGCAAAAGAGGTAACAGCCCTTAAAGCACGTGGCATTACCCCAGGCCTTGGAACAATCTTGGTAGGTGATGATCCAGGATCACGACAATATGTAGGTGGCAAGCATAAAGATTGCGCAGAGGTTGGTGTTAATTCAATACGAATAGATCTGCCAGGCACAGCCACACAAGCAGATGTACTGGCAGCTGTCAAAGAGATGAATCAAAATCCTGATTGCACAGGATATATCGTGCAATTGCCATTACCGAAGGCGGTCAACACCCAAGTCATCTTGGAAGCCATCGATCCAGAGAAAGATGCAGATGGATTACATCCCATGAATTTAGGGCGCTTAACTGCTGGTTTTGATGGGACGCTTCCATGTACACCACGCGGAATCGTAGAGCTACTTCATCATTACCAAATTCCGGTAAAAGGTGCTGAAGTTACGATTGTAGGGCGTGGTTTAACAGTAGGACGACCCTTGAGTTTGCTTTTAAATAGACGCGAAGAGAATGCCACCGTTAATCTGGTCCATACAGGGACCAAATCAATTAAAGAACATACTTTGACTGCAGATATCACGGTCGTGGCTGTTGGCGTCGGCCACTTCTTGACCCCTGACATGATCAAGCCGGGTTCAGTAGTGATCGATGTAGGAGTATCAAGAAATGGCAATGAGATTCAAGGAGATGTGCATCCAGATGTAGCCAATGTCGCAGGCTGGATCTCACCAAATCCTGGTGGTGTTGGGCCATTGACTCGTGCGATGCTTGTTAAAAATGTCGTGGACGCTGCATCGCGTAAATGAATTCGCAGCGCCTACTTAATTTAGCAGCCGCATTTGGCGTACTACTTGGCGCATTGAGCTATGTCCGTACGGGTTCGATCATCTTAGGCGCTGCGCTCTTGCTCACAGGTATCCGCCAAGAACGCCGAATCGAGCGTTACCTTGCGACTCTAATTGGTTTGGGGTTAATCATCGTGGCAATTGTGCTTCCGCACGGACGATAGAATTATCTTGATATCGAGATAAACGCCTTTCTCGATTAAAGCTCGCATAGGGGAAGTTATGCCAGGAAAAGTTACTGTAGTTGGAGCTGGTTTTTATGGCTCAACAACTGCGATGCGTTTAGCAGAGTACAACACTTTCGATACTGTCGTATTGACGGATATTCTCGAAGGTAAGCCTGAAGGTCTTGCATTGGATATGAATCAATCCAGGTCAATTGAAGGATTCCAAACCAAAGTAATAGGTGCAACCACCACTGCAGATGGTGCAGGATATGAAGCAACTGCTGATTCAGATGTAGTAGTAATTACTGCAGGTTTGCCGCGTAAACCAGGCATGAGTCGTATGGATTTAATTGGGGTAAATGCCGGCATCGTGCGCGGTGTAGCTGAGAACATTGCAAAACATTCACCTAGCGCTGTGATCATCGTGGTTTCAAATCCACTTGATGAGATGACAGCGCTAGCCCAAATTGCCACTAAGTTCCCGCATCATCGGGTAATGGGACAGGCAGGGATGTTGGATACTGCACGTTTTACCAACTTTGTAGCGGAGAAGTTAAATGTGCCAGTTGCTAAAGTCGAGACTTTAACACTGGGTTCGCACGGTGAAACCATGGTGCCAGTTCCTTCGCGTTGTAAAGTAGATGGAAAACCACTTACCGATTTGCTCTCTGCAGCAGAGATCGAAGAGTTGGTCGTTAGAACTCGTAACGGCGGGGCCGAAGTTGTGGCTTTACTTAAAACTGGTTCTGCCTATTACGCACCTTCGGCTGCTGCTGCGAGAATGGCAAGAGCGGTCATCGAAGATTCGGGTGCGGTGATGCCGGTTTGTGCCTGGGTTGATGGCGAATATGGCATTAAGGGTGTTTACCTAGGAGTGGAAGCTGAAATCGGTCGAAGTGGAGTTCGTAAAGTTGTTGAAACAAAATTAACTGAATCCGAGTTGGCATCATTGAAAGAGGCGGCGGAAGCAGTTCGGGCAAAACAAGCAGATGTAAAGGATATGTAAGTTATGTCAAAGATCAAAGTAGAAGGTACCGTTGTCGAGCTAGATGGCGATGAGATGACTCGCATCATCTGGCAGTTCATCAAAGATTCCTTGATTTTGCCCTATTTAGATATCAATCTTGATTACTACGATCTTGGCATAGAGCATCGTGATGCTACCAATGATCAAGTGACTATCGATTCTGCAAATGCAATCAAGAAACATGGCGTAGGCGTCAAGTGTGCGACCATCACGCCAGATGAGGCCCGTGTAAAAGAATTCAATCTAAAACAGATGTGGAAGTCACCAAACGGAACCATCCGAAACATCCTAGGTGGCGTTATTTTCCGTGAACCAATCATCATTTCAAATGTGCCACGCTTGGTACCGCACTGGACTAAACCAATTGTGATTGGCCGCCATGCTTTTGGCGATCAATACCGAGCAACCGATTTCAAAGTTCCAGGTGCTGGTAAGTTGACGGTAACTTTCACGCCTGCGGATGGCTCAAAGCCGATGGAGTTCAATGTCTTTGACTTCCCAGGTAGCGGCGTGGCTATGACTATGTATAACTTGGATGATTCCATTCGAGATTTTGCTCGCGCCTCAATGAATTATGGTCTAGCTCGAAAGTATCCAGTTTACCTATCAACTAAGAACACGATTTTGAAGGCATACGATGGCAGATTCAAAGATATCTTCGCTGAAGTCTTTGAGAGTGAATTTAAAGATAAGTTCCAAGCTGCAGGTATCGAATACGATCACCGACTAATCGATGACATGGTGGCAACTTCACTTCGTTGGGAAGGCGGCTATGTCTGGGCTTGTAAGAATTACGACGGTGATGTGCAATCAGATACCGTCGCCCAAGGCTATGGCTCATTAGGTTTGATGACTTCCGTATTGATGACTCCAGATGGAAAGACCGTTGAATCTGAAGCGGCTCACGGTACCGTCACGCGTCATTATCGCGATCATCAAGCTGGCAAGGCCACCTCAACAAATCCAATCGCTTCGATCTTCGCTTGGACTCGCGGATTGGCTCATCGAGCAAAGTTGGATAACAATCCAAAACTTGCTGAGTTTGCCGAGAAATTAGAGCGAGTCTGTATCGAGACCGTGGAATCAGGCAAGATGACCAAAGATTTAGCGCTTTTGATTAGCCCAGATGCTCCTTGGCTAAACACCCAACAGTTCCTAGATGCTATAAATGAGAATTTAAAGCAGAAAATGGCTTAAAGATTCCAATTAAAAACCCTCCGATTTCTCGGAGGGTTTTTAATTTAGTAATAACTATGACTTGATCAAGTACTAATTAAGTCTTAATCCTGTCTGTGCATGGAATAGGTGAATCGCTGCCGGATTTGCCTTTACCTTAACTTGGGTTCCAGCCTTTGGTGGATTCTTTGGATCCCATCGTACGATCACAGTTGCACCTTCATCGGATGCATTTGCAAACTTCACATGGCTATCTGCAGGCTTTCCATAAACGAAGGCATCTGAGCCCAGCTCTTCAACAACTTCGACATTAACTTCGAAGCCCTCAGATGCTGGCTCCCAACCTTCTGGGCGAACTCCAACGATTACCGAATCGCCAGCTGATGCCGGAACTGGAATATCTAGATGGCCGACATGCGCCTTGCCTTCTGATACTGGAACCAAAAGTAAGTTCATGGCAGGTGAACCGATAAATCCAGCTACGAATGCATTGCCTGGCTTATCGTAAAGATTACGTGGGCTATCTACCTGCTGTAGTAGACCATCTTTTAGAACGGCAACGCGATCGCCCATGGTCATCGCTTCGATCTGATCGTGTGTTACATAAACAGTGGTGATGCCAAGACGGCGCTGTAGAGCTGCAATTTGGGTACGAGTAGATACACGTAACTTTGCATCCAAGTTTGATAGCGGTTCGTCCATTAAGAATACTTGCGGTTCACGAACAATCGCACGACCCATTGCTACACGCTGACGTTGACCACCAGATAGCGCTTTTGGTTTGCGTTCTAAATATGGTTCTAGATCCAATAATTTTGCCGCCTCCAAAACTCGCTTATCGCGCTCTTCCTTTGAGACGCCTGCGATCTTCAGCGCAAAGCCCATATTCTCTGCAACCGTCATATGTGGGTATAACGCATAGGACTGGAAGACCATCGCGATATCACGATCTTTTGGCGCGACATTCGTTACGTCGCGATCACCGATCAAGATACGACCGGTATCGATCTCTTCAAGCCCTGCCAACATGCGAAGAGATGTTGATTTACCGCAACCTGATGGTCCAACCAAAACTAGAAATTCACCATCATTGATTGTGAGATCTAATTTATCTACGGCCGGAATTGGGTTACCGGGATAGATTCGAGATGCCTTTTCAAATGTTACTGATGCCATTTTTGCTCCTTCCGGGCAGGTACGTGCCCGACGATCCGTTGGAAGTCACTTGCTGGGGGCGAGATTACGCGTGAATGAGCGCGGAAGGAAGTCTTTCCGATAGCCTTTCTCATCTAATGGACCTTATTCAAGCCATAGCTCTAGTTCTGGCCCTGATCCTCTTAGGCTCTTTCTTCGTTGCAGCTGAGATTGCGCTGATCTCGTTACGCGAAAGCCAAGTAAAACAATTAGCCGAGAATGGCAAACGTGGCGCAAGGCTCTCTCGTCTTACCTCCAACCCCAATCGTTTCTTGGCCGCCGTTCAAGTTGGAGTAACCGTCACTGGATTTCTATCTGCCGCCCTTGGTGCTGAGCAAATCGGAGTATTTGTCCGCCCGATATTTGAGGATGCTGGATTATCAAGTGGCGTTGCAAAAACCATTTCAATCATCGTAGTGACCCTAGTGATTGCCTACTTTTCATTGGTTCTGGGTGAATTGGTGCCAAAGCGCTTAGCGCTCTTTCGTAGCGAGAAGATCGCACTTAATTCAGCCTTCTTGATTGAAGGTATGGCTAGATTCTTCCGCCCAGTGATCTGGCTACTCTCTAGATCAACAGATCTAGTGCTAAAAGTTCTTGGCATTGATCCCAAAGAAGAGCGTAGCCAAATCTCCGAAGAGGAGCTGATGGATTTGGTCTCGGGCCATAAAGCGCTAACCGATGAGGAGCGCGAGATCGTAGAAGAGGTATTTAACACCTCGGAGAAATTGGTCAATGAAGTGATGGTGCCACGTACCGAAGTAGATTTCATGGATGGATCACTTACGGTAAGTAAGGCCATCGCGCTCGCAGTGGATATGGCGCACTCTAGATATCCGGTCGTACAAGGTTCTAGCGATGAGGTACTGGGATTTATCCACGTAAGAGATTTGCTGGACTCTAAGAGCGCTAACCCAAATGCCAAATTGCAGGATTTGGTAAGGCCAATCATGTATCTACCTGGCACTAAAGGGGTCTTGCCGTCTCTAACTGAGATGCGTAACCAACGTCAACACGTGGCGATAGTTTTAGATGAGTATGGTGGAACAGACGGAATCGTTACCTTAGAGGATCTAGTTGAATGTTTGATCGGTGAGATTCATGATGAATATGATCAAGCCGAAATTGAGATCAACCCAGAGTTGCGCACCGGAGATATCGAAGTTGACGGATTGACATCTCTTGAAGATCTCGAATCTGAAACTGGCATCACTTTGCCGGAAGGTCCATACCAAACTGTCAGTGGATTTGTAATGCACTTCTTAGGTCGTATGCCTAAAGCACATGATGTGGTTAACATTAACGGCGTCAGGCTGGTGGTAATCTCACTTGAAGGGCATCGTGTTGGCCAAATCCTAATTTCTCGCGTGGGATGATTGCCAAGTGAAACGCGTTCTCTCTGGAATCCAACCCACCTCCGAATCTTTTCATCTCGGAAATTATTTAGGCGCGGTCAAGCAGTGGGTGGAGCTTCAAGATGGCCATGAGACCTACTACGCGATCGTGGATCTCCATGCGTTAACTGGAGATGTGGATCCAAAATTACTAAGAGCGCGCACCTTGGCATCTGCCGCCCAGTTGATCGCAGTTGGCATCAATACCGATACCTCAGCCTTGTTTGTGCAATCCCATCTGCCAGAACATAATCAGTTGGGATGGTTAATGGAGTGCGTGGCCTCATTTGGCGAGGCCAGCCGCATGACACAATTCAAAGATAAATCGGCTAAAGGTGGTGCAGATAGCGCTCGCGTCGGATTATTTACCTATCCAATGTTGCAAGCTGCGGATATCTTGCTTTATCAAGCAAATTTAGTTCCGGTTGGTGAAGATCAAAGACAGCACATCGAAATCACCAGAGATCTAGCAAATAGATTTAACACGCGATATGGACAGGTTTTCACTTTGCCTGATGCATATATTCTCAAAGAGGGTGCAAAGATTTATGATCTTCAAGATCCAACCAGCAAGATGTCTAAATCGGCGGCCAGCCTAAGTGGTGTCATCGAGCTTCTTGATACTCCAGAGGTAAATGCTAAAAAAATCAAGAGCGCTGTTACCGATACCGGTCGCGAAGTAGTTTTCGATGAGCAGAATAAGCCAGGAATTAGTAATTTAATGACTATCTATTCCTCGGTCACTGGCAATAATCTCGATGAGATTCAAAATGAATTTGCTGGCAAAGGTTACGGAGAGTTCAAAGGCGCGGTTGCCGATGCCACGGTCGAATATCTACGTTCGATTCGAGAGCGCGCTCTTGATTTACTCCAAGATGAAAGTGAATTGATCCAGCTTCTGAACAAAGGTGCGGATAAGGCGCGAGTGCTTGCTAGTAAGACGCTCAAAGATTCCTATAACGCGCTTGGAATCCTTGGTTAACTTTCAACCATTGGTTTAGGGTTATTGGAAAAGTAATCTAAAAGTAGCCAAGTTTTCTGACCGCTCGTTAGAAATTTCCCAGCCACCCTACTAGGCTCCCGATGAGAGCTATCTTCCTCTAGATAGCTAACCCATGGGAGGAAAATTGAAGAAGTTCACACGCATTGTCGCAGTTGCTGCAGCAGCAACCATGGCAACCGTCGGCTTTATCACCGCTCCATCACAGGCAGCGACCAAAGTAAAAGTTGGTCTTGCATATGACATCGGAGGTCGTGGCGATAAGTCATTTAATGACTCTGCAGCTGCAGGTCTAGATCGCGCAAAGAAGAAGTGGAAGCTAGATTCACGCGAAGTAACTGTTACCCAAGGTACAGATTCAGAGCGCACAGACAAGCTTCGTCTTCTTGCAAAAGCTGGATACAACCCAATCATCGCAGTTGGATTCTTGTATGCAGGTCCAATTGCAACTGTTGCAGAAGAATTCCCAAACACTCAGTTTGGAATCATCGATGATGCATCAGTACCAGCACTAAACGTAACTTCAATGGTTTTCGCTGAAGAGCAAGGTTCATACCTAGCAGGTGTAGCTGCTGCTTTGGCTTCAAAGTCAGGCAAGATCGGTTACATCGGTGGCGTTCGTATTCCACTACTTCAAAAGTTTGAAGCAGGCTTCGTAGCTGGTGTTAAGGCTACAAAGAAGAGCGCAACTGTTGACGTCAAGTACGTTTCAGAGCCACCAGATTTCGGTGGATTCAATGATCCTGCAAAGGCAAAAGTTATTGCTAACGGCATGATCGATAAAGGAATTGATGTAATTTACTCAGCAGCTGGTGGTTCAGGTGCAGGTAACTTCCAAGCCGCAACCGATGCTGCAAAGCGTGGCAAGAAGGTTTGGACAATTGGCGTTGACTCTGATCAGTGGCAAACTGCATCAGCTGCCGAGAAGAAGAACATGCTGACCTCTATGTTGAAGCGTGTTGATCAAGCTGTATACGATGTTATTGAAAATGCAGTAGCAGGTCGTACAGTTAACGATATCTTGGATCCAAAGGCTGGTATCTATGGACGTCGTTATGACTTGGCAGCAGGTGGCGTTGGAGTGTCATACTCTGGCGGATACATCAACAAGTACAAGGCACAGATTGATGCAGCTGCTGCAGCAATCCGTAGCGGAAAGATCAAGGTTCCTTCAACACCAGGTAAGTAACCTGGGCAAGTAAATTGCATTGAAGTTGTGACCGATTTGGCCCGATTAGGATTTCCTAATCGGGCCAAATTCTTTAGGATTCACTTTAGGATTAACTAGTAAAGCGCTCGACGCTCTTTGGACTAAAAATTGGTCTAAAAAGTGGTGGTAACTTCGGTTTGACCTCTCTAAGAAGGAGCAGGAAATTGTCAGTATCTGTGGAGTTAAGACATATCTCCAAAAGATTTCCGGGTGTAATTGCCAATAAAGATGTCTCCTTGAAGGTTCAAAGTGGTTCTGTGCATGCCTTGGTTGGAGAGAATGGTGCAGGCAAATCTACGGTCATGAAGATTCTTTATGGCATGCAACGCCCAGATGGCGGCGAGATCTTCGTCAATGGCAAGCAGATGTCGTTTAAGACGCCACAAGAGGCGATCGAAGTAGGAATCGGCATGGTGCATCAACACTTTATGTTGGCCGATAATTTCACTGTTTTAGAGAACATCATCTTGGGCGATGAGCCAAAACGTGCAGCTCAGATTGACTTTGATGCGGCGCGAAAGAAGATTCAGGAGATGTCCGATACTTATGGATTGGATGTTAACCCAGATGATTTGGTCGAAAACTTAGGCGTGGGCCAACGGCAACGCGTGGAGATTCTCAAAGTTCTATATCGCGGTGCCAATATTTTGATTTTTGATGAACCGACTGCGGTCCTAGTGCCACAAGAGGTCGATGATCTCTTTGGTGCGCTCCATGGTTTACGCGAGAAAGGGATGTCCATCATCTTCATCTCGCATAAGTTGGATGAAGTATTACGAGTCGCTGACGAAGTCACCGTGATTCGCGCTGGTTCAACCGTAGCTGAAGTGAAGGCAAAAGAGGTGACTCCAAAGCAGTTAGCGGAATTAATGGTGGGCTCTGAATTACCTAAGCCTGAAGTCAAAGGAGATACCAAACGCGACGAAGTGGTACTAGAACTTAAGCAAGTTACCGTGCCATCAAAAGGCGCACGAAACCTTTTGACCGAGATCTCCTTCAAGCTACACGCGGGAGAGGTGATCGGTATCGCCGGTGTTGAAGGCAATGGCCAATCTGAACTTACTGAAGCGATTTTGGGGTTACTTGATTACAACGGAAGTATCACTTACAACGGAAAATCTCTTGATCACACAAGCGTGGCACATCGTAGAGATCTCGGAATTAGTTTTATTCCCGAAGATCGCCAACGCCAAGCGTTGATGCTCAGCTCACCACTTTGGGAGAATCGAATCCTTGGTTATCAGCGAAAGAAACCTATTTTTAATGGATTTATCTTGGATAAGAAAGCAACCATCGAAGATACCAAGTTGATTATGCGTGAATATGACGTTAGAGCGCCTGGGCCAAACACTCTTGCGACTGCGCTCTCTGGAGGTAACCAGCAGAAATTTATCGTCGGCCGAGAGATGATCCATGCTCCAAAATTATTGGTAGCCTCGCATCCAACTCGCGGCGTAGATGTCGGTGCGCAAGGAGCAATCTGGGAAGAGTTAAGAAAAGCTCGCGAGAAAGGGATGGCCATAGTCTTGATCTCAGCTGACCTCGAAGAATTAATCGGAATGTCAGATCGTCTTTTGGTGATGCTACGTGGTGAGATCACCGCCGAATTGGATCCTGCAAATACCACCCCTGAGAAACTAGGCGCAGCTATGACCGGAGCCAAATAATGAAGATAACTCCAAAGAAGATCTTCTTTGCATTAGTGGCACCAGTTTCAGCGGCGATAATTTCGATCGCAGTATCTAGTTTGGCGTTGATGGCAACTAAGAAATCCCCTTCGGAAGCTTTTAAGACGATGTGGGAGTTTGGCGCAACCACTAGCTCGGTAATCGAAACTTTAAATACCGCGACCTCTTACTACATTGCAGCAATTGCCATCGCAATCACCTTTAGGGCTGGGCTTTTCAATATCGGTGTCGAGGGACAGCTACGTTTAGCTGCGCTCTTTGCTTGTTACTTAGGAGCTATGTTCACATTGCCACCAATACTTCATATCTTGGCGATCTTCTTAATTGCCATGACCGTTGGTGGTTTATGGGCAGCAATTGCCGGAGTTTTGAAAGTAAAGCGCGGAGTCAACGAAGTTATCTCAACAATCATGCTAAATAGCATTGCTGGTGGCTTGAGTGCTTATCTGCTCTCTAGACATTTCACTGTGAAGATCGAAGGCTCTAATAATTTAACGACCAAAGAATTGCCCGCATCGGGACAGATGCCTAATCTCTCATTTGTAACCAATCAGTTAGATCCAAATGCGACTCAAGGTCGCGGAATTTATGGCATGTTGTTAGTGGCAATCTTCTTAGGCGTGGCATTTTGGTGGGTGGTAAATCGAACTCGTTTCGGCTTTGAACTTCGCGCATCCGGAATCAACCCGATCGCGGCGCGAGTAAGTGGAGTCAATTCCAAGCGCATGATCGTGATTGCCATGGTCTCCTCAGGTGCAATTGCAGGGTTGTCTGGATTACCGACAGTTTTGGCCGAGACCCATGCTTATAACTTGGGATTTAGAGCCGGCCTTGGATTTTCAGCGATTGCGGTGGCGCTTTTAGGTAGAAA
This sequence comes from Candidatus Nanopelagicaceae bacterium, assembly GCA_046094385.1. Lineage (GTDB taxonomy): Bacteria > Actinomycetota > Actinomycetes > Nanopelagicales > Nanopelagicaceae > ZLKRG08. The sequence continues at coordinate 23,911 of JBJTHJ010000109.1, forward strand.
TAGTGCGATCGGAATGGCTTTCTCTAGTTTGCTCTTCTCATTTCTAGAAGTCTCTTCTCGCTCACTAGATTTGATTGATATCGCTCCAGAGACTTACTTCATTATGCAAGGCGCGATCTTGCTTAGTTCAGTGATCGCATTTGAAGTAGTTAGTAGGTACAAAGTAAAAGTCGTCTCTAATGAATTAGCAAAGGCGGTGGCAAATGCTTAAGTTAAGTTCATTAGCTAAGCCGGCACGTTTGGCACTTTATGCAGTAGCTATCGTCTTTTCATTATCAACTATCAAACTCTTGACCGGAGCATCAGATTTAACAAGTGTAGGCACCGCTTCCTCAGCGTTATTACTCTCAGTTCCGATTGCGATGGCCGCGCTTGGCGGTCTCTTTTCCGAGCGTTCTGGCGTGGTCAACATCGGCCTTGAAGGCATGATGATTATGGGTGCTTGGGGTGGTGGGTTTATTGGAGCAAAACATGGCGCATGGGCAGGTTTGATTGCAGGTGTGGTCATGGGTGCACTTGGCGCCTTGCTACATGCAATTGCAACAGTTGGATTTGGCGTAGACCATGTGGTTTCTGGTGTTGCTATCAATATTATTGCAGCAGGTTTGGCTAGATATCTCTCTACCATTCTCTACAAGAATGGAACTTGGGTTGGCCCATCACAATCACCGGATATTGAACCAATTGGATTAAATGGATTGCCAATTCTCTCCGGTGGTACTTACTTTGGTTGGAAGAGTCCCGATCTTTTCGGTGCAATCGCCAATCAAAATTGGTTCTTTATCTCTGATCTCTTTGCGATCTTGCGTGGATTCACAGGTGATGTCTCTTACGTCACGGTTATCGCAATTGCATTAGTGCCATTTAGCTATTGGTTCCTATGGCATACCGCCTTTGGCTTGCGCTTACGTAGCGCAGGTGAAGCTCCAACTGCTGCCGAATCCTTAGGTGTAAATGTTTACTTGATGAAGTATTCAGGTGTGCTAATTTCGGGTGGATTTGCAGGTTTTGGCGGCGCCTTCCTCGCGATAGTTGCATCTAATCATTACCAAGAGAATCAGACCGGTGGTCGTGGATATATAGGTTTGGCTGCACTGATCTTTGGTAATTGGCGTCCAGGGGGCTTGATGACGGGCGCTGGATTATTTGGATTTGCAGATGCTCTGCAACTTCGCGATGCGACTGCAATTCATGCGCTATTGATGTTATTGGCACTAGCTATGTTGGTATTTACCGGAATCAATTTCAAGAAGCGCAAATTTATCCCTGCAGTAATCAGTTTATTTACTGCGTTATTTGCAATTTGGATGTACATAACTTTCACTGAACTTCCAGGACAATTTGTCACCATGACTCCATATCTAGTCACTTTATTGGTACTTGGACTTGGAACTCAGCGACTTCGCATGCCGGCTGCTGATGGCTTGCCGTATCGAAGGGGCGGAATAAAGTGATTGACTGGAATGAGATTCATCAACGTGCGATTGGTGCGATGAAGAAAGCTTATGCGCCATATTCCAATTTCCCAGTTGGCGTAGCAGCATTGGTGGACGATGGTCGAATCGTCGAAGGTTGCAATGTAGAGAATGCCTCTTATGGTGTTGGGCTTTGCGCAGAGTGTGGATTGGTCTCAAACCTTGCTACCTCTGGAGGCGGCAAATTAAAAGCGATCGTGTGCGTGGATGGTGATGGAAAATATTTAGCGCCGTGTGGACGTTGCCGACAGCTTCTCTACGAACACGGAGGTCCCGATGCGCTTTTAATGACCCCATCTGGACCACAGAAGATGTCTGAGATGCTTCCTTGGGCATTCGGTCCTGATGATTTAAAGTGATGGTGAATTGATTGGCTGAAAGATTCACTGCACCAGAAATCATCGCGCTAAAAAGAGATCATAAAGTTCTAAGTGATGAACAGATTGATTGGGTAGTTGATGCTTACACCCGTGGTGTAGTTGCCGACGAACAGATGTCAGCTTTGGCAATGGCGATTCTCTTAAACGGAATGGAACGCCATGAAATCAGCAGATGGACCGATGCCATGATTCGAAGTGGCGAGCGGATGAATTGGTCGATGTTGGATCGCCCAACAGTAGATAAGCATTCAACTGGTGGTGTGGGTGACAAGATCACGCTTCCCTTAGTCCCGTTAGTTGCATCCTGTGGCGCTGCAGTTCCGCAATTATCAGGAAGAGGCCTGGGCCATACCGGTGGCACTTTAGATAAATTGGAATCAATTCCAGGTTGGAAAGCTTCACTTACCAATGAAGAGATGTTAAAAGTTATTCAGGAAACCGGCGGCGTGATCTGCGCAGCTGGCGCCGGTTTAGCGCCTGCCGATAAGAAGTTATATGCACTTCGTGATGTAACAGCCACCGTAGAGGCTATTCCATTGATTGCCTCATCAATAATGAGTAAGAAGATTGCAGAAGGAACCGGTTCCTTGGTTCTTGATGTCAAGACTGGTAGCGGTGCATTTATGAGCGATCCCGTAAAAGCCCGAGAACTAGCTACGGTCATGGTAGAGATTGGAAAGAGCGCCGGAGTAAATGTTCGGGCATTGATCACAGCAATGGATGTTCCACTTGGAAAAACCGCCGGAAATGCACTTGAAGTTCGAGAATCTGTCGAAGTTTTGGCAGGTGGCGGCCCATCTGATGTCGTCGAATTAACGTTATTGCTGGCACGCGAAATGTTGGAACTTGCGGGAATTTCAGGAGTTGATCCTGCAGATAATTTGAAGAATGGCAAAGCCATGGATCATTGGCGCAGAATGATCAAAGCGCAGAATGGAGATCCCGATGCCAAGTTGCCAATTGCAAAGGAGCAATTGGTGATCAATAGCAGCACAAGTGGTCTGATCACCCGAATGGATGCCCTTAAAGTCGGAGTTGCAGCTTGGCGGCTAGGGGCGGGGCGTTCAAAACAAGGCGAACAGTTGCAATTAGGTGCAGGCATTGAAATTCATGCTAAGCCTGGTGATCAAATAAAAGTTGGTGAACCGTTATTTACTTTACATACCGATAAGTCAGAGTTATTCGAACGCGCCCAAGAAGTGATATCTGATGCAGTTGAATTTGACTCTGTTTATCAACGCCTTCCGCTGGTCTTGGAGCGGATCGGTTGAAAGCTTTACCCAAAGTCTTGCTGCACGACCATTTAGATGGTGGTCTGCGCCCTGAGACAATTATTGAGATTACGAAGGAGATCGGTTACCAATCACTACCAACGACTTCAAGTTCAGAGTTGGCAGATTGGTTTCAAGCATCGTGTGGCTCTGGCTCATTAGAGCGCTATTTAGATACCTTCAATCACACGATTGCAGTGATGCAACGCGAAGTAGATGTCCTTCGAATCGCCAAAGAGTGTGTCATCGATTTGGCATCAGATGGCGTGGTCTATGCCGAAGTTAGAGTTGCACCAGAGCATTTTATTAAGAGAGGCATGCACCTGGAGCAGGTCGTAGAAGCGATGCTTGAAGGTTATCGCCAAGGTGAAGTTGAAACTGGGCTTAAGGTAAATGCGATTCTTTGCAGTATGCGTCAATGGGATAAATCCCAAGAGGTAGCAGAGCTGGTGGTTAAGTACCGTGATCAAGGTGTAGTTGGTTTTGATATTGCTGGCCCTGAGAATGGCTATCCACCAACTTTGCAGCAAGAGGTATTTGATTACTTGAGAGCCAATGAGGTGGCTTACACCATTCATGCTGGTGAGGCTGCAGGAGCTGAATATATAGACCTGGCAATTAATCAATGCCATGCTAAGAGAATTGGACATGGTGTGCGCATCATTGATGATCTGCCTAATGGGAGAATTGCAGCGCAAGTTTTAGAGCAGCAGATTCATCTAGAAGTTTGTCCGACCTCTAATCTGCAAACTGGTATCGCGGACAATTATGCAAATCATCCAATTGGCAAACTTTATGAACTTGGATTTAATATCGGTCTCAATACTGATAATAGATTGATGAGCCGAACTAGCATGAGCCGGGAGTTCCAGGAATGCGCTAACGCTTTTGGGTGGACAGTAACTGAATTCAAAGAGCTAACATTAAGCGCCATGAATGCCGCATTTATTGAAGATAAGAGTCCATATTTGAAAGAGATCGGAGCGAAATATGATCAACTTCAATGATCCAGAATTCATCAAAGATCCTTATCCTGATCTAGCTAAGTTACGGGCAGCGGGAAAGCCGATTTGGCACGAAGAGACCAATATGTTCTTAGCGGCACGTTACGATGATGCCAACGCCACCTTGCGTAACAAATCATTAGGGCGAATCTTCAAAGCCAAAGAACCAGAGTCAGAGTGGCAAACATTTAATTGGTTACATGCTGACTCGATTTTAGATTCAGAACCACCAAAACACACCAGACTAAGAGCTTTGGTATCCAAAGCATTCAATAAGAACGTCATCGAGAGCCAAAGAGATATCATCGAGAAGATTGTCGCCGAGCTAATTTCAGAGATCAAAAGCAAGGATGAAAGGTTCGATCTGATCGCTGATTTTGCAGAACCTCTTCCCGTTAAGGTGATTGTGGCACTTCTAGGCTTTCCAGAAGAGGAGGAGTATCTACTTCGCCCATGGTCGCAGGCTATTGTGAAGATGTATGAAGTAAATCCCAGCGAAGCGGCAAAGAGTGAAGCTAAGAAAGCAGCATCAGAATTCGCTACCTATGTTCAAGATTTGGCCGAAAAGCGAAAGGCAAATCCGGGAAGCGATCTGATATCAGATCTAGTGCGAGTGGAAGAGCAAGGCGAGAAGTTAAATTTACATGAGCTGATTGCTACTTGTATTTTGCTTCTAAATGCAGGCCATGAGGCAAGTGTCAATGGATTTGGAAATGGCATGGTGGCATTACTCGAGCGAAGTGATCAATTAAAGCTCCTGCAAGATAATCCAGATCAACTTGCCGCGAGCGCGGTCGAAGAGTTTTTACGTTTTGATGCACCTTTGCATTTGTTCGAACGCACCGCTACCGCCGATACCGAAGTTGGGGGAGTTGCCATTAAGGAAGGTCAGAAAATCGCAGCGTTACTAGGTTCAGCAAATCGTGATCACTCGCACTTTGCAAACTCAGATCAGATGGATATCACCAGAGATCCCAATCCCCATATTGGGTTTGGAGCTGGCATTCACTTCTGTCTTGGTGGACCGCTTGCAAGGCTTGAGATGGGGATTGCGCTTCCAAGATTGATTAAAGCTTTTCCAAATATGCAGATTGCCGGCGATCCGATTCGGCGGCCGACCTTTGTCTTACGCGGCTATGAGAAGGTAGAGATCTCCGCGTAAGTTGCGTAGGAACTCTGTGCACCTTTCTTGGTCACGCTAAGGCTCGCCGCTATACATCCGGTGCGCATCGCTACCTCCAGTGGTTCACCTTTAGCCAAAGTGGCTGCAAAAGTTCCCACAAAACAATCACCAGCTCCGGTGGTATCAACTGCCTCGACCTCTAGCGCTGACACTTTCAATTCAGAGTTGAGATGTCTTGCTCCTTTAGCGCCTTCGGTCAAAATCAGATTCGCCTCAAGTTGACCCATCTCGGCATACTCAATTTCGTTAGGAATAATCCAATCAGTGAATTCGAGTAGCTCATTCGAGAGCACTTCATAAGGTGCCGGATTCAAGATAGTGATTGCACCTCGTGCCTTTGCGGATTTAAAGGCGGCAATTGTCACTGCCTGCTTGATTTCGCACTGTCCAATTACGATCTTGAGATCTGAAATCTTAGCGATTGCGCTACTTACCAAGTTAGCATCGATTTCATGGTTAGCACCTGGAATTATGATGATTCGGTTCTCGCCGTCTTCATCGACCCAGATATGGGCAACCCCGGTAGGTGCCTCACTTCGCTCTAGGAAACCTAGCTGCAAGCCTCGCTCTTGAAAATTTTTGTAGATGGAGTCACCAAAGACATCGCGTCCGAGTTTTCCAATAAAGAAGACTTCGGCTCCAGCAATTGCGCAAGCTACTGCTTGATTAGCACCTTTGCCACCGAAGCCGGTGGTGAATTCTTGGCCCACCACAGTTTGTCCGGGGTTTGGCAAAATTGCAGAGTATGCAGTCAAATCCATCATGGCACTACCGACAACAGCTACAACGGGTTTGCTCACGATTGCAATTCTATGACTAGACTTTCGAATTATGAAGCGCCATCCAATAATCCTCGATGTTGATACTGGCTTTGATGATGCTTTTGCATTGCTCTTTGCGGCCATGAATCCAGAAATCGACCTACTTGGCGTTACTTGTGTCGATGGCAATACCAATGTAGAACAAGTAGTCAAGAACACCTTGAAGGTGCTTGATGCATCTGGCGCAGGTGAGATCCCAGTATCAAAAGGAGCAACAAAACCACTGGTTGAAGAACCTCTCTACGCCGAACATATACATGGAAAAGATGGGATGGGAGATATTGATTTCCCAGAATCTGATAGAACAGTGGATCCTCGTTCTGCTATCGAGTTGATCCGCGACTTAGTGGAAACTAGGCCAAATGAAGTGATGTTGGTACCGGTAGCACCGCTTACCAATATCGCAAATTTCATAACTACATTTCCAGAATCTGCCCAGAAATTAAAGGGAATCTGTTTGATGGGTGGATCGGCTTCGGTAGGAAATGCCACCGCGATGGCTGAATTTAATATCTGGCATGACCCGGAGGCTGCAGATATCGTCTTTAGAAGCGCAGTTCCAATCACTATGTATGGATTGGACGTCTTTTACCATCCGTTGGTAAATGAATCAGAAGCGGTGAGATTAAGTAATTCCCAAGAGCTATCGGCACAGTTTGCTGGCAAGCTCCTCTTATCGTGTATTAAGAGATTGAGGCAGAGCGTGACGCTCGGAGATTACGGGGCGGTGGCTGCCGTTATCAGGCCAGCATTAATCAAAACTCAAGTATTTGATGTGGGAATAGAGGTAGCGCCAGGTTTGGTTCGTGGCATGACAGTTGTAGATCGTCGACCTAGATTAGAGCTATCAATTGAACCGAGAAGAATCCCAAATGCGGCTAAAGTAAATGTAGTTTTAGATTTAGATGCTGAGAGTTTTCGCCAACTCTGGTTTAAGACCGTAGATTCTAATTGGGTTTAAATTCCAACGGTGTGCCAGATTGTTTTAGCTTCCATGAAAGCCAATATTCGGGCAGGATCTTTCACCTTTGAAAATGCATGAACTCGTTTCAAATTCATAGCAGCAGCAACCTTCAATTCACCAATTTTCTTCGCGCCAGAGATATCCATCCCATCCACATCCATATGCGAAGCGATCCAAGGGGCAAGCTCCGTAGCGCTACCAGTGAGGATGTTGACTACACCTGCCGGTAAGTCGCTTGTAGCAAGTACCTCCGCAAAGCTCATCGCAGGAATCGCTAATGAATCTGGAGCCACGATTACGGCAGTGTTGCCACTTACAATCACCGACATCAAAGAATCCATAAACTCCAAGAAGTTATTCTTTGAAATTATGCCAACAGTTCCCAGTGCTTCGGGAGTAGTGAAGTTGTAGAACGGGCCGGAAACCGGATTGGTTACCCCATCTAGCGATGCTAATTTATCGCTCCAGCCGGCATACCAAACAATCAGATCTATGACATCGTTGACCTTGCTCTTATCTGAAGTGGCTTTGAGCTCTAATTCAAATTGCTCACGTCTTCCCTCTAGCATCTCAGCTATACGATAGAGAATCTGACCACGCAAATAGGTGGTTGCGTTGTTCCATTTTGGAAATGCGGCGCGAGCAGCTAAGACGCTATCGCGTAAATCTTTGCGTGAAGCAAGCGCCGGGTTTGCTATGAACTCTCCTTTGGAATTCTTTACCTCATAAACGCGACCGGATTCGCTTCTGGGGAATGCTCCATTTATATATAGCTTGTAAGTCTTCTTCACATTGATGCGCGCCATTATTTTCCACCTGCCGAAGCTTTTAGATAACTTGAAAGTCCATGGCGTCCACCCTCGCGCCCCCAACCAGATTCTTTATATCCACCAAATGGCGAGGCTGGATCAAATTTATTGAAAGTGTTGGCCCAAATTACGCCTGCACGTAATTGCGCTGCAGCCCAAAGTACTTTCGATCCCTTCTCGCTCCAGATACCGGCAGAGAGTCCATATGGAGTGTTATTTGCCTTTTCGATCGCCTCTTGAGGTGTTCGAAAAGTCAGAATTGAAAGCACTGGACCAAAGATCTCTTCACGCGCTATTCGATGGGCTTGAGTGACGCCGGTAAAGATGGTTGGTGCAAACCAGAAACCATTTTGCGGCAGATTACATTTAGGTGACCAAATCTCACCGCCCTCAGCGCTACCAGCAGTAGCAAGCTCCTTGATCTTCTCAAGTTGCGCTTTGGAATTTATAGCGCCTAAATCAGTGTTTTTATCGAGCGGATCACCCACTCTGATCTTCTCCATCCGATCCTGTAATTTTCGTATTACCTCATCGGCGATATTCTCTTGAACCAAAAGTCTTGAACCTGCACAACAGACATGCCCTTGATTGAAGAAGATTCCGTTGATGATTCCCTCTACTGCTTGATCGATTGCCGCATCTTCAAAGACGATATTTGCACCTTTGCCGCCTAGCTCTAAAGTTGCCACTTTCTTGGTATCTGCAATCGCTCTTGCGATCGATTTTCCAACTTCAGTCGAACCCGTGAAGGCGATCTTGGCGATGCCAGGATGGTTTACCAATGCGGCGCCAGTTTCACCCGCGCCAGTCACGATATTTACCACGCCATTTGGAAGTTCTGCCTGCTGGCAGACTTCGGCAAACAATAAAGCGGTAAGTGGAGTGGTCTCAGCTGGTTTCAGCACCACTGTATTTCCAGCAGCAAGTGCCGGTGCGACCTTCCAAGCCAACATCAATAATGGAAAGTTCCAGGGAATTATTTGGCCAACCACACCATATGCCTTCGGAGATTTTCCAAGACCTGCATAATCCAACTTATCTGCCCAGCCTGCGTGATAGAAGAAGTGCGCTGCTACCAGTGGGATATCGGTATCTCGAGTTTCGCGAATTGGTTTTCCATTATCTAAGGTTTCTAGTACTGCAAATTCTCTGGCACGTTCCTGCAAAATTCGTGCGATGCGGTATAGATACTTACCTCGTTCGGCACCAGATAATTTAGACCAAACTTTGGTGTAGGCAACCTGTGCTGCTTGCACCGCTTTATCAATATCACCTTGGTCGCCAGCTGCGACATGGGAGAGAACCTCTTCGGTTGCAGGATTAATGGTGGCAAAGTGCTTCTTGCCTTTGACTCTTTTCCCATTTATGAAATGTCCGTACTCCTTTTCGATTTTGACTATCGATTTGGATTCGGGTGCCGGGGCATATTCAAATGACATAATCAGTCGACCGTAACATAGTTAGGGCTAGCGTAGTAGCCATCGGATAGTTTCATTCTTTGCATCAGCAGATCATTCAAGAGCGCGCTGGCACCAATTCTGAAGTATTTGTTGCTCAGCCAATCTGGACCAGCGACCTCATTGACTAATACCAATTGTTTAATTGCATCCTTGGTGGTGCGGATACCGCCAGCCGGCTTTACCCCAACTTGGTGTCCAGTTAAGTTTTTGAAATCTCGGACCGCTTCCAGCATCACCATTACAACTGGAGGAGTTGCTGCAGGTGCAACTTTCCCAGTAGAAGTCTTGATGAAATCAGCACCCGCCAACATCGCTAAATATGAAGCCCTGCGAACATTGTCGTAAGTAACCAACTCACCAGTCTCAAAGATCACTTTTAGGTGAGCTTTATCGCCACAGATCGCTTTAATCTGGGTAATCTCATCGAAAACCTCACCAATGCGTCCTGATAGAAATGCGCCACGATCGATCACCATATCTATCTCAGTTGCACCATCATCGATCGCATCTTGGGTGTCGCGCAATTTCACTGCCATCGAAGCTCGACCAGATGGAAATGCAGTTGAGACTGCCGCCACCGGAATGCTCGCCCCACCAATTAAATCGAGATGGCTTCGGGCAACTTTGACCATATCGTTGTAGACACAGACTGCACCGACACTAGGCACTGAATCATCGCTTGGATCTGGCCTTACCGCTTTGGTACAGAGCGCTTTAACTTTGCCAGGAGTATCTGCACCTTCCAAAGTGGTTAAATCAACCATAGAGATTGCAGTTTCGATCGCCCACTTCTTGCTACTGGTTTTGATACTTCTGGTGCCAAGAGTCGCAGCTCTAGCCTCTGCACCTACCTGGTCTACTGGAGATAAGTTCTTTAAAAAGGATTTTAAGGAAGATTCATTGCCATCTACCAAACCAAAGAAATTAGCACTCATTATTTCAACAACTCTTTCAAGGGCCCACGTAGTTTATTTAGAACTTGATTTGCACTCTCTTCGTTCTCGCTAATTACCTCTACGTAGCACTTCATCTTTGGTTCGGTTCCAGATGGTCTGATGATGACCCGAATATCTCCCAGCCAGATTCTAATTCCATCGGTAGGAGGTAAGGCACCAGATGGCTTGGCCAGATCATCAATTTGAGTTACTTTGAAGCCAGCAATCTCTGAGGGAGCCCTGGATCGTAATCGTTCTAGGACTGCACCAACTAATTTGATGTTCTCAACTCGAATGGAGATCTGTTCGGTCGCGTGGTAACCAATCAATTTCCAAATCTCTTGTAAGCGATCATGGAGAGTTTGACCATTTACAGCTAGCTCACTTGCTAGTTGGGCTAGCGCGATTGCAGCGCTGATACCGTCTTTATCAGAGACGGTTTTGGAATCCACGCAATATCCGATCGCCTCTTCGTAGGCAAAGGCCATATTTGGAATCTGCGCAAGATATTTAAAGCCAGTCAATGTCTCCTGGAAAGCGCGACCATAATGCTTGGCAATCTTGCTTAAACCGGATGAAGAGACAATCGAGTTGCCATAGTTGCCATTATTAGAACGAGCAATCCAATCTCCAAGCAGAATTCCCAATTCATCACCACGTAGCATCCGCCAACCATGGACTGGGTCATTGATGGCAGCGGCACAGCGATCGGCATCTGGATCATTTGCGATCACTAGGTCTGCGCCAACTGCTTTTGCCTTTGCCAAACTTAAATCAATGGCTCCAGGTTCCTCAGGGTTGGGAAAGGAGACGGTGGGAAAATCTGGATCTGGTTGGCACTGTTCTTCTACCCGTATTAAAGGTGGAAAACCTGCCCGCTTAAAAACCGCTTCAATTGTCTCGGTTCCGACTCCATGCATTGCGGTGTAGACGATCTTAAGTGAACCCGGACTCTTACCAATTTTTGCAGTTTGCTCAACATAACTTTGGAAGATCTCATCATTTAAATCTGTCCAAACTTTGCCACGTGGTTGAATTTTAAGCGAAGTAATTTTATCTATCTCAGCTGAGATCAATTTATCGGTAGGTGTAATGATCTGAGAACCTTGATACTTGATGCCATCTACATCGGCATTCAAATAGACTTTATATCCGTTATCCATTGGTGGGTTATGGCTAGCGGTGACCATGATTCCAACATGTGCGCCTAATTTCTTTACTGCATAGGCTAAAACCGGAGTCGGAAGCGGCCTAGGTAGAACGCTTACCTGCATCCCAGCGCCACTTAAAATCTCTGCGCTCTCGCGAGTGAAATCTTCTGATCCGTATCTGGCATCTCTACCGATGACTACTGTGGTTAAGTTTCGCGCCTTCATATAAGCCGCGATTGCAGCTGCAGTCCTACCCACCACGGCTCGATTCATTCCAGATGGGCCGGGTGCAATTGGTCCGCGAAGACCGGCCGTACCAAAAGTTAAGAAGCCATTGAATAACTTATCTAGTTCAAGGGAATTATCTTGATCGAGTAGCTCTTGAAGCTTGGCGGCAGTCTTCGGATCAGGATCGTCTGCTATCCAATTTTCGACTTCGACTCGATTCACAAACCTACTTTATTACTAATCCAATATTTCGCACAGCACAGTTCCGCTTGCTACGGTTTCTCCAATTTCCACAACGATTCCCGATACTTTTCCAGATTTATGTGCAGTTAATGGCTGCTCCATTTTCATCGCTTCCAGCACAAAGAGCAGTTCGCCCTTCTCGATCAAGTCTCCATCTTTGACGGCAATTTTTACCACCGTGCCTTGCATAGGCGCTAACAAACCATCACCAGCGGCCCCGCCACTGGCACCTTTTCTTGCACGGTGTCTTTTGTGAACAGGCTCAGGGGCATGTACTAACACTTCGAATCGATGTCCATTGATCTCTGTGATCAGATGCTCTGGTGCTGCATGACTCTGCACAACTGGCGCGCTGGCTTTATATTCAGGAATCTCATTTACAAATTCATTTTCAATGTAACTGGTATAAATCTTAAAGTTATTTGTGAAATTATCATCTTCTAAAATTGCCCTATGAAATGGCAAGGCAGTAGCTAAGCCTTCGATCTTAAATTCATTTAAGGCGCGCCTGGATCTTTCAATCGCCTCTTCGCGTGTTGCGCCAGTTACGATCAATTTGGCCAACAAAGAATCAAAATTCCCACCGATAGAGTCATCTTTCTTAAAGCCGGCATCAACGCGCACTCCAGGTCCAGTTGGTAATTGCCAATCAGTAATTTGGCCTGGTGCTGGCAAGAAGTTGCGACCAGGGTCCTCTCCATTGATTCTAAATTCGATGGAATGACCTCGAATTATTGGATCTGCAAAGCCGAGAGTTTCACCAATTGCGATTCGAAATTGTTGACGGACTAGATCAATGCCAGTGACCTCTTCCGAAACTGGATGCTCCACTTGTAATCGAGTATTTACCTCCAGAAACGAGATCGTGCCATCTGAACCCACTAAGAATTCACAAGTACCAGCTCCGATATATCCGGCCTCTTTCATGATCGCTTTGCTAGCGCGATAAAGTTCATCGTTCTGCACTTCACTTAAAAAAGGTGCAGGCGCCTCTTCTACCAATTTCTGATGGCGTCGCTGCAGTGAACAATCTCGGGTAGAGACCACCACTGCATTGCCATGTTTATCAACCAATACTTGAGTCTCTACATGTCTTGGTTTATCTAGATAACGTTCTACGAAACATTCACCACGGCCAAAACCTGCGATGGCCTCACGAACTGCAGAGGCATATAGCTCAGGAATCTCCTCTAAAGTTCTGGCGACCTTCAACCCACGACCACCACCACCATGTGCTGCCTTTATTGCAACTGGTAAGCCATGTTCTTTGGCAAAAGTGATTACCTCTTCGTGCGAGGTGACGGGGTCTTTAGTACCTGCAACCAACGGTGCGCCGGCTTTAGCAGCGATCTTTCGAGCAGAGACTTTGTCGCCTAATGCGCGAATGGCATTCGGCGGTGGCCCGATCCAAATCAAACCTGCCTTGATTACCGCCTCTGCAAAGTCTGCGTTCTCAGATAAAAATCCATATCCCGGATGAACTGCATCAGCTCCAGAATCTTTTGCGACTTTGATTAACTTCTCGATGTTTAAGTAAGTTTGCGCAGCTGTTAAACCATGAAGGGAATAGGAAGCATCCGCCATAGAAGCATGTATTGAATTGCGATCCTCGTCTGAATAGACCGCGATTGATTGCAGCCCATGATCTCTACATGCTCTGATCACACGAACTGCTATTTCACCACGATTGGCAATCAGGACTCTCTTCATTTGACACCAAACCGCTTTACTTCGGGCCATGGATAACCCAAATGATCGAAACTCTTACGTAGATAACTCATAGAGACCCCAACCACATTCGTGTAATCACCATCGATCGCACGAATTAAGGGTGAGCTATAACCATCAAGCGTAAAGCCTCCTGCTACCTTCAATGGTTCACCTGTTGCTACATAGTCCTCAATCAGCTCATCATCCAATTCCTCAAAGGTAACCGAAGTAGTTACCCGATCTGCTAATTCTCGTCCTTGCTTGGTATCGATAATGCAATGTCCAGTATGTAACAAACCAGTTTTACCACTCAATTTTCTCGCTCTCTGAATAGCGATCTCTACGGAAGCTGGTTTTCCAAAAGATTCCCCTTCAAATTCAAAGGTTGAATCACAGGCCACAATCAAGGCTTCACCCTCGGTGATCTCTCTAACGGTATGTGCTTTCGTAATTGCCAAAGCAATCACCATATCCTTTGGCTCCATGGAATTGAAGTGTTCGGTCTCTTCATCGACGTTGCTTACGATTACTTCTGGGTGTAGACCTGCTCCTTCAAGCAATCTCTTTCTCGAAGGTGATTGTGAAGCCAAAATCAATCGCATTAAAAATTTCTTCCCGCGCCAAATTTAATTGCTTGAGGCATGGTCGCTCTCATGATCGGTTGCGCCCAATTACTACGTTTTACGATGGGCGTTTTTTCAACGCGCTTATGTTGCGCGACCACCTCTTTTAGGATCTGTAATTCCAAATCGTTTGGCTGGCCGCTGATAATCGTAAATTTAGGGGTCATAGCGGAATATTTCCATGCTTTTTCGGGGGTAGTGAATCTCGTTTGGTCTTTAAGGTTCGTAGAACTTTGGTTATGTACTCGCGACTTTGGTTTGGTTCGATTACGGCATCAACGATTCCGCGTTCAGCTGCGTTGTAAGGATTTGCCAATGATTCGTTATATTCCGCCACCAGTTTTGCGCGTAGCGCTTCTGGATCTTTGGATTCTGCGATCTCTTTTCTATAAAGAATGTTGACGGCACCTTGCGCGCCCATCACTGCAATCTCAGCAGTAGGCCATGCAAAGACCACATCGCCACCAATTTGCTTAGATCCCATCACGATATAGGCACCGCCATAAGCCTTTCTAGTCACCAAGGTAACTAGTGGCACGGTGGCTTCGGCGTAGGCATAGAGCAACTTCGCACCACGTCGGATAATTCCATCCCATTCTTGTTCGGTGCCAGGCAGAAATCCAGGAACATCTACCAAGGTCACAATCGGAATATTGAAGGAGTCACAGAACCTGAGGAATCTAGCTGCCTTTTCAGATGAGTCGATATCCAAAGTTCCAGCAAGTTGTTGCGGTTGGTTGGCAATGATGCCGACGGTCTCACCTTCGATACGACCATAACCCACGATGATATTTGGTGCGAAGTTCGCATGAATCTCCAAGAATTCACCTTCATCCAAAAGTGCATGAATTACCGTCTTCATGTCATATGGTTGATTTGGAGAGTCGGGTATCAGAGTATCTAAAGCGTTATCAGTAGCTTTGCGGGCCAATGTCTCGGTGGCAGGTAAATGTGGCGCACCATCCATATTGTTACTTGGTAAATAAGATAGAAGCGCTTTAACATAATCAATTGCATCCTCTTCAGATTCTGCCAAATAATGCGCATTTCCAGTTTTAACTGCGTGAGTATGTGCACCACCAAGTTCCTCCATGCCAACTTCCTCACCAGTCACAGTCTTAATCACATCGGGACCAGTGATGAACATGTAAGACTTTTCGTTGACCATCACGGTGAAGTCAGTGAGCGCAGGAGAGTAAGCAGCGCCACCTGCACAAGGTCCAAGAATTAAAGTAATTTGTGGGATCACGCCAGAAGCTCGGGTATTTAATCGAAAAATATGGCCATAGCCACCGAGCGCTTGCACTCCTTCTTGGATTCGAGCTCCACCGGAATCGTTGATTCCAATCAATGGAACACCATTTTTCAATGCAAACTCCATGATCTTTCGAATCTTCTCAGCCATGACTTCACCAAGTGATCCACCGAAGACCGTGAAATCTTGTGAGTAAACGGCGACGCTTCGACCATCGATAGTTCCAAAACCGATCACCACACCATCGCCATAAGGTCGACTCTTCTCCATACCAAAGGCATAGGAGCGATGGCGCGCAAATTCATCCATCTCCTGGAAAGAACCCTCATCTAATAGCAATTCGATTCGCTCGCGAGCAGTTAACTTTCCTTTGGCATGTTGTTTGGTAACCGCCGCTTCGGAGGCAGAATGGACCGCTTCATCCAACCTAGCGCGTAAATCTTCGATCTTTCCAGCGGTAGTTTTCAGATTCTTGCTCATGGCCCTACCGTACCTGCTGTGGGTAGCGATGGTCTAAATACAGCTGAGATTAATTCCAAAGTTTCGCAATACTGGTCAGTAATCGTGACTGAGGAATGCACTTCAACTCAATCTGAGTTAGCAGAGAATTTCGCACCCGGAAAAGTTTTAGTTGCAGAATTTCAAAGTGCAGGTCGCGGAAGGTTGGATCGAAAGTTTGAAGTTCCTGCTGGAAAAGGTCTGACATTCTCTTTTGCATTTGATTCTCCAATCTGGCAAGAGAATGTTGGTTGGATTCCTTTGGTCACAGGGCTAGCAATAGCAAAGGCCATTAATCAAGAAATAAAAAGAGACTTAGTCAAAGTTAAGTGGCCTAACGATCTCTTGATAGATGGCTCAAAGTTAGGCGGTATTTTGAGCGAGCGCCTTGATGGTGGCTTCATAGTTGGTGCAGGCATAAATATTCTGCAATCCGAGCCAGAATTGCCCATTCCAAATGCAACCTCACTTACTATGCACGCAGAAGTAGATAGGTTGCAACTATTAATCGCAATTTTGCAAGAACTGGGTAAAGCTTTTAGAGAGAGCGCTTTTCAAACTAAAGATTCGATTTTGAAATGGAAAAATGAATATCGCAATTCTTGTGTAACTCTCGGCAAAATCGTGAAAGTGACGCTACCCAATGGTGAGAGCTTTGAGGACACCGCGCTTGCAATATCAGAAGATGGCTCACTACTTTTAAAGACCCGTGAGATTAGGGTCGGCGATATTGTCCATTTAAGATAGCCCAGTGATGCACTCACCCAGCACTGCCAAGACTCCCAGGGTAGGCGTCATTGGCTCCGGGCAATTAGCGCAAATGATGTTAGCTCCGGCTGCAGCGCTGGGTATTGATCTTGTGACGCTTGCGAACTCTTCAGATGATTCGGCAGCGCAAATTTCCCCACATGTTGTTGGTGACTATCGAGATCTTGCAGTAGTGCGTAAATTCGTTGAGAGTTGTGATTTCATCACTTTTGAACACGAATTAATACCACTTCCAATTATCAGAACCTTAGAGCAGGAAGGCCACCGCTTCTTTCCAACTTCTAATTCTTTTCAATATTCACAAGATAAAGCGCTTATGCGAGAGAAATTAGCGCATCTACCAAATCCCAAATGGCAAGTAGTCACTGAAGCCATAGACTGGAATTATCCGGCAATTGCCAAGTCAATTTCTGGTGGTTACGACGGACGAGGCGTCTGGAGAGTAGATTCAAAGCGCGATTTGGCGGAATTACTAACTAAAGTACCCACTTTGCTACTTGAAGAATTGATTGATTTTGATTTTGAAATTGCAGTGATGGTGGCCAGATCACCACATGGACAGGCAGCAACTTGGTCTCCTACAAAGACAGTGCAGCGCGACGGAATCTGCATTGAGACTGTTACTCCGGTGCCAGAATTTTCCGATGCAGATTCGCAGAGAGCGCAGAGCTTGGCGTTGCAGATTGCAGATGAGATCAAATTAGTAGGAGTAATGGCAGTAGAGATGTTTGTAAAAGCTGAAGCGCTTTACATAAATGAATTGGCCTTACGCCCGCATAATTCGGGTCATTGGACTATCGAAGGCTCCAAAACTTGCCAATTCGAACAACATTTGCGCGCTGTACTTGATTTGCCATTGGGCGATACCGCCTTGACTTCAAAATGGGCAGTTATGGGAAATATTCTGGGTGGCTCAAAGAGCGATATGTATCGCCCATATTTACATTTGATGGCGCGAAGCCCGGCATTGAAGTTTCACTATTATCGTAAGCAAGTAAGACCTGGGCGGAAGATTGGGCATGTGACCATGACTGGAGATAACCTCCTAGAATTGCGACAAGAGGTGGCACATGCCCTTTCATATCTGAGCGGAGAGATCGATGAGTGAGATTGCAATCATCATGGGTTCAGATTCTGACTGGCCAACCATGCAAGGTGCGGCAGAAGTTTTAGATGTTTACGGAATTACCTATACCGCTGAAGTTCTCTCTGCGCATCGAATGCCGGAGGAGATGGCCCAATTTGCAAAGAGCGCTGTCAAGAACGGATACAAAGTAATTATTGCCGGAGCTGGTGGCGCTGCGCATCTACCTGGAATGGTGGCATCAATGACTGCACTTCCAGTAATTGGAGTACCAATCCCGTTATCGCATCTAGATGGAATGGATTCATTACTCTCTATAGTGCAGATGCCTTCCGGGGTTCCGGTAGCTACCGTTGGGATTGGAAATGCCAAGAATGCTGCGATATTAGCGGTGAAAATTCTGGGTTCAGCTGATCGCGAACTACTTGGAAAAGTCGAACGCGAAATGGAGAAATTAAATCAAGAGGCAAAAGCAAAAGGTGCCGCGCTAAACGCCAAGCGCTCTCAACGAACTGGTTTTTAAGAATTAACGCTTTCGATATTCGATAGCAGGGCAGCGGTCCATAATCGCAATCAAGCCAGCCGATTCAGCCCTAGCTACTGCAGCTTCATCAATCACATCTAACTGCAGCCAAACTGCTTTTGCGCCAATGGCTATGGCTTCATCAACAATATTTCCAACTAATTTTGTATTAACGAAGCAATCCACCACATCTACGGGAAATGGGATCTCACTTAAAGTCTTGTAACCGATTTCGCCATGGACAACCTCGGCGCGAGGATAGACCGGCACGATCTTGTGTCCTTTATCCTGTAGTAACTTCGAAACTCCGAATGCTGCGCGCTCGGGATTATTTCCAAGACCCACAATTGCCCAAGTCTTCATCGCTAAAACTTGGTCGATCTTCGAGGTTAAGGGATCTATCTGTTCACTCATGAGCTACCGATTAGGATCTACCGAGCGCATGGAATTGCCATCCAGCTGCGCGCCACTTATCTCTATCAAGCGCATTACGACCATCCAGGATCTTCGCCTGTTTAACCAGCGCTTTTATGGCGCTTGGATCTAGTTCGCGATAAACCTTCCATTCGGTCAAATGTAGGATTAAATCTGCACCGCTTACACACTCTTCGATGCTCTCTGCAAATTTCAAGTTTGGAAAACGTCTCTTGGCAGGCTCGATTGCCTTTGGATCATGAATTATTACCTCTGCACCTGCCGCGCTAACTTGTGCTGCAATATCCAACGCAGGCGAGTCACGCACATCGTCGCTATCTGGCTTAAATGCTGCGCCAAGAACTGCGATTTTAAATGATTTGAGGTCTAAATTCGATTGTCCAACCAACTCTGTGCGTACCAGATCGATTACTCTCTGTCTGGCTCTTAGATTTATGGAATCAATCTCTCGTAAGAATTCCAACGCCGGTGAGGCACCCAACTCTTCAGCGCGGGCCATGAAAGCGCGAATATCCTTTGGTAAACAACCACCACCAAAACCAATTCCAGCTTGGAGAAAGCGATTACCAATTCTTGGATCGTAGCCAATCGCCTTTGCAAGCACTGTGACATCGCCGCCTGCAGCTTCACAGACTTCCGCCATCGCATTGATAAATGAGATTTTGGTTGCAAGAAATGAGTTTGCAGCGACTTTTACTAGCTCCGCAGTTGGCAAATCAGCACGGACCCACGGAGTACCTTCAGCCAAGTTCTGTGCGTAGACTTCTTTGAGTAGCGCTTCGGCATGATCAGAGGTAACGCCAATTACCAATCTATTGGGACGTAAGGTGTCCTCGACTGCAAAACCTTCTCGTAGGAATTCTGGGTTCCACGCAAGCTCCAAATTAGCTGGCATAGTGGCAGCAAGTGCTTGGGCGGTACCAACTGGAACGGTTGATTTTCCGACCAGCAGTGAGCCGGTTTTAGCTACCTTAGCAACTGCTGCAAAAGCGCTCTTTACGTAAGTCAAGTCAGCCGCTAATCCATCTTTAATTTGCGGGGTGCCAACGCAAATGAAATGAACATCGCAATCTGCAATTGCCGAGAAATCAGTGGTGAATTTCAGCTTTCCTGTCTTCACATGCTTCTGTAGTAGCTCTGGTAAATCTGGTTCGTAGAATGGCAATTCTCCGATAGACAACGCTGCAATCTTGGCGGCATCGGTATCAACCCCAATGACTTCCAAGCCCAGTTCTGCCATACAAGCAGCATGCGTTGCGCCAAGATAACCTGTGCCGATCACCGAGATTTTAAGCATGGGTGAAATCTTATCTACTTTAATTCACCGCAAGGATTTTCAATTGCGGTACGCGTTTTGAATTTATCAATCACGCTCGGTTTCGCTGTGTTTGCACCGTTCTTGGTGCCGCCAGATGCACTTGGAGAAGGGGTGACTTCATCGACAATTGGAAGATCATTACGCATCCGATCAAACAATTCTGGCGCGAGCGTCTCATCCCAGACTACAACTGAGCCAAGTCCAGGGTAGTAGCCATTGGTATCTCCAAGTGGCACCGTCAATGTGCGCATTTTGCCTGGTGTTAAGTTCTTTATCTGCTTCGCTAAAGTCAAGATGTCGCCTTGATCTAAAGTTTCATCGGTCTTTACCGTAGAGAAAATTGCAGAGATGAGATTCTTTACTTTGAATGGATTTAATAACACACCAGTGCTGGAGGCTTTACGGAAAATCGCAGCTACGAATTGCTGCTGCCTTTGCATTCGGCCCAGGTCACCCATTCCGTCAAAATCTCTGGTGCGCACATATTTCAAGGATTCAATGCCATTTAGAGTATGAACTCCGGCAGCCAAAACTAGATGGCTCTTTGGGTCATCGATATCTTTCTTGGTGCAGACTTCAATACCACCTAGCGCATCCACCACATTCTTAAAACCTACGAAATTGACCTCTACATAATGATCGATTCGTAATCCAGTTTTCTTCTCCAAAGTTTGAATCAAAAGTGGAGCGCCACCCCAAGCGAAGGCCGCATTCAATTTGGCAGGCTGTTCGCTAATTTGGGTCTTGCCATCCATTCCGATGTGAGCAGGAACAGTCACGAGACTATCTCTAGGTAATGAGATCACCACCGCTTTATCTCGGGATTTACTGATATGAACCAACATCATGGTGTCAGATCTAGCTCCAGCAGCAGTCTTTGTGGATCCAACTCGAAGCTGGCGCAACTCCTCTTTGGTAAGTCCTTCGCGGGTATCCGAACCTACGACCAGATAATTGACAGCGCTCGATGCGCGTTCGGGTCTATCTTTTAGGTTGTTAAATACATTTACTCTGCTGATCGCACCGCTGATTCGACCTAATCCCAACCATGCAAATCCTGAAATTAGGACGATTCCTATGGATGTCCAGGTCAGAATTTTTATGGCTCGAGGCGACTTCACGGGCGAAAGCCTACAAGAGCCTTCTTAAGACGATAGCGTTTACCCGTTATGGAGCAAGTGAATTCCAACGCAAATTTTCAATCAAATGCAGAGTCAGTCTCTGTGATTTTGCCGGTTCTAAATGAAGAGCGTTACTTAGAAAGCTCTGTGAATTCCATTTTGCAGCAAGATTTTATGGGGGAGCTTGAGATCGTGCTGGCAGTTGGTCCCTCGAAGGATCGAACAATCGAGATCGCAGAAAAACTTGCTGCAACTGATAAACGAATCAAAATTGTAGGAAATCCAACTGGCAAGACTGCTGCGGGACTTAATTTAGCGATTAAGCATTCGAGTAATCCGATTATTGTAAGAGTAGATGGACATGCCAATCTGGATAAGAATTACATCTCGACAGCTGTAAAGATATTAAATGAGACCGGTGCTGTAAATGTTGGTGGGTTGATGGCAGCCGAAGGTCTCACTGCATTTGAGATGGCAGTTGCCACCGCGATGCGTAGCCCGTTAGGTGTTGGTAGTGCGAAATTTCATACGGGTGGCAGCGCTGGGTTTGTAGATACTGTTTATCTCGGAGTATTTAAACGCGAAGCTTTATTGGCCGCTGGTGGCTTCGATGAGCGTTTTACTAGAGCACAGGATTGGGAGTTAAATTTTCGCCTTCGCGAAAATGGTGGCAAAATCTACTTTGACCCAAATTTAAAAGTTACCTATCGTCCGCGTAGCACGATTAAAGCATTGGCTAAACAGTACTTTGAATATGGTCGCTGGCGCAGAGTGGTAGCTAGAACTCATAAAGGCACCATCAATTACCGATATTTAGCGCCACCA
>JBJTHJ010000110.1:0-516 GCA_046094385.1 Candidatus Nanopelagicaceae bacterium
GAGCGAATGGGCGATATGGCGCATCACGTTGCAAAAATTACTCGCCTGCGTCATCCAAATGCTGCTGTTCCTTCTGAACTTTTATTAACTATTGAAGAGATGGGCAAAGTTGCCAAGACCATCGCCGATAAAGCTGGCGCAGTTATTGAATCTCGCGATATTGATAAAGCCCTTGAACTAGAACGTGATGATGATGAAATGGATAAGTTGCATCGCAAACTCTTCACAACGCTTCTGTCGGAAGATTGGAAGCACGGAACTGAAACTGCCATCGATATCACCTTGATTGGTAGATATTACGAACGCTTTGCTGACCACGCTGTTTCAGTAGCCCGCCGCGTCTATTACTTAGTAACTGGAAAGTTCTCTTCTAACTAACGCTTGCCTTGATTGGCAACCTCAGCAATTGCATTTTTTGCAGCCTCTGGATCCAAATAAACCCCGGCCCCAGTTGGCTTTAACTTAGAATCTAAAACATAATGCAGCGGAATCCCCGTTGGGATATTGAGTTCGGCA
>JBJTHJ010000111.1:0-769 GCA_046094385.1 Candidatus Nanopelagicaceae bacterium
GTACTAACTGAAAGCAATTTCAAAGAAATGATCGCACTTGGCGATCGCTGGTCTGATGGCGTGGATGCGGCAATCAATGAATTTAATCTGCCTTGGCATTGCAATCGTTTGGGCGCTCGCGGCGAGTATCTATTTGCGCCAAATGCGCCTAGAACCGGCAAAGAGGCGGCAGCAGCTGGGAACTTTGAATTAGAGCAATATATTCATCTGCGCTTACTAAATGATGGATTCTTATTAACGCCATTTCATAATATGGCTTTGATATCACCAGTTACCACCGAAGCAGATGTAGATGCACACACGGTGGCATTTCGCGCGATGTGTTCTGAGATTGCTAGCTGGTAGGTAGCTTTACAAAAGAGCTAACGTAGCGATTGTCGCGTCGTAACCTTTATCTTCAACGCTGCCACCCGCGCGCTCATGTGCTTGTTCTAAGGTGTCGCACATCAATACCCCAAAACCGATTGGGCGTTGGAACTTCAATTGCACATCCATGATTCCTTGGGTGACACCTTGGCAGACATAATCAAAGTGTGCGGTTGCACCACGTAGCACTAAACCTAGAGCAACTGCGCCGTGAAAGGGATTTAGCCCCCTGGTAAATAATTTCTGTGCAGCAAAAGGAATCTCAAAGCTACCTGGAACGTAGATAACTTCATATTTGACGCCATGTTCATCGCAGGCACGGATCGCACTTGCAACCAACTTTTCACAGAGTTCTGGATGCCAGCCACTGGATATCAGGGCTAACTTTTTACCCTTAACGTTC
>JBJTHJ010000112.1:0-3785 GCA_046094385.1 Candidatus Nanopelagicaceae bacterium
ATTTACAACTTCTGCGATCTCATCAGGCAACATTCCGCCATTGGTATCACATAGTGCAATTACATCAGCGCCAGCCTCTGCTGCTGCTCGCACAACTTCAAGGGCATATGCGCGGTTGGAGCGATAACCGTCAAAGAAGTGTTCGGCATCTAGGAAAACTCGCTGTCCTTCGCCTCTTAAATGAGTAATGGAATCGCGAATCATGTTTAAGTTCTCTTCAAGGGTGGTTTTCAAAGCTAAATCGACGTGGCGGTCATGCGACTTGGCCACCATGGTTACAACTGGCGCACCTGAGTTACGAAGGGCTGCAAGCAAAGGGTCGTCAGCTGCTTTCACACCTGCGCGACGAGTTGCGCCAAATGCGACAAAGGTGGCGTTCTTTAATTTCAATTCCTTCTTAGCTAATTCGAAGAATTCGGTATCTTTCGGATTTGCACCTGGCCATCCACCTTCGATGAAGCCCACACCTAAATCATCTAGATGTCGTGCAATCTGCAATTTGTCGTGAACTGAGAGGTTTAAGCCCTCTTGTTGTGCACCATCTCGAAGGGTGGTGTCATAAATATGAAAATTATCGGGCATCATCACTTTACGACCCTGACCCAGCCATAATTATCTGCAACCTGACCGTGTTGAATTCCAAGCAATGTTTCGCGAATCTTCATGGTGATTGGTCCAGGATTGCCATCAGCGGTTACCCATGTTCCCCACTTAGATTTCGCTGCCCCAATCGGCGATACCACTGCTGCGGTGCCACATGCAAAGGTTTCAGTGATCTCTCCAGATTCAATGCCATTCTTCCAATCATCAACAGAGAGCATCACCTCTTCGGTTTCATAACCTAAATCGCGAGCTACTGAAAGTATCGAATCGCGAGTGATACCTGGAAGCAATGTGCCGGTAAGTTTTGGAGTGATGACCTTATTTCCTTTTACGAAATAGAGATTCATGCCACCCATCTCTTCAACCCATTTACGTTCAACGGCATCAAGCCAGACCACCTGATCGCAACCTTCAGCAGCTGCAGCTTTCTGTGCAACTAGAGATGCCGCATAATTTCCGCCGCACTTTGCCTCACCGGTACCTCCGGGAGCAGCGCGCACGTATTCAGTTGAAATCCAAACGGTTACCGCTTTTGAAGGATTGAAATAAGCGCTAGCCGGAGTCGCAATTAATATGTAGCGGGCTTTATTACTCGGACGTACACCAAGCCCAACCTCGGTGGCGATCATAAATGGGCGGATATAAAGAGATTCTCCAACTTTATTTGGCACCCAACCAATATCTTGTTTAACCAGTGCTTCCACAGTTTCGATAAATGTCTCTACTGGAAGTTCTGGAAGTGCTAATCGCTTGGCGCTGCGATTGAAACGTTTGGCATTCTCTTCCGGCCTAAATAGCGCAACTGAACCATCTGGTTGGCGATAAGCCTTCATGCCTTCGAAGATCTCTTGGCCGTAATGAAAAACAGCAGTTGCTGGATCTAAAGTGATCGGTCCATAAGGAATTAACTCGGGAGTTGCCCAACCAGTCTGCTCATCCCAATCACAGATCACCATATGGTCTGTGTAGTACTTTCCGAAGCCACCTTCCGCGACTTTGGCATCGCGATCGGCTGCAGAGAGCGCATTTGGATTTAGATTTATTTTGATAGTCATGAGAGCGCCTTTACTAACGCATCGCCAATTTCTGAAGTTGAGCGCTTCGAATCCCCACGAACCGCTAAATCTGCCGCCACTGCAGCTTCAACTTCGCGAGCTGCAGCGCCAAGACCTAAATGATCCAACATCATTGCAACTGACATGATGGTTGCAGTTGGATCTGCTAATTGCTTACCTGCAATATCTGGCGCCGAACCATGTACTGGTTCGAACATAGATGGAAATGCTCCGGTTGGATTGATATTTCCGGATGCCGCAAGCCCAATACCGCCACAGATTGCTGCGGCAATATCGGTAAGAATGTCGCCAAATAAATTATCGGTAACCACCACATCAAAACGCTCTGGATTAGTTACAAAGAACATCGATGCCGCATCCACATGTAAGTAATCAGTCGCCACATCTGGAAATTCTTTTGCGACCGCTTCAAAGGTGCGAGTCCAAAGTCCACCTGCGCGAGTTAAAACGTTGTTCTTGTGAACCAGAGTTAATTTCTTGCGAGGACGCGCTTGTGCACGCGCAAAGGCATCACGAATCACGCGCTCTGCGCCGCGACGAGTATTTAGCGATTCTTCAGTAGCAATTTCGGCATCTGTGCCGAATGCAAGAGTGCCACCGGCGCCAACATAAGGACCTTCAGTGCCTTCGCGAACCACCACAAAATCAATCTCTTTTTCGGTGGCAAGTGGACCTTTAACGCCTTTATGCAATTTAGCTGGCCGCAAATTAATGTAATGATCAAATGCAAAACGAAGTTTTAATAGTAAGCCGCGCTCTAGCACTCCACTTGGAACGGTTGGATCTCCAACAGCGCCAAGCAGAATTACATCCGCCTTAGCAATCTCTGCCATTACTGAATCTGGAAGTACTTCCCCAGTTCGATGCCAATAGCCGGCACCTAGGTCGTAAGAAGTCTTATTAAAGGTAACGCCATGCTTTGCACCAACAACATCAAGAACCTTCAAACCTTCTGCCACAACTTCAGGTCCTATGCCATCGCCTGCAATTACAGCGAGATTGATTGTCTTCGACATTATTTCTCCAAATCCACAGTGCGCGCTAAATCGGCACCAGTATTTTTCTTTACATCTTCCAAAATCGCATCAGAAACGGGATGGTCAACTGTTAACGCCATAAGGGCCATGCCACCGATTTCACGACGAGAGACCTGCATGCCGGCAATATTGACGCCAGCTTTTCCAAGTTCGCTTCCCATTGACCCGATAACACCTGGCTTATCCATGTAACGCAAGAAAATCATGTGTTTACCAGGTGAGAGATCTAAACCAAATCCATCAATCGAAACAATCTTTTCGTGTTTACGAATACCGACCAGAGTTCCTTCAACTACGAAATTAGCGCCACTGGCCATCGCAACTTTTAATTGAATTGAAGAACGGAATTGTTCGCAATGTGGATCATTCTTCACAGTCGCGCTCATGCCGCGCTCTTCGGCAAGCTTAGGCGCATTTACATAAGTGACATCATCTTCGACTGTAGTTTCGATAGCGCCTTTAAGTGCACTAGTTGCTAAGACCGCTGCGTCATAAGCTGCAATTTCACCAAGCACATTAACTTCCATTGAAGAAGGTAGGCCTCCTGCGTAAGCAGTAGCAATCTCCGCCATCTTCTCTACCAGAGGCAGTGATGGACGAATCTCTTCATGAACTGCGCCACCTTTAACGTTGACTGCATCTGGAACTAAATCACCTGCAAGTGCTTTACGAACCGATACCGCAACGGCAATTCCAGCGCGCTCTTGTGCTTCATCTGTTGAAGCTCCTAAGTGTGGTGTGGCCACAACTTGATCTAATTCAAATAGCGGTGAATCTGTGCATGGCTCTTTCGCAAAGACATCTAGACCAGCGCCGGCAACGCGACCGTCTTTAATTGCGTTATAGAGCGCAGTTTCATCGAGTACTCCACCACGCGCCGCATTAATAATACGAACAGTTGGTTTTACTTTTTTTAGTGCCTCTTCGCCAATTAAGTTAATTGTCTCTTTAGTCTTTGGTAAGTGAATGGTGATGAAATCAGATTGTTTTAGCAGTTCACTAAGAGTTACTAACTGCACGCCAAGTTGCGCAGCACGAGCAGGCTGCAAATATGGATCATAAGCAATCA
>JBJTHJ010000113.1:0-3838 GCA_046094385.1 Candidatus Nanopelagicaceae bacterium
CTTGCCCTACTTCATGGCCTTTACCTAGAACTGCAACTACATCTCCAGGCTTTGCAAGCGTTACCGCTTTAAAGATCGCCAACTTTCGGTCAGGAATAATTTCTCCATGGTGCGCCAAATCTCCCACCATCTCTTTGAGAATCTGCTCTGGGTCTTCACTTCTGGGATTATCACTTGTGAAGATCGGGTAATCGGCAGCCACGAGCGCCGAACCCATCAAAGCTCGTTTGCTACGATCTCGATCGCCACCACAACCTAGGACCGCAATCAACTTTCCTTCGGTCAAATCACGTGCGCTCTTTAAGACATTTATAACTGCATCAGGGGTATGTGCATAATCAACAAAAGCAAGGAATTTCTGGCCGATATCCACGATTTCCAAACGACCTGGCGCACCTTGGTATCTATTTAGATTAGCTCCAATTTCAATCGGATCGACACCACTTATCACTGCGATGGCAACTGCCATAAGTAAGTTATCTAGATTGTAGCCACCGATTAACTTAGTCTGGCCCTCTATTAAGACTCCTTGGGGGCCACGAATTTTTACTGAGTAACCTTGCTTGAATTGCAGAATCTCTTCGTAACGCCAATCTGCACTTTGAGTTCTAGAGATAGAGACCATTGGAATCTCTATCGCCTTTGCCAATCTTGCCCCATATGGGTCATCAATATTTATCACTGCTAGCTCTACTAGGCCATAACTAAACAATGATGCTTTCGCATTGAAATAACTCTCCATGTCACCATGAAAATCAAGATGATCTTGGGTCAGATTTGTAAATGCCGCTACCTTGAACTTGCTACCTGTGACTCGTCTCAGACTCAAAGCATGGCTAGAAACTTCCATCGCCACCGCTCTCATGTGGCGCTCTCTCATCGCAGCAAAAAGCGCTTGCAGTGGCGCAGCTTCTGGGGTGGTATGGCTAGATGGCAAGATCTCATCGTTGATCTGGGTATTTACCGTACCAATTAAGCCGCTATCCCAACCCGCTAATCGCCATATCTGATGTAACAAAGTGGTGACTGTGGTCTTTCCATTGGTACCGGTTACTCCCACCGTAAACATATTCGCAGAAGGGTCCCCGTAGATATGGGCAGAGATTTGACCCACAATCTCTCTCGGATCATCGACAATCAAAGTTGGTAGCTTCTGGTTCTCGCCTTTGCGATCAGTGATTACTGCAACCGCACCATTTTCCAGGGCAGTATCTAGGAATTCGATGCCGTGATGCTTGCTTCCGGCAATGGCTACAAAGATATCGCCGACCTCAACTTCGTTTGCGCTCTGGGCAATGCCGGTTATCTGCAAATCACCTTGATATTGGCAATTAAGCAATTGAGCGATGCCGGCAAAACTCATACTTGGAGAGTTAAGCGGCCTAATCATTGGTTGACTTTCGAAAGTTCTGCCGCATTTAATGGCATCGGCTTAATTTTAGTGTTGGTAGGTGGTATTCGTTTGCTCTCTAATACGTAACTCATTACCTCTTTGAAAACTGGGCCTCCTAGAACGCCACCCCAATGCATTCCTTGTGGAGCTTGTATCGTCACGTTTATTACATATTGTGGCTTATCTGCCGGCGCAAAACCAATGAATGATGCGGTATATCCGCTGTATCTTCCGGTTACCGGATCCACACGTTCTGCAGTGCCAGTTTTACCGGCAATTCGATAGCCAGGAATGGCCGCAGATGGCGCCGTTCCATTTGGCCCCACCACACTCTCCATCATCAGCCTCATGGTGCGCGCAGTGTCAGGACTTATAACTCTAGAACTTTTCCGCGATTTTGCAGGGGTGTAATGACCATGACTATCCGAAGTGCCTGCAATCACCGTTGGCTCTACTCGCACTCCATCATTTGCAATCGTGGCGAAGATAGAGGTCGCTTGCATTGCAGTAACTGAATATCCTTGACCAAATGTCATGGTGTATTTGGTGGTCCCGTACCACTTATTTGGAGGGTTAATCAGCCCAGCCGACTCACCAGGTAGCCCAGAGTTGGTGGAGCTACCAACTCCAAAGGCTCTGAGGTAGTCATAAAATTTTTGATCGCCTAATTTCTCACCTATTTTGATAGTGCCAGTATTGCTTGAGACTGCCAGAATTCCAGCCGTAGTTAATTGTTGAATTGGGTGGTATTCGTGATCTTTAAAAGTTTTGTACTTGGTCTTTAGCTTGTACGGAACTGAAAATACGGTACTTGGTGTCACCAATTTCTCTTCGAGAGCAGCGGCCAAGGTCATTACTTTTCCAGTAGAGCCTGGTTCGTAGACATCTTGAACCGAGGAATTATGAACATTGCTTAATTTCACGGGCTTATTAGGATCGAAAGTGGGAGCCGTCGCATGCGCCAAAATCTGGCCGGTTTTTGGATCCATGACAATAACGGTTCCACTTGCAGCGCGAGAACTCTTAACCGCTTTGGCAATTGCATTTTGTGCCACAAATTGCACATCGCGATCAATGGTCAATCTAACTGAAGCGCCAGCTTTACCTTGAACTAATTGCTGTTGCGTGCCTGGAATTTCGGCAGCATAACCATTGGCATACAGATATTTGCCATCTTGACCTTTGATCATTGAATTCAAACTTGATTCGATTCCTGCGGCACCTTCGCCCTCTTGATTTACAAATCCGACCAGGGATGCAATTAATGAGCCAGATGGATATTCTCGAGTGTAATTTCGCTCCGCGAAGAATCCCACAATTCGTTTATCAAAATTCTCGTTACTTAATCTCTCGTTGTATAGAGCAAAGGCATCCTTCAAAGCGCTCCATTGAGCAGGAGTGGCATTTCTAGCTACCAAGAACCAGCGCTTATCCCCAGCCAACCTCTCTACAACATCGCTCTGTTTCATTCGCAATATCGGTGCTGCGATCTCAGCGGCTTTATTGGGATCTGAGATCATGGTCTGATCAACCACGACATTTAATGCGCTAACGCTTCTAGCAAATGGGATTCCGTTGATATCGGTGATTTCACCACGTGGTGCCAATTGGGTGCTTACTCGATAAAGCTCATTATTAACCCTTGCGGTGTAGTCACTTGCATTTATAGCTTGAACATCGAAGAGTCGAATCACCAAGCCAAGGAGGAAGACCAGCCCAAGTGCAATCAAGCTAAGGATTCTTCTTTGAAAAAGATCTCTAGCCATTTGCCACATCCGAAATATCTATAAATCTAGGCTCGGTATTAGGGCGCATACCTAACTTAGCAGCAGCGCTGGCCAAGGCATCGGGTGAGCTCTTTCGGGCAACTTCCCTATTGATCGCCTCTCTTTGATCACTCAAGACTTGAACCTCTCTTTGTAGCTTTGCCAAAGTGAAGGCATCCTGCGTTGAAAGTGAAGAGATCACAAACATCGTAAGCAAAACCCTGATCATCACTACGGTGCTTAGAACCGTCAGGGAACGGTTGGTGATTTTTCTACCATTTTCTAACTCTGGAACTAACTTAAGAATTGCTCTTTGGGAGGATTGTGCAATCGCTTGTTTGGTCTTGGTGATTGCTGGTAAGAAAACTGGTAGGGCCATTTATGCCGCCACCCTTTGAACTGCTCTAATACGCACAGATTGCGCTCTGGAGTTCTCCTCGATCTCCAAATCCGATGCAGCTTCACCTTTTGCGATCAATTTGAATTTGGCAGCATGTCCAGGAAGTTCTATCGGTAGCTCTCGCGGAGAGGTGGACTGAGTGATCTGCCCAAATGCCTCTTTGACGATTCGATCCTCTAGTGATTGAAATGAAAGCACCACTAAGCGGCCGCCAACTTGTAGTAACTCAAGTGCTTGCGGCAAGGCTCGTTCAATTACCTCTAATTCATTATTAACCGC
>JBJTHJ010000114.1:0-1895 GCA_046094385.1 Candidatus Nanopelagicaceae bacterium
CAGCATTTAAGTGCCGCATCTCTGTGAGCTGCAGCAACTGCCACTACAAATGCGCTCTCTCCGATTGGAATTGCACCATAGCGATGCGCTGTCGCTACATTTTCGACTTGGTACTTTAATGCGACTTTGTTGGTGATTGATTCAATCACTGTAGGAGCGCTTGGGTGAATCTCGTAGACCAAAGAGGTGACTTCTCTTCCTTTATCGTGATTGCGCACATCACCACTAAATGTAACTACCGCGCCAGCCGATGCACTTTTGACGATCGCAGCGAGCGCTTCAGCGCTGATTTTTGATTCAGTTACTTGCGCTGTGATCATTTCCAGCCAACTGGTCGTGGATATGTGGCGCTAATCTTTCGATGATCACCAATCCATCCTTTACCGCTCCTTGTGAGCCAGGAAGATTAATTATCAATGATCTGCCATTTACTCCGGCAAGTGCCCGCGATAGATCTGAAGTTGGGACTTTCTCCCTGGAATAGGCGCGCATCGCTTCGGCAAAACCTGGAATCTCTTTCTGTAGCAACGGTTTTGTGGCTTCAGGCGTGACATCGGTTGGGGAGATTCCGGTACCACCGGTAGTGACGATCAAATCAATCCCCTCAGTTAGCGCACTTCTTATGGTGGTGGATATCTGATCGACATCATCCGGTACCAATTTATGTCCTACAACTTGATATCCCAGCTGGGTAAGACCGCTCTTCAAATCGTTGCCGCTTAAGTCTTTATAGATACCAGCAGATGCGCGATTGCTAGCAGTGATGATTAGTGCTCTTCTCATCGCTTCCAATCGCCGGTTTTGCCACCGCTCTTACTCTCAACTTGAATATTGATGATCGCAGCTCTTGGATCTAGCGCTTTAACCATATCTATCAAGGTCAAGCCGGCGACCGAGACTGCAGTTAAGGCCTCCATCTCAACGCCAGTGCGATCTGCGGTTTTCACGGTTGCCAAGATTGCGATTCCATCTTCTTCAATTCTTAGCTCTACCTCGACTTTATGAAGCGCAATCGGATGGCATAGCGGTATCAAATCACTGCATCTCTTTGCACCCATAATTCCGGCGATTCGCGCAGTGGCAAGCACATCTCCCTTGGGGTTCTTATTTGAAGTGATCTCTGCTATGACCTGATGGCTCATTACAACTTTGCCAGAGGCAACTGCAATACGCACACTTTCGGCTTTACCCGATACATCCACCATGTTGGCTTCGCCTTTTTCATTGATATGGCTAAGTTCAGAGTTGCTCATGAAGGCAATCCTAACCATCGAAGTGGAGTCGGTGGATTGGTACAAACTGCAAATCCTTCTGATTGCGCGAGGCTACGTAGCATCGCACTTCCCAAATATTTACCCATAGTGAATCGACGCCCTTGTAGATTGCCAAGCACCAATCGAGTAAATCCTGGCTGGGTATCGAATTGATCATCACTTGAGATCAACAGCAGTTCGCTTAATTTCCTACCGAACATGGCATCTATCAGTGGTTGGCCAAGGGTCAACAACGCCACCACTGCAGATTGGGGATTGCCCGGCAAGCCAAGTAAGGCTCTGCCATTTACCTCAGCAAAGATTTGTGGATGTCCAGGTCGCATCGCCACCTTATTGATGTGAATTGTTCCATTTAATTTCAGAACTGCATCTTGGAGAAAATCTCTTGGACCATCTGCGGTGCCGCCGGTAGTCACCACAATGTCGGCAATCTTGCTAGCTTGATCTATTGCGGCAATCGTTAGATCCAATTGATCTGGGACATATTTGATATCAGCTACTTCCACACCTAATCGTGAAAGCCAACCCGGTAGCTGTGGACCAAGTGAATCTCTGACTAAACCATCTTTAGGTAAACCTTCTCTTTGAATCTCATCGCCTAGCAATAAGATGGCAACTTTT
>JBJTHJ010000115.1:0-967 GCA_046094385.1 Candidatus Nanopelagicaceae bacterium
AGCCAACTCTCAGCGAATTGGCGGTGGCAGATGTCGCCTAATATCCCAAACATTCCAGAGCATCCAGACTTCGAAACGCTGCTCCAGAACGCACTTGGCATCAAACTTGCCAAGGTCAAACAGAGCGCAATCAAATACTCAATTAGCAAAGAACTGCCCGGCGCTCGCGTTATCCAACGCACCACTGTTATCTCAGTTATCGAAAAACGCGGCCAGCTATCTAACCTCTCTGCGGTAGGGGGTACCAAGTAATGTCCAAACAAAATACCCCAAGCGGATCGGATCTAAACAACATCTTTGCCGCCGAAGCATGCAGCATGGAGAAAATCACCATCATGCATCAACTTCGTTCGCTTAACATCGAGTACAAGATCATCCACAATCGTAAGCTCAACGAAATCACCATTGAGATCCCCACCACCATCCATGGCATCCTGCGTATCTCTGCCAATGAAAAGGGAATCTACAAGAACCGTCGCTTCTTTCGTAACATCCCACCAAAAGAGATGCGTCTACCAGGTGGCAAAGTCCTAAAAAGCGAAGCCAAAGAGATGGTCCACGCCGAAGTGGAATTTGAATCCCACGGCGAGCACGAATCCGCAACCTACTTAATCGACCAACCAAACTTCGCCGAAGTTATCGATACCGCAATTGAATGTCTGGCGCAGATTGATTCAATCTATCTATCGACGATCCCTAAAACCCCTAAAAAGCGCCAGCCCCGTGGCGATAACCCTGATAAAGACGATAAATAACTCCAAAAAAGGCGCGTGGTATTTTTAATCATGAGAATCCTGCACTCATCAGATTGGCATCTGGGCAAAAAGTTAGATCAATACTCCTTGCGCGCTGCCCACGAGCAATTTCTAGATTCTCTGATCGATGACGTTCTAAAAGATCAAAAACCAGATCTATTGGTGGTCGCAGGCGATATTTACGATCGCCATATCGCGCAGACTGAAAATAT
>JBJTHJ010000116.1:0-678 GCA_046094385.1 Candidatus Nanopelagicaceae bacterium
CACCGGTACCAAGCGCGACCATATGTGATGAGATGCGATTTAGCTCCATCATCAGTACACGGATAACTGACGCTCGCTCTGGAACTTGATCGGTGATATTCAAAAGTTTTTCAACGCCTAAGCAGTAGGAAGTCTCATTAAAGAGTGGTGATAAGTAATCCATACGAGTAACAAATGTGGTGGCTTGAGTCCAAGTGCGATACTCAGCGTTCTTCTCAATGCCTGTATGTAGATAACCGATTCCGCAACGAACTTCTGAGACGGTCTCGCCCTCTAGTTCAAGTACTAATCGAAGCACGCCGTGAGTTGAAGGGTGTTGTGGCCCCATGTTGACCACAATCTTCTCTTCTTTTAACGAACCAATTTCAGCAGCTAATTGATCCCAGTCACCACCAGTTACAGAGTAGACAGTACCTTCGGTAGTTTCGCGAGCTGATGCATATGGATCAAATTTAGGATCAAATCTAGGATCAAAGGTCGTCACTTGTACGCCCTCCGATTATCTGGAGCTGGAGTGGTTGCACCTTTGTATTCAACGGCAATTCCATTTAGCGCATAATCTTTACGTTGCGGATGACCTTGCCAATCATCTGGCATCAAAATGCGAGTCAACGCTGGATGTCCATCAAAGATGATTCCGAACATGTCATATGTTTCGCGCTCGTGCCAATTATTGCC
>JBJTHJ010000117.1:0-16197 GCA_046094385.1 Candidatus Nanopelagicaceae bacterium
TAAATATGTAATGTGAATGACCACCAATAAAGGCGAAACTTCACTGCCATAAGTCAAGAATCTTCCTAAGTTGGTTGCATGCCAAAGCGGTGAAATCCAGCCAATCCATTGCAAATAGATGGGCATTGCCGTAAGTGGAAAAAAGGTTCCGCTTAAGAAGAACATGGGCGTAATGATGAATCTGCCGACAAAGGTGAAAAAATTATCATCTTTCTTCGCTTTACCAGCCATCGCTAACATCACTGAACCAAATGCAGCGCCAGACAAGATTCCAGTTGGAATTGCAAGCCACGCATGTGGAGCTTTCAGAACTCCGAATGCGGCCATGATCAAGTAGTAGATAAGCACTGTGAAAACGTTGCGCAACATCGCTGCTTGGAAGACTCCGAATGCGATCTGCCTTGCGCCTAATGGAGTGGAATTAATTCCGTAGAAACCTTTGTTCCATAAAAATCCAGCAAGTGTCGGGAAGATGGTCTCATCCATTGAGCCTTGAATTGCGGCATTAGCCAGAAGCGCTGGTGCAAGAAAGACCAAATATTCAACGCCATCGATACCACCAGAATTCTGATTAACCAAACTACCAACACCGACTCCGATAGCCAACAGATACAGAACTGGATTGGCGATCGAAGCAAAAATGATTTCGAAAGCGAATTTGCGCATATTTAATAGTCTTGCTTCAAAAACATACCAAGAACCGCGATCAGCGACTTTGCGCATCATTCGATCAACGATCTTCCAGTTAGTCGAAGGAAGACATCTTCTAACGAGGACCTACGAACCAACGAAGTTCGAGGATGCATTCCGGCTCTGATTATCTCTTCCAAAGTATGTTCGGCATCCTCGGCATAAAGCAGGATTCGATCAGGTAGCACCTCAAGGCGTTCACACATATTGTGCAATTTATCTGCGATTAATTGATTGTTCTCAGAGCCAAAACGTAGTTCCAGCACCTCTCTGGAGGAGAATTGTTTGATCAAGTCCGCTGGGGATCCTTCGGCCATGATCTCTCCACGATCCATAACAATCAAGCGTTCGCATAATTGTTCAGCTTCATCCATGAAGTGTGTGGTGATAATTAGGGTTACACCCTTTTCCTTTAGGCGAAATAGTCGGTCCCAGAGAATATGGCGCGCTTGTGGATCTAAGCCTGTGGTTGGTTCATCGAGCATCAAGATATCTGGATCTGAAATTAACGCACGAGCAATAGTTAGCCTTCGTTTCATTCCTCCGGATAGGCTCTCGACCTTTGCATCTCGCTTCTCTTCAAGTTGTGCAAACTCGAGCAATTCGTCGATCTTACCTTTGACAAATTTCTTTGAGAGTCCGAAGTATCTTCCGTAGATATAAAGATTTTCCGTGACAGATAACTGCTCATCAAGATTATCTTTTTGCGGCACGACACCTAAATGCGCTCTGATCTGTGGCCCAAATTTCTCTGGATCCTTATCCAGGATTTTGATCTCTCCACCAGAACGCTGAGAAGT
Organism: Candidatus Nanopelagicaceae bacterium; assembly: GCA_046094385.1. Lineage (GTDB taxonomy): Bacteria > Actinomycetota > Actinomycetes > Nanopelagicales > Nanopelagicaceae > ZLKRG08. Next base: position 1,491 of record JBJTHJ010000117.1, read on the forward strand.
TGCGCCGATGATGCGCATGGTGGTTGATTTACCAGCGCCATTTGGTCCCAAGAGACCGAAAGATTCGCCCCGATAGACAGAGAAATCGATCCCATCAACGGCAACAAAATCCCCGAATTTCTTGGTCAAACCACGAGCAACTATTAATTCTTCAGACATATACGCGAGTCTATAACTTGACTCGGTAAATTAGAAATTTGAAAAGTTATGAACGCAGAGTCTTGGCTAAGTCCGTGAAATCTTCAACCAAGATGTCAATTTCGCGCTGTCCATGAGCCAACGAGATCAACCATTGCTCATCCAAACCTGGTGGGGTGATGATGCCACGATTGATAGACCAAAGCCACGAAAGTTCTGCAACTTTGAAATCAGTTGATTTGTAATCTCGGTAATTTCTTACTGGTTCAGGTGACCAAGTGATACAACCTTTTACACCAAATCCAACGGTGTGTGCCGGTAATTCAAATTCATTGATTACATCTGTGATCCGAAGTAGCGCTTGATCATTGAAGTTCTCAGCTTTTGCTAGCGCTTCTGGGGTGCATATCTTGTCGATAGCGCGCACACCTGCCATCGCCAAGGGATTTCCATTAAAGGTTCCGAAGTGAGCCATTCGCCCATCTACCACTGTCTCCATGAAGCGATAATCGCCTCCGAATGCCGCAAGTGGGATACCGCCACCGATTGATTTAGCTAAGCAGATTAGATCTGGATTTACACCTAATCTTTCGGATGCTCCTTGTGGACCTGCAGTAAGCCCTGTCTTAACTTCATCAAAAATTAAAACTACATCGTATTCGGTGCAAAGTTCACGGATACGTTCCAGGTAGCCAGCATCAGGAAGCACAATTCCGATATTCTCCAAAACCGGTTCCATGATTAAACATGCAATCTCTTGGGCATGTTTCTTGAAAATATCTTCGACAGCTTCTGCGTTGTTGTATGGAACTACCCAGACCTCACCTGCAACAGTGCCATTTGGAACAACTGCATTTGGAAGATGTTCATCGCCGGCATCCTTTACCGATGGCTTGCTAGAGACCATCAATGGGTCGTAGCTACCGTGGTATCCACCTTCAATCTTCATGACTCCATTGCGCCCGGTGTATGCACGAGCAGTTCTAACTGCATACATGGTGGCTTCAGTGCCTGAGTTGGTGAAGCGGACCAGATCTAAACCAAAACGCTTACAAATTCTCTGTGCTGCATCAGTTGAGATTGGCGAAGGGGTGACAAATAAAGTTCCGATCTCCAGAGAACTTTGAAGCTCGCGAATTACATCTGGATTTAGGTGTCCTGCCAGCATCGCGCCAAAACCCATAGATAGATCAAGTAGCTGACGACCATCTACATCGGTCATCCATGCGCCGTTAGCAGAGACTATTGAAAGCGGATATGGCTCCCAATATTGAAAGGAGCTGGTTGCACCAAGTGGCAGAACTTTCTTCGCGATCTCGTTCTCTACGCCTGATTTGCTAGTGGTTGTTTTATAGCGAGCCCATTCTTGATCTAGCAGGGCGGTCAATCTTGCTTCGTTGAGCGGCTTAAATGAAGTTGGGGTATGTCTAAAGGTCTGTGCGTGGTTAGCGCGGGTCTGCATGATTTGATCAGTACATACAATTGTCAAGGTCGATTTGGACCAGAGATTGAGTTGTACTCTCCTTTTCCTGAGTGCTCGTTCTGAAGAAAAGGTTAGCAGGTTAAAATTTAAAGGCAAGTCTGTGTGATTTTATGCGGAGAATATTCGCTCTATTTCCCGTTTCATCAAGAAAATAAATAGTAAAACGAGAGCCAAAATCGCGTAGGTAAAGATTACCGCGTTGAGTTAATCTCGGTAAGTGAGTCCTGGTTCTTGGAGAGGAAATTACATTGGCCAAAGTAGATAAGAAAGCCCCTACAGATCTAAATGTTCATGATTTGATTGCCAATCGTTGGAGTCCTCGCGCATTCGATTCAGATTCCAAAATCTCAGATGAAGATCTACATTTGATTTTAGAGGCAGCACGTTTAGCGCCATCTGCATTTAATGAGCAGCCATGGCGTTACTACGTTGGCCGTCGGGGCGATGAAGTTTTTCAGCAGATTCTTAGCGGCTTAGGCGAGTTCAATCAAACTTGGGCAAAGCATGCAGCTGCGCTAATACTCGCTTGCGGCACTAGGCAACGTGCAAATGGCGATCCACATCCAAGCTATCAATATGATGTTGGACTTTCAGTTTCACAAGCATCTTTTCAAGCACATCATTTGGGTTACGTAACCCATCAAATGACTGGTTTTAGCCATGATGCCATCTGTAAAACCTTTGATTTAACCACTTTAGATCCAGTAGTGGTAGTTGCAATTGGTAAACAAGGCGATGTAGATAATTTGCCAACACAGATGGCCGAACGCGAGCGAGTACCTTCTAGTCGAAAGAATCTTTCAGAGATCGTGATTAAAGGCTGGATCTAATCTGCCAAAGATCTGGAAAGACCGGATTAAATAGCGTGCTAGCCAGATACTTAACTCCGCTTGAACCTCCGGTGCCACTTTTAGAACCAATGGTTCGCTCCACCATTTTTACATGGCGATAACGCCATTCTTGAAGGCCTTCATCGATATCAACTAACTTCTCACAAACCATCGCAGCTTCAGGGTCCTCGCGATGTACCTTGATCAAAGCTTGTTGCACAAGCTCGTTTGATAGGTATTGATCTTTAAAATTTCGATTCAATACCTCTGCTGGTATCTCCGCGCCGCGCTTAGATAGATAAACCATTACCGAATCCCAAAGTGACCTTTGCCCAAGCATGGTTTCGATTTCGGCTCGTGTTTCAGGCGGAAGATGGATTGCAAATTTCTCATCACGGAGACCCAACAACGCTTCCACTTTTCGAAATTGCGCTGATTGAAAACCACTAGAAGCGGCCAAATAATCTCGGAAGGAGAGAAATTGCAAAGGGGTCATAGTCTCCAAAATATCCACTTGGCTAACGCAAGTTTTCATAATGGTGCGGATGCGCCCTAATACTGCCAGCGCCCGATGTGTCTGATTCTCCTCTAAAACTCGCTGTGCTTCCTGAAATTCATGAATCAATTGTTTGAACCAGAGTTCGTATGTTTGATGGATGATGATAAAAAGCAACTCATCGTGTTCTGGACCCTTAGACAAAGGTCTTTGAAGATTTAATAACTCATCTACCGCAAGATAACTGGTGTAGGTAAGCGCTGAATCATAATTTTCACTCATGTTACGCGAGATCCTCCTGCTCCGGCACCAAGATATTTCTTGGTAGCCACCAAATCTCTTAGACGATCAAAACCATCCCAAACTTCTGTGTACGAGGTAGGTAGCGGACTAATAGCTAATCGAATTGAGTTAGGCACGCGGTAATCAGGGATTACGTTTATCACGGTACGCATTGCAGTGGCGATCTCTTTGGCATCAGGGTGAATCAAAGAGATATGGCCACCGCGCTCGGATGCCACTCTTGAGGTATTTAATGTGAAACCTAGTGGTGCTAGCCAAGCATCATAAAGCGCGATCATCATCTCTGTGCCTTTGGCGCACTTTTCATTGATGGCAGTTATCGAAGCCTTTTCGATCATTTCAAAAGATGTTTTCACGCATCGGATTGCCATTAAACCTGGGCTTGCGATTTGAAATCCGCGCATAGTGGCCAGCTCTCGTTCAAACACTGGTCCCATCTCAAATTGATCAGCTTGGGCAAACCAACCTTGAATAGGAACTTGCAACTCTTGTTGAACTCGCTTGCTGACATACATCCAGGCAGGGGAACCTGGCCCTGAGTTTCCATATTTATAAGTGCAACCAACTGCAAGATCCACACCATTGTCATCGAAGTTCATTTCGATAGCGCCGACAGCATGGCTTGCATCCCATAACATCCAAGCGCCATTTTTACGAACTAAATCGGTAATCTCTTTAATTGGTGACCTAGCACCCGAACGATATTGAATGACTTGCAAGGTCACCAAAGCCACATCATCATTTAGATATCGCTCAAGAATTTCAGGAGTGATTCGTTCGTGCTGTGTAGCGCCAGGCTCATTGTCAATTGTCACCAATTTCAAACCTAATTGATCTGCGATTCCTTGCAGGATGTATCTATCTGTAGGGAAATTAGCGGCATCGACAATGATGGTTTTACGATTTGGCTTGGATCTAATTGCAGCAACTGCTAACTGATAGAAATTTATAGAAGTAGTGTCACAAACTAGAACTTGTCCAGCAGCTGCGCCTAGCGCTGCTCGACCTAGCAAATCACCGACAGTTTGCGCCTCATCGATCCATTGAGACCAACCTGCTACAACCTGAGGTCCCCACTCGTTGATCATGAAATTATTGACGGCTTCTATGGTCGCTTTGGGTAGCCGCCCTAAAGAATTACCATCCAGATAACACTGTGTTGGATCATTTATTACAAATAGTTCTCGATATTTAGCAAGCGGATCGTTGGCATCAAGTGCCAGCGCATATTCACGTTTTGTGACATCCATGGAGCGAGAGCCTACTCTTAGACCGCTATGGCGCGGAACCTCGTAAACCTAGAATCTGTAAGTAAAGCCTTTGATATTAAAGAGCTATTACGCGAGGTAAGCATTGGAGTCTCACAAGGCGATCGCATTGGAATAGTTGGACGCAACGGCGCAGGCAAATCAACTTTGATGAAGATTATCGCAGGCGTTGAGTCACCAGATTCTGGTCGCGTTACCAAAAGCGGTGGGACTAATATCGGGATTCTTTCGCAAATAGATAATGCCCCAAAAGGTGCAACTGTAAAAGATGTGGTGCTCGGAAATAAAGCGACTCATGAATGGGCGCGAGATGCTGGAATCCGGTCCATATTCACCGGTCTCTTTGGCGGCTATCAAGATGAAATCTTCACCCGAGGTTTCGCATCATTATCTGGCGGAGAACGAAGAAGAGTTGGTTTAGCCAAATTGCTCATTGAGGATTTGGATTTGATTCTGCTAGATGAACCTACAAATCATTTAGATGTGGAAGGCGTGGCTTGGCTTGCAGATCATTTGAAGAATCGAAAGAGTTTGGCGGTAGTTGTAGTAACCCATGATCGCTGGTTTCTTGACGAGGTCACTGATCGCACTTGGGAAGTCGTAGCCGGAAACCTTGAGGAATACGATGGCGGCTACTCTGCATATGTACTCTCCAAAGCAGAGCGTGCAAGACAACAAGCTGCCATGGATGCCAGACGTAATAATTTATTGCGAAAAGAGTTGGCTTGGCTTCGAAGAGGCGCTCCGGCTAGAACTACAAAACCCAAGTTCCGAGTTGATGCAGCAAATGAGTTGATCTCAGCCGAACCGCCGCCAAGAGATAACACCGAATTATTGAAATTTAGCCAGAATCGATTGGGTAATACCGTCTTTGAATGCCAGCATCTACAAATCCGCGCTGGCGAGAACACATTAATTGATGATCTCTATTGGAATATCGGACCAGGCGAACGAATTGGAATTGTTGGAGTAAATGGTGCTGGCAAGACAACTTTGATGCGAACTTTGGCCGGAGAACACTTTCCATCTGCAGGTAAATTGGTGAAGGGCGTAACCGTTAAGAGTGCGATGCTTTCACAACATCTAACCGAGCTAGATCCCACTTGGCGCTTGCTTGAAGCGGTTGAACGTGTCGCGACCAGAGTTGAATTGGGCGCAGGCCGAGAGCTATCCGCATCACAGCTCTGCGAAAGATTAGGATTTGATCGAGAGTCACAATGGACGCCAGTAGGAGATCTATCAGGTGGTGAGAAGCGGAGACTTCAATTAACTAGGCTTTTGATGGATAGTCCAAATGTATTAATGCTTGATGAACCTACAAATGATTTTGATATCGAGATTCTTACTGAACTAGAAGATCTTCTGGATAGCTTTGCTGGCACGCTAATTGTGATTTCGCATGATAGATATTTTCTAGAGCGTACCTGTGATCGTGTAGTCGGACTGCTTGGTGATGGCAAGTTAACGGATTTGCCAAGGGGTATCGATCAGTACTTGGAATTGCGCCAAAAACAAATTCTAGAATCTGTTCCAAAAGCCGAACCTGGAAAGACAATCTCTAACGCAGCTGAAGAGCGCCAACTAAAAAAAGATTTGGCTCGTATTGAAAGACAGATGGAGAAATTAGACCTAGAGCTTGCAGACTTAAATAGATCCCAAGAATTAGCCGCTTTTGATGCAGAGAAGTTGCTTGAAGTCACTAGCAAGCTGGCAGAAGCTTCAGCTAGACGTACCGCCCTTGAAGAGCAGTGGCTAAACATCACAATGAAACTAGAAGGCTGAGATAATCGCACGATGCGCTTAGATTTGATTGCCTTTGGCACGGCCATGCTTATTGCCTTTCAAGCGCGCGCGAATGGTGAACTCTCAAAGTTACTTGGAAATCCAATCCAAGCAGCCACAGTCTCTTTTGGTTCTGGGTTAATCGTGATTGCGATATTTGCAGCCACACATCACGGTATGAAACAAGGGTTGCAGGGAATCAAGCGCGCGGTATTAAGTGGAAATCTAGCGCGGTGGAATCTTTTTGCAGGAATGTTAGGTGGAACTTTCGTAGCGATTCAAACTAATACTGTGCCAATCATTGGAGTCGCCATTTATTCAGTTGCCTCAATCGCTGGTCAAACTGCCTCATCTTTAATAGTAGATGCCTATGGCTTATCGGGTGGCGCTAAGCAGCACATAAACCTGCGACGGATCTTGGCCTCCTTTATCACCGTAATTGCAGTACTAGTTTCGGTCTGGGATCGCATAGAAGCAGATGACCTTTCATTGATACCAGTTGCGTTGGCCGGATTAGCTGGCGGCATTGTCGGAATTCAACGCGCATTAAATGGAAAGATAAATATCTACTCGGGACAACATTGGACAACCTCACTACTTAATTTTGTTATGGGTACCTCTTTTCTACTGATTTTGACTGCGATATTGATTCCCATGAATAGGTACGAATTCAGCAAATTACCTACCACTCCTTGGTGGATTTATACCGGCGGAGTTCTAGGGGTCATTTACATCGCATACTCAGCAACAATCGTTCAACAACTGGGAGTTTTAGCCTCAACATTGCTAAGTGTGGGCGGGAATCTCTTTGGTGCGCTATTAATCGATCTAATTGCACCTATTCATGGTGTGCAAGTTAGTGTTTGGTTGATATCGGGGATCTTGCTCTCTTTTGTGGGAGTTATCGTCGGTGGCGTAAGTAGCCAACAACAGAAGAGATAATCGAAGCACTTATAAAAAATGCAGCGATCGCATAGCTGGAGCTTTTGACCCAAGGAATACTGGCCGAGTAATAGCCGGCAGTAGTTATAAGTACCGCCCACAGAAGTGCACCAACAGCATTTGCACTTAAGAATGAGTAATAGCGCATCTTGGCTGCGCCAGCAATTGGCGGAACAAAGGTACGAATCCATGGAAAGTATCGAGCCGCAACCACGGCCCACCAACCAGAGCGCTCGTAGAAACGTTCAGCTCTAGCAATCATCTTTCTTATCTTTGGTGAATCTCTTCGCTCCAAATATGGACGACCTAGTTTTCTACCAATTACATACCCGGTCTGGTCTCCGATAAATGCCGCCAAGAAGACCACCAGGCATAACAGAGATATATCAATGGATTCGTTGCTGGCAGCTACCAACCCAGCGCTAAATAACAATGAATCTCCAGGTAAGAAGAACCCTAAGAGAATTCCGGTTTCCACGAAGATGATGATGAATGCAATTAAATAGAAAAGAAGCGGACCAACAGTTGCCAATTGTTCGTCAAAAGACGCTTGTAGCATTATTTGGCAGCCTCTTTTACAGCCAAGGCCACCTTCTTTGCTACAGATGGATCAAAGACACTTGGAATTATGAAATTGGCATTTAGTTGCTCTGGTGCCACACAGCTTGCAATTGCATCTGCTGCTGCCACCAAAAGTTCATCAGTGATTTTATGTGCATTTGCATCCAGTAAACCTCGAAATATTCCTGGGAAAGCCAATACATTATTGATTTGATTAGGTTGATCGCTGCGACCGGTAGCAACTACTGCGGCATATTTACGGGCAATCATGGGATCAATTTCAGGGTCTGGGTTTGCTAACGCAAAAACAATCGAATTGATCGCCATTTGCTTGATGTCTTCCTCTTTTAGGATGTTAGCTGCACTGACTCCGATAAAAACATCGGCACCTTTCAAAGCTTCAGTCAAAGATCCTTGGAATCCGTGATTATCAATGCCATTGATTTCGGCAACGCCCTCTCTGTGAAAGGCAAGTACATTTTCGGCCCCACTGATTGACAATAATTTTGCGAGTGCCGTACCAGCTGCTCCAGCCCCACTAATTACAATCTTCACGGTCTTTAAATCTTTTCGAACTAATTTCAAGGCATTCTTAAGTGCCGCTAAGACCACGATTGCGGTGCCATGTTGATCATCATGAAAAACTGGGATATCAAGTAGCTCTCGCAGCTTGGCTTCAACTTCAAAGCATCGCGGTGCCGAGATATCTTCCAAATTGATCCCACCATAAACAGGTGCGATCAATTGCACCGTGCGCACGATTTCATCGACATCTTGGCTATCAATACACACTGGCCAGGCATCAACATCAGCAAATCGCTTAAAGAGCGCAGCTTTGCCTTCCATGACCGGCAATGCCGCTGCTGGTCCAATATTTCCAAGTCCAAGCACAGCTGAACCATCGGTTACCACGGCCACGGTATTTCTCTTTATCGTCAGGCGACGGGCATCTGCTGGATCTGCAGCAATGGCTTGGCTGATCCGGGCTACCCCTGGCGTGTATGCGCGGGAGAGATCATCGCGTGTTTTAAGTGGCACCTTTGGTGTGACTTCAATTTTGCCACCCAAGTGCAATAGAAAAGTTCTATCACTTACCTTACGGACCTTTAATCCTGGGAACTTTTCGATGGCATCACAAATTTCCTTTGCATGATTTACATCAATAGTGTCACAAGTAATATCTACTACCACAATCTCTAAACTGGATTCGGCGACATCTAGAGCAGTGATGGTGGCACCAGCATTAGCAATCGCAGTAGTTGCTTGTGCAACTGGTTGTCTCTCTGGTGCGCCTTCGATACGGATCGTGATTCCGTAACCAGGGCTAGTTGAACTCATCAAACTACTCCGTAGAGTCGATCACCAGCATCGCCAAGACCAGGAACGATGTATCCATGTTCATTTAACTTCTCGTCCACCGCACCTGTAACTAAGTGAACATTAGTATTTGGAAAAGCATCGCCAACTGCTTTAATGCCTTCAGGCGCAGCGATGATGCAGATGGCGATAATTTCAGTGGCGCCAAGATCCAATAGATATTGAATTGCAGCGATCAAAGTGCCACCTGTTGCCAACATCGGATCAAGTATGTAGCACTGCCGACCTTTGAGATCTTTTGGTAAACGATTTGCGTAAGTGGATGCCTTTAATGTGGTCTCATCACGGACCATCCCTAAGAATCCGATCTCTGCATTTGGCATTAATTTGGTCATACCTTCAAGCATTCCTAATCCAGCGCGCAGAATCGGAACTACGACTGGAGTCGGCTTTGACATTTCAACGCCGTTCATTGGGGCGACCGGTGTTTTGATTTGTTTAGGGGCCACTTTGATTTCACGCGTTGCTTCATAAGATAGAAGCGTCACCAACTCCTCGACCAGGTGTCGGAAGGTGGGTGAATCAGTTCGCTCGTCTCTAAGCACCGTCAATTTATGAGCAATCAAGGGATGGTCAGCAACGTGGACTTTCATAATGCCTACCTTACAGGTCTTTTCATTGCTCCCAGATAGTGGAAAACTAGCGGTGAGAGGCTCTCCACACTGGCAATCGAGAGAATGGGTGGTGACGATGAACTCAGATGTTGATTTCGCAGTCGCTGCTTGGCATGAAGCTGGAACTTGGAAGCTAGAAATCTTGTCCGATCCTTATAACTTGGGCGCAATTATCAGTGAATTGAAAAGCCATCAGACTAACGGTGGCGCACTTGCTTTGATTGCAATTGATGAAGAGTTCTTTATTTTAGTCAGAGTCCTTGGAAAACATATTAGTTTATTCATCAGTGATGTCACCTGTGCTTTGGATTATGAAGTTGCAAGTGACTTTTTAGAGATATCAGATTTACCTGCTCCAGAATTTGATGATGAACCACTTCCTGGTGGACATATGGACATCATCGCCGATCTAGGAATGGGACATATGGAGCTTGAAGCGCTTTGTGACGACACAGAATTGTTTCCAGATGAGCAGCTTGAAGCCATTGCTAAACGTTTAGGTTTCTCAGATCAATTTGTAGAATTGTTAGAACTCTAAGAAAATTATTTAATGAATCACCAAGAGGCAATGGCGAAAGCCATCGAACTGGCACGCGTAAGTGCAGTTGAAAGCGGAGATGTACCAGTCGGTGCGATTGTTTTAGACGACAATGGTGAAGTTATCGCTACCGGAGTCAATCAGAGAGAATTAACCTCAAATCCAGTGTCACATGCAGAGATTGTGGCGATACAAAGAGCTGCAAGTGCCATCGGAAATTGGCGTCTAGATAATTGCACCTTGGTAGTCACTTTAGAACCTTGCGCTATGTGCGCAGGTGCAATTGCCCAATCACGAATCTCGAAATTGGTCTTTGGAGCATGGGATGAGAAGGCGGGCGCGGTAGGTTCACAGTGGGATTTGCTACGAGACCCGAGGCAGCTAAATAAAGTAGAGGTAATCTCTGGAGTACTAGAGTCGCAGTGCGCCGAATTGTTAACGCACTTCTTCCGAGATAAGCGCTAATAAAGTTAGTGTAGAAGTTCGTAATTTGGGTTCAAGATCGTAAGCAATCCATCGACCTCACCGACCATACCTTCAGCGCGTAATTGCGCACCAACATCTAACCCTGCCAGAGCGCGTCTACCTAAGAATTGCAGAGTAATTCCGCCGGTTTCATCCCACATCTCGACTTCTAACATTGGAGCTTCATTGGTTGGGGAGGTGCGAATTGCAGTTACTCGACCTTGAACATGAGCGCGCTTTCGCCAAATTACCTCGCCGATCTTGATTACTTTTTCAGAGTAGTGGCTGACTGGCTCCAGATTAGCTGGCGGAATCATCCTCTTTGATGGGGTTGCGGTAGTAGTGGTAGCAGAGACTTTGGCATGCTCTTTGTGTGCGCCATGCAAATTAAGTGGACCCTCATCTAAAAGTTTTGCGACATCGAAAGGAATAATGGTTGCAACCACTCTTGGAAGTTGCGAGATTGGACTTGCAATTTGTTCGGCAGTTTGATCATGCAAGATCTTGCCAAGGATTCTTGAGTATGAGCGACGTGGCAAAAGTAACGTCAATTCATGATCACCATCTGCTGTGGCACGAATTGCATAATCTAAGGCGGCATTTGTAAGTCTGCGATCAGGGCAATCGATTAATTCAAGCGAGACATCGCTAAGTGCAGGTGTTGATTCCCAGGCTCGTTTTATTCCTTCAGCTCTACGATCATCAATTACAAAGTGAACTGCGCTTAAGGTATGTGGATTTAGACTTCTGGCATATCGCACTGCACCCACTGTTGCTAAATCAACGCTATCCACTAAGACCGTCACATCATGTCTAGTGATTGAGGTGGCACGGTTACTTGCTTGAGCCAGAGATAGAACTGCCTGTTCCTGCACATAGCGCTTATTTAAACGAAGAAGTGAGATTACTAAAATCGGAGCTAGCACCAAGATAATCCAAGCGCCTTGATTGAATTTAACAATCGAGAAGATAATTACAACTGCCAAAGAGACTCCACCAGCCAGGCTATTGATGATGATCTTTAGCCGCCACTTTGAAGTTTTATTCCTCTTTGCATGACGGGCCATGCCAAAACCAGCCATAGTAAAACCAGTAAAAACTCCGAGCGCATAGAAAGCAACTAAGTGTTCGACCGATGCCCCGGTGGTAATGACGAAGACCGCAGCTCCGACTGCTAGGAAGATGATTCCATTTGAAAATGCCAGACGATGGCCACGTTTGGTAAGCCATTTTGGTAAGAAACCATCAGTTGCTACGAAGTTACAGAGAAGTGGAAAAGCCGAATAGGTGGTATTTGCACCTGCGAAGAGAATCAAGGTAGTTGCAAACTGCACATACAAATACCAGAAATTTCCGAAGGGGCCTTCCCCCATAATCGATTTCGCGATTTGTGAGATCACAGTAGGTGAGCCAGATTCGTATGGCAGCGCATAAATCTTGTGAGCAAACCATGAGACTCCGAGTACCAGTGAACCTAGCAATGTGGACATGATTATCAAAGTGCGCTTGGCATTTTTAGCTTCAGGAACTTGGAACAGGGCAACACCATCAGAGATCGCTTCAAGTCCAGTTAGGGAAGACCCACCATTTGCAAAAGCTCGTAACAAGATAAATATGGCAGCTGCGCTTACCAACCCTTGTTCGGTGCCAATCTTTATGGCACCTTCTTGATTGGTGGATAGCTGTTCGAGAGTTCCGTTGAATAATTTATAGAGTCCTACGATGAAAACTACATACATACCAAGTATGAATAGATAAGTAGGGGCGGCAAATGCCTTGCCCGCTTCTTTGACACCACGCAGATTTCCGTAGGTTAAGAATGCGATTACCAATAACACCATCTCAACTTTGTATGGAGCTAAATTGGGAAAAGTTGAGATTATGGCAAGGACTCCAGCTGCGGCTTGAACTGCCAATGTGACGACGTAATCGAGCATTAACGCGACCGCTGCCACGATTGAAGCAGTAGGTCCGAAATTATCTCTGGAGACGATATATGCGCCACCAGTTTTTGTGTAAACATCGATCACATTTGTATACGAAAGAGTGATAATTAAGAGAATTAAAAGCACCACGAAGGTAAGTGGCATCAGTAAAGTGAATGCGGCCAGACCAAATGCCGGTAATAGTGCAACCAGAATCTGTTCAGAGCCATACGCTGAAGATGAGATGCAATCTGATGAAAGAATCCCTAGGGCAAAACGCTTCTTTAATCGCTGATGGCTCAGGGTATGACGATTAAGCGGACCGCCAAGTAGTCGTTTCTTGATTTTGTATGAGATGGGATCTTCTAGGTGTGCGTGATCCTGCAATGCCACCGGCGCAGGGGCGCCGTCGGTCCACGATTTGGCCACTAACTCTCCTAATTAACTAATCTTTATTCTACTGGCGTTTTCACTCGCTTTGCTCTAAAGGTATGCTCTAAAGGTATGCTCTTTTCGTGCGTACCGAGTTATTTATCGACGGCAAATGGGTTAAGGGAAGTTCAACCACTGCCGTTTATGACCCTGCGGATGGATCGATAATTGCCGAGGTGCATTTAGCAAACGACGAACTTTGCGAAGCTGCAGTTACTGCAGCGCATAATGCGCAAGCAGAATGGGCTAAAACCGCACCAAGAGTTCGCGCAGAGATTTTACGAAAAGCTTATGAGTTGATGGTTGCAGAATCAGAGATCATCGCAACTTTAATTTCAAAAGAAAACGGCAAGGCCATGCCGGATGCGCGTGGTGAAGCACTTTACGCAGCAGAGTTCTTTCGCTGGTTCTCTGAAGAGACGGTGAGAGTAGAAGGAGACTTTCGTAAATCTCCAAGTGGAGACAAACGAATCTTGGTGACTCATCAACCAATTGGAGTTTCTCTTCTAATTACACCCTGGAATTTTCCAGCTGGTATGGCCACCAGAAAAATTGGTCCAGCAGTTGCAGCCGGATGCACCATGATTTTAAAGCCAGCTGGCGAGACTCCACTAACTGCTTTGCATATCGTCGACATAATGGAGCGGGCCGGACTTCCAAAGGGAGTACTAAATCTGGTGCTACCTGAGAAAACTGGCCCACAAATCTCCAAGATGCTGCATGATCCAAGAGTTAAGAATCTCTCTTTCACCGGTTCTACTGAAGTTGGCAAGCACCTGATCAAAGAGGCCGCTGATCAAGTAATCCGTTGCTCGATGGAGCTAGGCGGCAATGCGCCAGTCGTGGTTTTAGATGATGCAAATATTGAAAAAGCAGTGGCCGGAATTATCTTGGCGAAGATGCGAAATGGCGGTGCAGCATGTACCTCCGCCAATCGCATATTTGTTCAAAGCGGGATTGCAGAGGAGTTTGTAACTGCATTCACCAAAGCTATGGATGCATTCGTCATGGGTCGTGGCACAGATGAAGGTGTGACACTCGGCGCTTATGTATCTATAAAAGAACGAGACAAAATCGCAGCGCTAGTTGATGAAGCCATTAAAAATGGCGCGGCAGTTCGTACCGGTGGCAAGAAACCTGAAGGAAATGGCGCTTTTTATCCCGCAACTGTGATGACCGTAGATAAGTACAATTCAATTTTGAAGCATGAGATCTTTGGTCCAGTTGCACCAATCGTGATTTTTGAGAGCGATGAAGAGGGAATTGCACTTGCCAATGACACTGAGTTTGGTCTGATTAGTTATGTCTTCAGTGGCGAACTTGGTCGAGCAATCCGCACCGCGGAGGCGATGGAATCTGGAATGGTTGCAATCAACAAGGGTGTAATCAGCGATCCAGCCGCACCATTTGGTGGAGTTAAACAATCAGGTCTTGGTCGCGAAGGTGGTTTTGATGGAATTCATGAATTTCTCGAAACCAAATACATCGGCTTCGAACTTTAATTTGCGAGTTTCCTCAAAAGTTCGGTGTCATTAGTTTTAATCATATTAATA
>JBJTHJ010000118.1:0-634 GCA_046094385.1 Candidatus Nanopelagicaceae bacterium
GAAGATCACAGTAGGAGTGCTTTTAATATCAAACTTTTCAATCAGTGCCAGGTTCTCTTCTGATTGAATCTGAACGTATGTCACATCGCTCATATCTTTAATCAGAGCGCTGATGATTGTGGCAGTTGCTTTGCATGGACTGCAGAATGCAGATGAGAATTGCACGATGGTGACTCGTTGACCTAATTCGGTTCCGATCTCGCTCTTGGTAATGAAGTTATGTGGACCCTTGGCGCGCTTTAACTTCCCTTGATTTCGTTGCCACCAGATACCGAATGCGCTAGCTAGCAGCAGCACCAGAATTGGAATCCAGATATCCATGCCAGTATTCTGCCGTAGTGGCGCGCATACTTTTACTGACGAACTCGATGGGAGCTTCTGCCGAAGTCCTTCCTGCATTGGGTTTGCTATCGCATCAAGTTCGCGTTGCACCTGCCGAAGCATCAGCTCTGATAGATACGCCAGAATTTGAACTCTTATTTGTAGATGCCAGACGAGATCTACCAGGTGCAAAATCTTTGATGCGCATCATGCTTAGCACCGGAATCTATGCGCCGGTAATTTTGATCACCACCGAAGGTGGCCTATCTGCCATCAACGCCGAATGGGGCGCAACAGATGTCATTTTAGATAC
>JBJTHJ010000119.1:0-5226 GCA_046094385.1 Candidatus Nanopelagicaceae bacterium
GCAGAAACCGCTTGAGGTCCTCTTTCTCGGCGCGACCTTCCAAGATTTCTCGCATCAATTGGCGAACCAAATCAGATGGCAGATCCAAAAAATTATCGAGCAATTCAAAAGCGCGATTCCAAGTCATCGACGCCTCCCAAGCTTTACGAAATTACAAAGTAATTTATAGTAATTAATAGTATTTGCTAGATAGATGAACCAATAGCAAGTGGAGCTAAGCACTCGCCCTTAATTGCAAAAGTTCACTTACGGTCTTTGCAAGAGCAAAAGGATCAACTGGGTGTAGAAGAGATGCCTCCGCTCTTGACCATGCTGCAAGCCAAGAATCGGATTTACGTGCAATTAGCACTATTGATGGTGGACAATTAAAAACTTCATCTTTTAGTTGTCTTGCTACTCCAAGTCCACCTTCTGGGACCGCCTCTCCATCTAGGATGAAGAGATCCACCCGAACTTCGCCTTTGGTCCCGGTTTGATCGACGTAGAGTCGTAAGGCATCCGCGGTAGCAAATTCGATGGTCTCAATGGCCAAATCCCCTGCCAACTTGCTACCTAGAGCTGCCTTTATCGCTTGACGAACGGAGAGATCATCAGAGTAAATTGCGATTTTCGCGGTCATAGCCAAAGTCTAACTTCTATTCTGGCCCAGATCCGACAGGTGAACTTTCGGGAGCTGGTCAAAACCGCTTTTTTCGAAGGATTCCAGAAGCTTTCGTGAGCCGGCTCACGATAATCTCACATTAATTGAGGCTGGTTTCACGCTCCAAAGTTGTGAGTTTAAGGTCGCTTTCAGAGATAATTATCGGTATGTCTAGCGCTACTTTGGCCCCAAAGGTCAATCGCCCAAATCTCGTTGCAGTAGGCACAATCGTTTGGCTCTCATCGGAATTGATGTTCTTCGCGGCTTTATTTGCAATGTACTTTACGACTCGCGCTGTGCAAGGCCCAGATATCTGGCTTGAGTCAACAAATTTGCTCGCAATCCCATTTGCATCGATCAACACCACGGTGTTGGTGCTCTCCTCAGTGACCTGCCAATTCGGAGTCTTTGCAGCCGAGCGTTTTCAACCACGTCGCACCGGAACTTTGTTACAAGTTGGCAAATGGGGAATGCGTGAGTGGTTTTCGCTTACCTTCTTGATGGGCGCGTTCTTTATCGGTGGACAGATTTACGAATATGCCCATCTAGTACAAGAAGGTTTAACCCTCTCATCCAATGCATACGGTTCGGTCTTTTATTTGGCCACCGGTTTCCATGGTCTGCATGTAACTGGTGGTTTGATCGCATTCTTACTGGTCTTGCTACGCGTTTCGAAAGCTCGTCGCTTTGGCCATTCCCAAGCCACCTCCGCAATTGTGGTCTCTTACTACTGGCACTTTGTTGACGTTGTATGGATCGCACTATTCGCCGCAATTTATTTGATCAAATGATTAGACAACTTTTTAAGACTGTTCAGACAGCTAGAACCGTGACAGATGGAGCGCTTGGATAAATATGATCTCTAGATTTCGTAAAGTCCGCTTCGCATCTCCGGTGCTCTTATTACTTGCTTTGGTGGCGGTAGGTTCATCCTTTAGCGCTATCTCGGCCAGCGCAGAGAATCAAACAGCGCTATCTCCTGAAGCACGTTCGGTTCAAATCGAAGAGGGCCGCCAGATCTTCTTAAAAGGATGCTCCTCCTGCCATGGTTTAAATGCAGAGGGTTCTGCTATCGCACCATCTCTGATCGGAGTAGGTGCAGCCTCGGTAGATTTCCAAGTAGGAACTGGCCGTATGCCGATGGCAGATATGTCAGTACAAGCCATGCGTAAGCCCCCGGTTTATGATGCCGAAGAGACTGCAGCGCTCGCAGCATACGTTGCCTCTCTTGCACCAGGTCCTGCTATTCCAACTGAAGAGATGTTGAATTACGAACGTGATGGAAATATTGCCGAAGGTGGCGAACTTTTCCGAACCAACTGCGCCATGTGTCATAACTTCGCCGGACAAGGCGGTGCGTTAACAAAAGGAAAATATGCGCCATCGCTAATGGGAATTGAGCCAGTACATATATACGAAGCGATGATCACTGGTCCGCAAGCAATGCCAGTCTTCTCAGATAAAACTTTGACTCCTGAAGAGAAACTTTCGATTATCAAGTGGATCAAATCTGCTGAGAACGAACCGGCCCTAGGCGGCATGGCACTTGGTCGAGTTGGTCCAGTGACTGAAGGTCTATTTGGTTGGATCGTGGGACTTGGTTTCCTAATTGGCTTTGCCGTCTGGCTAGCTTCGAAGGCAAGGTAAGTGATGAGCAAAGATCTCTTTCCAGTTAATAATCCAATTGAAAATCCAGGATTGCCTGAACATGTGCATCGCCAAACTGATATAGATCCAGTTGCAGAGAAGCGTGCCGAGCGCCAAGTAGCTTCACTATTTTTACTCTCAGTACTTAGCACGGTCTTGTTTATCTATGCTTATTTCTTTATCCCAACAGACCTCTTCACCTTCTTGCCGATTCTTGGTGAGATGAATGTCCATCAATTGGGCTTAGGTTTGGGCTTGGCAGGGGCATTCTTATTTATCGGTATCGGTGCAATTGCTTGGGCCAGACTTCTGATGCCAGATACTGAAGTGGTGGCAGAGCGCCATACTCTTCGCTCCAAAGATGAAGATCGCGCAGCGTTTGTCGAAACTGTAAAGAGCCAAGGCGCTACCGCTGGAATCGGACGTAGACCTTTAATCAAACGCACCTTACTTGCAGCGCTTGGACTTGTCGGAGTTGGACCAATAGTGATGTTACGTGATTTGGGTCCGCTACCTGGTAACAGCTTAGAGACCACATCTTGGAAGGCCGGAACCAGGTTGGTAACAGATCCCGGCGATCGCCCGATTAAGGCGTCCGATCTTGAAGTTGGTGCAGTTGTTCAAACGCTCCCTGAGATCGCACCCGGTGAGCATCGCTCCCTAAATGACATTGCAAAAGATCCCGTGCTATTGATTCGCGTGCGTCCTGAAGATTTCAATTTGGACCCAGAGAGACTCTCTTGGACCCATGAAGGCATCATCGCCTTCTCAAAGATTTGCTCGCATATGGGCTGCGCAGTTGCGCTTTATGAACAGACAACACATCATCTGCTCTGTCCTTGCCACCAATCTACTTTCGATGTAACTCGCGCTGCCAAAGTAATTTTCGGGCCAGCCGCAAGACCACTACCACAATTAAATATCACCGTTGACTCTGAAGGATATTTGATTGCACGTGAACCTTTTAATGAAGCAGTCGGACCTAGTTTCTGGGAGCGAGATAGCAAATGAGTGCAAAAGAGAAAGTTCCTGCAGTAGTAGCCAATTTCGTTGATGAGCGAACCGGCGCTGCCAAGTGGCTAAAGAAGAACTTAACCAAGGTCTTTCCTGATCATTGGTCGTTCTTGCTCGGAGAGATTGTTCTCTACTCATTCATTATCTTGCTAGCTACCGGAACCTTCCTAACTTTCTGGTTTGACCCTTCAATGAAGGAAGTAGTTTACGAAGGTTCGTATCAACCGCTGCAAGGTGTAACCATGTCCGCTGCATATGAATCAGCGCTACATATCTCATTTGATGTTCGTGGTGGATTGTTGATGCGACAGATTCACCACTGGGCTGCGATTATCTTTATGGCCGCGATGATTATTCATATGCTTCGCGTCTTCTTCACGGGTGCATTCCGCAAGCCACGTGAATTCAACTGGGTAATCGGTGTTGGACTTCTAACTCTCGGAATCGTCGAAGGCTTCTTGGGTTACTCGCTACCTGATGACCTGTTATCCGGTACTGGTATCCGCATCGCTGAAGCGATCATTCAAGCTATACCGGTCGTTGGTACATACTTGGCTTTCTTTGCATTTGGCGGAGAGTTCCCCGGTGAGACCTTTATTCCACGTATTTATACCGTCCACGTCTTACTACTTCCCGGAATCTTCCTAGCGCTTATCACAGCGCACTTGATGTTGGTCTGGTATCAAAAGCACACTCAATACCCAGGTCCAGGTCGTACTGAGAAGAATGTGGTCGGCTATCCATTAATGCCGGTTTATATGGCAAAAGCTGGCGGCTTCTTCTTCGTGGTCTTTGGTATTACAGCGCTGCTTGGTGCCGTTGCTTCCATCAACCCAATTTGGTTGTACGGACCATATACGCCAGGACAGATCTCTGCTGGTTCGCAACCTGATTTCTACATGGGCTGGTTAGATGGCTTGGTCCGCATGGCGCCACCACTTGAAACGCATGCATTTGGTTACACCATCTCTTGGAATATCTTGTTGCCAGGTTTGATTATTCCTGGACTGGTATTTACCCCAATGGCGCTATGGCCATGGATTGAACGTTGGATCACCGGAGACGATCGCGAACATCATTTACTTGATCGCCCACGTAATGCCCCAACTCGCACTGCAATTGGTGCTGCGGTAATGATGTTTATGTTTGTTGCACTTCTAAATGGTGGCAACGATCTAATCGCAACTCACTTCTCCTCTTCAATCAATCACATCATGTGGTTTGCACGCATCGGAATCATCGTGCTTCCAATCCTGACCTTCTTCATCACCAAACGGGTCTGCCTCTCACTACAGCGGGCGGATCGGGACTTGGTGCTTCACGGCCGCGAAACCGGTCGCTTGGTTCGTTTGCCACATGGAGAATTTGTGGAGGTTCACGAACCACTTTCTAAGGAAGAGATTTGGAAACTCACCTCTCATGAGCAGATCGGTGCGCTAGAAGTTCCAGAGGTCGATGCCAATGGAGTTCGTCGTCCCCGCGCTCTCCAGGCAAGACTTCGCGAACGTTGGTCAAAGGCAAATGCCGAACAAATCGCAAAGCCATCTGCCAAAGAGTTAGAGAACGAAGCTCACCACTAATACCCCCCCTGATTCAAATGCTATCTATGAATCGGATGCAACTATTCATTTTTAAAGAATGACTACTTGCATACAGTATCTCGCTAATTCGACAAGAGACCATGCGTATCTACGCTAAATTGGGGGTCAATGGCCGAAATGAGTTAAAAAGTTTGGTTACAAAAAGTTAAGAGATAAACCTAAAAGAACTAAGCAACCTAGAGCAACTCGATATATTACAAAGGGTCGGAAACTGGCCTTTGAAATGAACTTCATGAGCCATGCAATTACAGCGTAGCCAACTACAAATGAAACTAAGGTCGCTGCAAAGGTTTCCGTCAAAGTAAAAACTTCGGAGCTTGGATC
>JBJTHJ010000120.1:0-3351 GCA_046094385.1 Candidatus Nanopelagicaceae bacterium
CCAAATGAGCCACCGAATTTATTGTCGGGAGTCATACCTGTCACAGAAAGTAAGCCTATCTGTTGGGGTGAGCGACGGGGGTCGAACCCGCGACATCCCGGACCACAACCGGGTGCTCTACCAGCTGAGCTACGCCCACCATTGATTTGCAGTGGAATTCTATCGGATTAATACGCTCTGTGTATCTACGTGACCAAAGCATCAGCACAACTTGTCGCAAATCAACAAGAGGGAAATCTCAGCGCTAGATAATCACTTCTGCTGTCGTATCCATAGGCAATGACCGATGTTTTAGCATCTGACCAATATGGCCCGCTACAGCCATTTCTAAACGATCCAGAAGTTGAAGAAATTTGGATCAATTCGCCCCAAAGAATTTTTATCGCAAAGCGTGGGCGAAGCCAACTAACAAACCTAATTCTAGATTCAGTTCAAGTTCAGACTTTGATGGACCGGATACTTCTCTGGAGCGGAAGGCGAATAGATCTCTCGCAACCTTTTGTTGATGCTCGACTTCCCGATGGCAGCCGACTACATATTGCTATCCCTGAAATAACGGCAGAGCATTGGGCCGTCAACATAAGAAAACATCTTCATAGAGGCAAGTCACTCTCAGATCTAGTTTCTATGGAGGTGATGTCTGATGAAATTGCTGACTATTTAATCAACAGCGTAAACTTGCGAAAAAATATTCTCGTCAGTGGCTCGACTCAAGCAGGTAAAACGACGCTTTTAAATGCTCTGGTTAGTTCAATTCCAGTAACCGAGCGCGTCATAACGATAGAAGAGGTTTTTGAGTTAAAGCCACGCCTTCCAGATTGCATAGCGATGCAGACTCGAAGTTCCAATCTTGAGGGCTCGGGTGAGATCGGAATAAGAAGATTGATAAAAGAGGCGCTGCGAATGCGACCATCTCGATTAATTATTGGTGAAATTCGCGAGGCAGAGTCTCTGGATTTGTTAATCGCCCTTAACTCTGGAATTCCAGGAATGGCCACAATCCACGCCAACTCAGCTCGGGAAGGGCTTCGCAAGCTACAAACGCTTCCGCTGCTTGCGGGTGAAAACATCACCCAAGATTTTCTTTCACCAACCGTCGCTCAAGCTATAGATCTTGTAATCAATGTCGGTATGGATAGCGATGGAACTCGAAGATTGCGGCAACTTCTAAAAGTTGGCTCGCGAGTTGAAGGCAACCAGATTGAGACCGAGATGCTTTTCGAATGGAGCGGTAAGCAATACCTCCGGGGCTTGGAGTCGAAGCTATGACTGAAATATCGCCACTTCTAATAGCGATCTCATCGTCGCTTCTTGCCTTCGCTGGTTGGCGTCTTCTGGAGAATCAAATATTTATTGGGGGTACTCGTTCCCAAATTAATTCAAGAAATCAGCGCTCAGCTCGGTTTTATCCAAAGATGGAGATAACGGAGCTGTTCAGCATAACCATAGTTTTCTTCGTCGTTTTCTTGATCAGCTTTACTTTGACTACATCAAGAGAAATTAGTTTTTCGATTGCAATACTAAGCGCATCATTGCCCTTCATAGTGGCTAAGAAAAGAGCGAATCGACTAGTTCGAGAACGCGAGCGAGCTTGGCCGGAAGCGTTAGACAATATTGTTTCGGCGCTCCAAGCCGGAAAATCTATAACCGAAGCCATTACTTCTTTAGCAGAGACCGGACCAGCGCAATTGAAAGCAAGTTTTGGAAGAATTGCCAAGAGCATAAACAACGGTGTTAATCTTGATTCTGCGCTGATTTCAGAATCTGAGATTCTTAAGAGTTCAATTGCGGATCAAACCTTAAGTTCTCTGCAATTGGCGAAAGAATTTGGTGGCCAAGATGTAACTACCACGCTACGTCTACTTTCTAATTTTCTTCGGGAGTCAGATGCGGCCTTGGAGGAGATTGAAACTAAATTTAGTTGGGTAAGAAACTCTGCAGTGTTAGGGGCTGCAGCACCGTGGCTCTTACTTGCCCTTCTATCCACCCAAGAAAACACGGTGGAGGCTTATAGAACAAGTGGCGGGAAGTTGGTTCTATCTATAGGAGTTGTGGCAACCGCCGCTGCCTATCTTCTAATGGAGCGGATATCAAGAATTCCAGAGTCGCCTCGAATTAGAGCAAAGAATTTAACTGACTTACACGGCAGCGCTTCGCTCGATGAAATATCCCCGGAAGGTAGTGGGCGCTAATGATTTATCTCCAGATGTCGGCTCCCACTTATCTTCTAGTAATCCTAGTTTCGCCATTTGCCGTAACAGGTATCTGGCTAATAGCAAGTGAAAGTTTGATTGGTAGCGAATTTAGAAAGAAATTAAGTGCTCGCGAATTTGAAGAGAGATTTTTTTGGATCATTATTTTGTTGTTGACTTTGGTTGTAATCGCATTCCAATTTTGGGGAACTATGAAAACGCCCATACTTGCCCTTTGTTTGATTGCTATCGCATTCACATTTTCGCAACAAAGAAAACGACATAATTTGTCGGTGCGGGAAATATCGATAATTGAAGGTGAATTACCGATATTGATTCAGTATTTAACTTTGTTGGTCTCCTCCGGCATCTCACCCATGCGCGCACTTCAGCTATTCTCACAACGGGCCAACTGTTTAATCTCAAGTCGAATTGCGATTCTGGTTGAGGCAGTTGTTGCTGGATCTCCAACTTCGAAAGCTATTGATGATTTTGTTAACGCTATTGATTCAGCAAGCGTACGACGCTTTGGAAATACTCTAGTGGTGGCAATGGAGAGGGGATCGCCGTTAGTTCCAATCTTAAGCGCACTCGTAAAAGACTGTCGGGTTGATGCCAAGAATGCAATTTTACGGAAAGCCGGAAAGTCTGAGATTTTTTTGATGGTCCCCGTAGTTTTCCTTTTGCTACCCATCTCTGTGCTTTTTGCACTCTATCCATCTCTTTCACAACTTCGATAGCGCAACACTTTTCCACAGCTTTATCGGTGGGCACCCAAACTATTGGGTTATCCGATTTGATTTAGAACTTCGCAAAAAGGCATCGATAGATGAGGGGTAGGAAAATATGAAAATTAATTGGTTTACTGACCCGGGCACAGCACACTCAAATCCATCACTTCTGAGAAAAGTAGTTCACCTCTTGGTAAATGTGTTAGCAGAGTGTGCAATCTGGCTTGATTATTTAATTGCAAATAGCGCTAAAAGGCTATTTAACTTACTCCCAAATGGCGTTAAGAGCAGATTACGAAAAATAAATCGCGCATATGTGGATGGCCGAAACCGCCTCTTACAAATTAGTGATAACAGAAATTTGGTTACTACTTCTTCAAAAATTGAAAGTGATGAGAGGGGCGATGTCCCAGGATGGGTTCTAGTAG
>JBJTHJ010000121.1:0-2788 GCA_046094385.1 Candidatus Nanopelagicaceae bacterium
CCCCATTTGCCATCGATTTCTCCAACTGGGATCCCGAGATCAGCTATCGCTTGCTGCACTTGCTCTGGAGTTGGTTTGGCAGGGGAGCTTGCTGGTATTTCAACTTTAGGAGGCAGGGGAGTTACAGGGCCAGTCGGCTTAATGATATTTACTTCGCGGTAAGCTACCTCAAAATAGAAATAGTCAAACCCAAATTTTGCTAACCCACCGATAACAGCGATGGCCAGAATCGAGATCAAAAACCAGCGCTGTTTCACTCGTTCAGATTACTAAAACCAACTCGTGAAGCCCTCGCAATTAAGTTATTCAATCAACCCCAAAGATCTGGCTACTTTTGAAAGACGTGGCGAAGTTCGAATTCGATTGAAATCGCCACGCATATGAGCAATCATCAATCGCGCCACCAGAATATTGGTAATGGCATAGAGCGCGACGCTTGCCCAATCAGTGCTGCCAGTCACTGCTTCAGTCCGCTCTGGCGCTGGCATCATCACCCACGGAATATCGATCAAGGTATGTACCAATATCGGTAGATAGATATTGCCGGTCATCAACATCAACGCAGCCATCACATAGCCAAAGGCAGCTGCATCTATGACATGTCCGATTACATAACTCAAGCTCTCATCGCCATATAGGTAATTCATGAAGTGGGCTAGTCCGAAGAAGGTGGAGGAGAAGATCAACGCGAACTCCATGCCGAAGCGTTCTAGCGCACCGAAGGTAAAGCCACGGTCATAGATTTCTTCGTCGATGCCGATAGCAAGTGCGAAGACGATGCCACCAAATAGATCCCAAGCATCTTTAAAGTCCACGCCAAAGTAATAGATATTTGGAAAGCCCGCTGCGAAGGTAAAGATCAATCCAAGTCGTAGGGTCTTTGGTTTAAATTTAAAACGAAAACGTTCGAAAGCCCTAGGTGCCACTAGCCAGATGAAGAAGATCGAGATCGAAGTCTGCACGCTTCGTACAAAGTAAACATTCCATGGCCTTGGGAAATCCACATCCATGAAGGGGATTAACCAGAGACCATAGAACTGCAGTAGATAAACAGAACCAATCAACCCAAAGATGAAGAGCTTGCTTTGGGTCTGTCTAATCCAGTTGAGCCTCATGCGGTTAATCTAAACAAGACCTACGACATTTCATCAAATTCCCGCTGACCAAGGGAATAGTTAATCAATAATTAATATTGAAGTCGCTTAAATTCACGAAAAAAGGCCCGGAGATTTACCCCGGGCCTTTCCAGAATAATCGGATTATTCGCTTACATAAACTGTGCCGCCGTACTTACGGACGATCTTGTCATCCTCTTCGTTGGCAACGATTGCTACTAGAACTACTGAGTTCATCAATTCGCTTGGATCGACAGTTGCACCAATTAGGTCAGCCTTAAAGATCAAGTTGTACTTTCCATCTTCGCGCTCTGTGAAGAACCAGCTACCAAAGCGTCTTGAAAGAGTGGTGGTCAACTCAACCGCAAGATCCTTGTTAACTTCCTTTAGACCCATTGCAACAATCGCGAAAATCTCGATTACGCCGACATTCTGGCCTTCTTGCTCCCAGTCATCTACACCGATGAAAACCACGGTGGATTCGTTCTGGATGAAGAATGTGCCATCTGCGTTCTCTGAGATGGATCCAAATTTGTTGGTAAGGATTTTTCTTACGTTATTTCTAATTGACGATAAATCGGCCACTTCGAGCCCTTTCTGTAGACTGCGAGAACCTTAGGTCATGCCACCTAATCCGACAAGGGTTAAATCACTGTAATTACTAAAAAAGCGCAGAAATCTATTTTCTACGAAGCTCGTTTAACGAGTTCTCGGCCTGGCTCTTGATCTCAGAATCTGAACTTTCAGCGGCCCGTTCAAAAAATCTGATGGCACGTGGGACTTCATCCATCTGCACATATGTTTGGCCTAGAAGCAGATTGATAATCTGGCCATCGCTAGGGGATTGCAATCCAACTGCACCAAGCAGCACCATTTCGGATTCTTCCCATCTACTCTCCGGATGCAATATTTCTCTACACAATTTAACGGCAGCTTTAACTGCAAGCTCTTGGTCAGTGTCTTTTAACTGTGCTCTCAATTCATTCTCTTGATTTGTCATAAAGATCCTAGAGCTGCCAGTGCTTTGATTTCCATGGAACATGCGGCATTTTCTCTGATTGCATCTCTTACGATAACTGAGCCATCAGTGGCAAGTTGTTTATAGATGTTCTCATCTAAATCGCCGCGTTCAGCCAGAGTCTTTCGAACAGGATCGAACTCGCTCTTTACTAAAACTTCGACCAGCTCTTTGGATAAAGTTGCACGAGTACTCAAGGCATAATCAAGATCTAAATCTCGTCGCTTTGCAATCAACATGCAGATCTCATTTGGAACGGTCGGATTTAGTGCAAGCGCAACTTGTACCGGCTCTTGTGGGAACTTGGCCAGCCCATAAAGGATCTCTGATTCTTTCTCAAAGGTCGCCCATTCAGAGATGAAATCCAAATTACTATTCTTTAACGCTAAACGTCGCACCTCCATGGCTGCAAATGGAGTCTTGAGGTATTCAAGTAACCCAGGCAGATATTGATCTGTGACTGTAGGCAGGATCTCTTCGATCAATTTATCTAGTTCTAGATAGTTGGATTGCTCCAAGAAATGGCTGGCTAACTTGTTAAAGCGTAGTAAATCGACTTCGTGGCTGATCGCTGTCTGCTTTAACCAATCAGGGGAGGCTTTGATTTTCTGATACTGGCGATCAATCAACGAGATCATCTCTTTTGGATTTGCGA
>JBJTHJ010000122.1:0-10569 GCA_046094385.1 Candidatus Nanopelagicaceae bacterium
AAGAAATCACGGAAAGTCGCAGGTAAAGTAAGTAGCGGGGCGAAATCAAATTCAAATTCACCAATTTGGGTGTTTTTATATAGATCGCCAGTAAGAAAACATTCATAGTTTTGTCTTGCCAATCTAGCGGCTGCGGTAAGAGCTGCGATGGAAGCGCCTTCGATCAAAACACTTTTATTTGAACTCAAGGCTTAACTAAATATCTGGAGTTCAAATAATGTGCAAGTAGCGCACCAAAAAACAATCCACCAAGTAGAGCAGTTCCTGGTTTATCGAAGAAAAATAGATTTGCGATCATATGGAATAACCAAGTCCAGATCAAAAAGAGATCAATTGAGGTAAGCGAGGCAGAAATTTTCCGGCGCTCCTTTGGGATGGCTATATTTGCAAGTCCAAAATAGATGACCCCTACCAACAGCCATCCAAAGAGATTTGAGAGCGGAATATGGGTTTGAAAGGGGATATGCGAACCCTCAAAATCCCATATCTTGTATTTGCTGGCAACTAGTAGTTGATCGAAGAAAAGCTCATATGAAGTGATCGCGATCGCACCGCATAGAAAGACCCAATTTGGAGCAATTCGCCGAGCCATGATTAATAACGGATGCATAGTGGCAAGCCACATCACCAGAATTATTAACGGTATTCCGGAAATCTCTAAACTAAGGTTTTGATAGCGAACTTGGCCGAAAGGCCAGGCGGTGTTTAAAGATACGCTCTCGATGATCAGCGCAAACCCGAGGGTAAATAGTAGATAGCTCCAAAAATATCGTTTGGCATAAGCAAGTTGTGCGTGTGTTAATGAAAAGATCGCACCAAATATGGCTGCCAAGAGAATTAAGCGATTATCACTTTTAAATAAAAATAAAGCTTGCGCAGACATGCTACAAAGTAGCGCTGCATAAAGAGATCGTTCGGCAGCTATGGAGACCCGTCCACGGCGATTGCGACCCGGGTTGTAATTTCTAATTGACATCAATCGCCAACGATCATGGCGCTAGCGCCCGTGACTCTTTGTAATTCTTGAAAAGTAGTAGGGAAGACCGCATGTGGATGGCCACCGGCCGCCCAAATCTTAGAATAATCAGCAAGCGCTTGGTCGATATAAATATGGCTGATCTGATTGATCCAACCAATTGGGCTAACGCCTCCAACTGAGTAGCCTGATAGCTCTTTTACATAATTGGCATCGGCCCGATCTAGATGGGTAACATTCAAATTTTTTGCGACTAATTGGGTATCTACACGATGTCTACCACTTGTGATTATCAAGATAGGTGAGCCATCGGGTAATCGAAAAATCAAAGATGAGGCGATTTGGCCAACTTCGATATTTAAGGCACTTGCTGCATCTTGTGCAGTTCGGGCGGTTTCTTGAAGGATATGGATTTCGCCCATTTGATTGGAAGCTAATTCAGATGCGACTCTCTTTACCGGCTCACGCTCCAGAACTCCATCCATAAAAGTAAGTATATTAAAGTGAATCCCGTGGTTCGATCAGCTGTAAAAGCGCGCAATTACTTATGGGTCACATTTTTTGTAATGGGCAAAAGTTCCATGGCTTGGGTACCCAGAATTCCAGAGATAAAAGAGCAATTGGGTCTTGGGGATGGCAAATTTGGTTTGGTTTTCTTAGCAGGCGCTCTTGGATCAGTTTGCGGTAGCCAAATCTCAGGTCGCG
This sequence comes from Candidatus Nanopelagicaceae bacterium, assembly GCA_046094385.1. GTDB lineage: Bacteria > Actinomycetota > Actinomycetes > Nanopelagicales > Nanopelagicaceae > ZLKRG08. The sequence goes on from JBJTHJ010000122.1 coordinate 1,682, forward strand.
CCATTCATCTCGTGGCCAGTCGAAATGTGGCCAGATTCTGCGGTGCAATCATGCCGATTGGAATTTACATAATGGGTAGCGCTTTCGATGTACGCACTTTGGTCATTGGATTATTTCTTACCGGCTTTGCATTTGCAGCATTAGATGTGGCCGCAAATGTGCAAGCAATGGCAATCGAGAAGTGGACTAAAGCCAGATATATGTCATCTTTCCATGCGCTCTGGAGCGTCGGAGCATTCACGGTAACCTTTTTAGGTGGCGCAATCGCTAGATTGATTTCGCCACAAGAACATTTAAAAGCGCTGTCGATAATCTCTGCGCTGCTTTATCTCTTCACGATAAATGGATTATTGCCAGGCGAATTAGATGGCCATCGTGGAGAAGCCCATGAAGTTACCGCCGCAAAGATACCTTTCTTCTCCAGAGAGGCTATTCCATTGTGGGCGTTGGGAATCGGTCTTACCGCATCGTTTATTCCGGAGGCAGGTATCTACGACTGGAGTGGCATTCTGCTAAAGGATCATATGGAGGTAGGCAAAGGTATTACGGCGATTGCTGCCACCATGTATTCACTTGGCATGATTGTCAGTCGATTTCTTGGAGATAAGTGGTTTGAAAGATGGGGACATCAGAAGACGGTCCGATATGGTGGGTATGTCGGTGGTAGCGCGCTTGCATTTGGTTTGATTGCTGGAATCACGTTAACCAACTTCAACCAATTCCCGAATCAATTCCCGAATCAATTCCCGAATATTGTTCAGTTTCTAGCCGTTTCTATATTGAGCATCTGTTTTGCGATTGCCGGGCTTTGCATGGGACCGCTATTTCCAGCCTTTAATTTGGCTGCCATGAGCCTTCCGGGAATTGCGCCATCAGTTGGTATGGCCCGAGTCGCCTTGATTGCGATAGCTGCTAACTTCTTTGGACCAGCATTAATAGGCGGGATCTCAGAACTTACCTCTTTGCCGATCTCTTTCGGTTTGCTTGCATTGCTCTTGCTGCTGGTGGGTAGACAATCTAGATATATAAAGGTGAAAGAGATAAATTAATAATATTTGATACTAGAAAAGCCAAGTTTCAATCAAGGTAAAAGTTGCGATTGAAAATAACAGGTAGGCAAATAGTTTCCTAAGTAACACTGGATTGGTCTTAACTGATTTTCGGCCAGCCCAACTTCCGATTGCAACTGCGCTAATTCCCATAAATAGCGGAACCAACCAATCAATATCTTGCCAATCTGAGTAGTGAGCAAGCAATGCCACAGAACAGTTCAGAACGATGATGAATAGCGCGGTACCCGCAGCCTTATTTTGCGGCACATTAAAGCCCAGCACCAATACTGGAATTGCCAAGAATCCACCACCGATTCCAAATAGCCCAGTGATTGATCCAATTAGAAGCGATAGTAGAACTAAGACCGGTATTGGGATTTTCTTCTCCGAGGCTTGTATGGGTTTGGCCAACATAGTGATTCCAGCAAAAATGATTACGGCACAGAAGCCTGTGAGTAGGAGCGCTTCGCTTAACTTGTTAGCTAAATTTGCAGCTCCAATATTTGCAAAAGAGCCAATCGCCCAGATGATCAGAGCCTCTTTTACAAGGATCTCGCCACTTTTAAACCGTGGGTAGAGTCCAGAGAGCGCAGCTACGATTACTACGGCAAGGGCTGCTACCAAGGCTTGGTGGGCAGCAAAATCAAAACCATATACAAGTATCGGAACTGTAAGCATCGCACCGCCTGCGCCCACAAAGCCAAGCACTGAACCAATCGCAACTCCGGCAATCAAGGCCCCAGCTATTTCCATGACCCCACTGTAACCAAAGCAAAACACCCCCGAATTTAGATTCGAGGGTGTTTTAGTTTTAATTAAATTAGAAGAATGAACCGGTGATATTTATTCCAAGTTCTGCGCCGTCTGCAACTAGCGCATAGATGATTATCGCAGCTCCTGCTAGGGATAGATCCTTGAAGAACGAAATGGTCTCATTCATCTTTGCAGTCGGATCGCTCTCTTTCCAGAAGTTATGCATCAAGAATGCAGTTGGGATCAAGAAGAGGGCAAGTAGAAGTGCACCAAGATCTGCATAGATTCCAAGGCCGACAAAGATGCCGCCAACTAGGATCATTAGACCTGAAAGCGCTACAGATAGCTTCGCTGCAGGGACTTTCTTGTACTTGGCATATCCGGTCATTGCATCAAGTTTGGTTAAGTGGCTGATTCCTGAATTTACGAAAATCAGCGCAAATAGAATCTGGCCAATCGCCATTGCTACTGTCATTACTGCTCCTTATTGGTTATCTATTGGTTATTCGCTTGCCGCCATAGACTACTAAATAGTTGAAGTTTCAACTATTTTCCAGTCCGGCGCGTCGCCTACCTTGCAAATGTCAGGGGCGGGGGCTAGATTTCGAACAAATGTTCGAATTACCTATTACCCCTGTTCAGACCGATGGCGCTACGCCCATCGAGTTCACCTACCGTGGCAGGCGCTTTCGCATTCACAACATCTTAAATCGCTGGTGCGAAGCTGGTGGCTGGTGGAATCGAATTAGCGATGGGATCTATCGCCCCGATAATCAATCCAGCAATCTTCCAGATGATAACGCCCGCGCCATTTGGCGCGTTGAGGCCGCCCCCATCGGAGCAGTGGCTACCTTCGAATTGGAAAAAGATGAAGCAACTGGCAAGTGGCTAATTCGAATAGTTTGAAATTGATTCAATGTTTATCCACCTCTCTTGCGCCAGCGCATTCTCTTTTAAATACGGAACTGCCAAGCCACATCAATTAGTCGAAAGAGCTGCAGAATTTGGCTCACCTGCACTTGCGATAACCGATCGCGACTCCCTAGCTGGGGTAATTAGATTTGTACAAGCCGCTAAAGATTTCGGCATCGCCCCAATAGTTGGCATCAATCTCCAGAGCGCTAACGGTCGTATAACTTTGCTTGCCCAATCTGGTGGGGGTTGGCGCTCGCTCTGCAGATTAATCAGCGAGCTTCGTATAGATGGTGGTAATTCGACTGGTAATTCGATAGCCAATCCCGTGATCAACCTAGAGAGCATCAAAGCGCTCAATCAATACACCAGTAATTTGGTAATCATGCATGGCCCTGAATCCAAAGTCGCTAATTTAATTGGAAAGCATCGACCAGACCAAGCGTTGATTGAGTTTAATAAATACCGTCCATATTTCGCAGATTCCATTATCGAATGCGCATCCCATTTAGTGGCAGGGGACGGGCCGCTCTCCACCAGCCATGCTGCTCGAATGCTCGGATTTGCACGCGATCACGATTTGCCTGCAGTACTCACCAATTCCGTCAGAATGTTAAATTCTTACGACGGGCCGATTGCAGATATCTTGGATTCAGCTCGCAAATTGGTGCCACTGCATCCACGCCATATCGAACGGAAGAACAACGAAGCTTATTTAAAAGCCCCAGAAGCGATGCGCCAATTGGCCGATGAGATCGCACGCGCTGCCGGAGAGCGAAATGGCCGAGCGCTACTTCGAACCACTCAAAGGGTGGCTGAACGCTGCATCCTCTCTCCACAAGATTTTGGTCTAGGCGGCATCGAGCTACCTGAACCTGAAGTAGTTGGCGCAAGCAATTACCAAGAGCTGCGTTCGCTACTTCGCGTAAGGTGCGAGACCGGCCTTAATTGGCGCTATTCAAGTAGCGATGATTTAGCCAAAGCGCGTGAACGATTAGATGATGAATTGGCAACGGTGGCAACCCTTGGTTATGAAAGTTATTTCTTAACTGTCGCCGATGTCGCGGATATGGCTCGTAGCGCGGGTATCCGAGTTGCGGCAAGGGGAAGTGGCGCTGGCTCCTTGATCTGTCATCTGCTTGGCATCTCAGGCGTAGACCCGATTCGTTACGGGTTATTAATGGAACGTTTCTGCTCGCCACTTAGAAGAGCACTTCCAGATATAGATATCGACGTTGAATCGGCGCGACGCTTAGAGATCTACGATCTGGTCTTTAAAAAATATCAACACCGCACTGCAACTGTTGCGATGATCGATACTTATCGAGCGCGCCATGCAATTAGAGATACCGGTGCAGCCCTTGGCATGTCGCAATCTGAAATTGATTTGATTGCAAAGAGTTTGCCACATATTCGCGCTCGCAATATCTCGAAAGCCTTAGAGAGCCTGCCAGAGTTAAAGAGCTTAAATATCAACACCCCGCTTGCGGCAATGGCTATCAAATTGGCCGAGCGCTTAGATGGACTACCGCGTAATTTGGCGATGCACCCTTGTGCAGTCGTACTAAGCAATAACACCTTGCCAGATCGCGCACCGAGGCTAATAAATGCCAGCGGTTATTCGATGGTGGAATTTGATAAAGATGATGTCGAAGCCATTGGCTTGCTGAAGCTAGATATCTTGGGGGTCCGAATGCAATCTGCGATCTCGTATGCGCTCTCTGAGATCGAACGTACCGGTCGATCCGTGGATATCGAAAGAGTGCCACTTGATGATCCCGATACTTATAAATTGATCAAATCGACCAAGACCATCGGGTTATTTCAAATCGAATCCCCTGGACAACGAGAGTTAGTCGGCAAATTACAACCAGAGTCTTTCGAAGATCTGATCATAGATATCTCCCTATTTAGGCCAGGGCCAGTAAAAAGCGACATGATCACACCATTTCTAAATGCCCGCCAAGGTTTTAGTACCCCTAAGTTGATCCACCCGGATTTACATGGGGTATTAGCTCAAACTGAAGGGGTAGTGGTCTTTCATGAGCAGGTCATCCAAATCATCTCAATAATGACTGGAATCTCCTATGCCGAAGCCGATGAGAAGCGGCGCGCACTTGGTGATTTTTCAAAGCAACAGGAGATCTGCGACTGGTTCTATGAGAAAAGTACGCGCTATCCAAAACCGGTAGTGGATGAGATCTGGCAGGTACTTCGCGCTTTCGCATCCTTTGGCTTTTGCAAAGCCCATGCTGCCGCTTTCGCGCTTCCCACCTATCAATCGGCCTGGCTTAAAACCCATCACCCCGCAGCTTTTATCGCAGGTTTACTAACTCATGATCCAGGTATGTATCCAAAGCGATTGGTTCTTGATGAGGCAAGACAGCTGGGTATCAAAGTGCTTCCAATTGATATCAATAAATCGGATATCACCTATCGCGTAGAGGCGGTTCAAGATGCAGATAGCGCAATTCGAATGGCTCTTTGCGATCTCTCGGGGATCTCCGAACTCGAAGCTTCAAATATCGTAAATGCCGCACCCTATTTGGATCTAACTGATTTCGTCCGTCGCTCTGGTGCAAGTTATCCAACCACCGAGAAGTTGATATTGATCGGCGCATTTGATTCCCTGCATAAGATCAATCGTCGCGATCTGGCTCTACATTTGGCAGATATCAATAATTCGCCAGCCGTGGCCTCTCAAACAAAATTACAATTGACTTTCGGCTTTAAAGCGCCCGATTTAAAGCCAAGCGGACTACCAGATTTAACCCATGCCGAGAAGGTGCAAAATGAGGTCGAACATCTAGGCATGGAGGTCTCTTCACACTTAATCCAGTTCTACGGTAACTTCTTAAACCAAATTGGCGCAGTCAAGTCCTCTGATTTACTAAAACAGCGATCTGGCTCATCTATTTTGGTAGCTGGGGTGAAAGTTGCCTTGCAGCAGCCGCCGGTGCGCTCTGGAAAACGAGTGATCTTCTTATCGATAGATGATGGCTTTGGTTGTAGCGATGCTACTTTCTTCACCGACACCCACGAGAAATTTGCGCAGACGCTATTCTCATCAAATCTACTCTTGGTACGCGGGGTAATCCGCCGTACTGGCCCTAAAGGGGTCTCGATTCGCGCAACTGGAGCTTGGGATCTACCAAGCGCCTATGAAAATTTTCAGTTAAAGAAAAGTAATCTCGGGTAATGGCAAACGAGATCATCATTCACTGTGACATGGATGCTTTCTATGCATCAGTCGCAGAACTTGATGATCCCAGCTTGCGTGGCAAAGCGGTGGTGGTAGGTGCCGGAATTCGAGGCGTAGTCTTAAGCGCCAATTACGCCGCACGTAAATTCGGAATTCGCGCTGCGATGCCAGTTGGCCGCGCAAAACGGATGGCACCAAATGCGATCTTCGTATCTCCAGATCATCATCGATATTCCGAGATCTCAACTCAGGTCATGCAGATATTTGCATCCTTCACGCCACTAGTAGAACCGCTCTCATTAGATGAAGCATTCCTGGATATCACTGGGGCGCAGAAGTTGCTTGGAACCCCACGTGAAATTGGACAAGCTATTCGAAAGCGAGTTCATGATGAGTGCGGGATTACTTGCTCAGTGGGTATTGCACCAAATAAATTCATCGCAAAGTTGGCATCGGGACATTGCAAACCAAATGGACTACTTGAGATAAAACCAGAGCGCATCATAAGTTTCTTACATCCGCTTCCAGTCTCAGATTTGTGGGGAGTTGGACCAAAGACAGCTGAGCAATTGCAGAAGTTAGGGCTTAAGACAGTTAGCGATGTTGCAAATACGCCATTGGATACTTTAAAACGCGCTCTCGGTGATGCTACCGGCGAACATCTTTATGAACTCTCATGGGGTAGAGATAGCAGAGCGGTGATTGTTGAAGAGCCAGATAAATCAATTAGCAAGGCTGAGACTTTCGCGTATGACATAGAAGACCCCGAGGTCATCTTGCGCGAATATCTGAGATTGACCGAGAAAGCTGCCGCTAAATTGCGCGATAGAGAGCTCTATGCAAAGACCATCTCTATAAAGGTGAGGTTCTCTGATTTCTCCACGATCACCAGATCAAAGACCTTGCCACTTCCAATAAGTTCGACCCAAGAGATCTACCAAGTAGTCAAAGAGTTGTATCTAGCTTTAAAGCTAGAGCGTTCGAAGCTGCGCTTAATCGGGGTGGCGCTTGAGAATTTGCACGAGAACGCGCCCCAACAGTTAATGCTCGGTCAACGCGAGAAGGGTTGGCGCGAGGCCGAGAGCGCAGTTGATAGGGCCGCGATGCGCTTCGGGGAAGAATCTGTCCGTCCCGCCCGTTTAATAAAGTTGAATAGAGAGGCCGAGGAAGAGTAGGTTTGGCACCATGGGATTGACCGATCGCGAGCGGCAGATCATCGAAGAGATGGAGGCTGCGCTACAGGCTGAAGATCCACGCCTGGTAGCGACTATGGCTCGTCGTCGCCCAAGTATCGCTTTAAATATCGCGTTGATCCTCCTTGGAATTACCCTCTTGCTCTCTGGGGTTATCGCCAAATTAACTTGGCTTGGAATCTTAGGCTTTATAGTCGCGCTCGCAGGGGCGGCCACTATTCGCATCCGCCCAAAGGCGAAGCTGGGGCTAGCTAAACGCCAAGGCCCAGGAAGGCTCCAAGAGCGTTGGGATCGCCGAAATCAGGATTAACCGGTATTAACCGGGATTAGCAAGAGCTAACTTTTTTTCAAATCAGACCCGTAGAGACGGGTCTTTTGCTTTTTATAGCGCAAGTTGAGTCCCAATAAAGCCCCAGTTGAGTCCGCATTGGAGTGGGTTGGGAGATGGTGGGGAGTGGGTGGGGTTTTTATGGGGAAAGGTGGTTGAAAAAGGAGTAAAAGGGAGTAAAGTGGGGAATTGTTAGGTATTTCCGGGGAAGGGGGCCTAAGCGATGTTCTTGGGAACCCACGAACCAAAGCTCGATGAGAAGGGTCGATTGATCCTTCCTGCCAAGTTCCGTGAAGAGCTCGCTAGCGGTCTGGTTATCACCAAAGGTCAAGAACGTTGCCTCTATGTATTTCCGCAGAGTGAGTTTTTAACTATCACTGAAACTTTGCGACAAGCACCAGTAACTCAGAAAGCTGCGCGTGATTATTCACGTGTCATGTTCGCTGGAGCGCATGATGAAATTCCAGATCGCCAAGGTCGCGTGACGATTCCGCAGAGCCTTCGTGAATATGCAAATTTGGAGAAAGAGTGCGTAGTAATCGGCGCAAACACCCGAGTCGAAATATGGGATGCGAATGCGTGGAATGAATATCTAACTGATCGTGAAAAGAATTTTGCAGATGTTTCGGAAGAGGTGTTTCCGGGACTCTTTTAACTGACTCTTGTGGCCACTGCCTTCCTTGTTCTGACTTCCCTTCCCCGAAGCCAGAACCTGATCCGTAGGACGGCAGTGACCAGAGGAGTCAGGCGAAATTCAATACTTTGAAAGGCTGCAAGTCGAAAGGGGGAAGAGAGGATGCATGTATCTGTTGCATTAGATCGTTGCATTGAATTACTGACTCCAGCAATCGAAAACTCTAAATCCCCGGTTTTTGTTGATGCCACATTAGGTCTAGGCGGACACTCATTTGCGATGCTAACTCGTTTTCCAAATTTAACTTTGATTGGAATTGACCGAGATCAAAGTGCAATTGATAAGGCAAGCGAACGCTTGGCGCAATTCAAAGAGCGAGTACATATAGCGCATTCGGTATTTGATCATTTCGAAGAGATTGTGAAAGGTTTTGGATTTGAAAAGATAGATGGAGCGCTATTTGATCTAGGTGTCTCTTCCATGCAGCTAGACCAATCAGAGCGTGGCTTCTCCTACTCAAAGGATGCGCCGCTTGATATGCGGATGGATCAATCTAAAGGCATCACCGCATCTGAAATTGTTAACAGCTGGTCGCATTCGGATTTGACCAGAATCTTGAGAATCTACGGTGAAGAGAAATTTGCCTCGAGAATCGCAGATTTCATCATTAGAGAGCGAGAAATATCGCCAATTAACAGCACCGCAAAGCTCTCGGAATTGGTAAAGGCCGCGATCCCGGCTGCAGCTAGACGAACTGGTGGCAACCCGGCAAAACGAACATTTCAAGCGCTACGGATTGCGGTTAATAATGAAC
>JBJTHJ010000123.1:0-5826 GCA_046094385.1 Candidatus Nanopelagicaceae bacterium
TTGGTGGCTTCAGATGAAGTGATTGTGCCATTGCAATGCGAATGGTTCTCTTTACATGGATTCATCGAATTGAATAACAACTTAAACAAGGTCAGAGCAGCTTTAAATCCTGATCTAAAGCTTGCCGGCATCTTGGCTACTATGTATGACCGTCGTGCGGTCCACAATCGAGAGGTTCTACAGAGAATCGTCGAACAATTCCCCGCTGATGTCTTTTAAACGATCATCGCCAAAACAATTCGCTTCTCTGAAAGCTCGGTTCAGGGAGAACCAATTACCCAGTACGCTAATAACTCTGGCGCAGCCAATTCTTATCGCAGGCTAGCCCGAGAGTTGATCTCCCGAGGAGGAGCTAAATGAGTCGCCGTGCTTCACTACCTGGTGCAGATGAGCTCTTTCGCGCCAAACCTTTGGTTTCAGTTCCAGATGTGGTTGCCACCGAAGATGCGGTGATGCCAATTGAAGCTACCAAGCCAAATAAGAAGCAGACGGGTGTTCGTACTACTCAACGTCGACGTAATACCACCGCTCGCCAACCTTCCGGACGTGAAAGACATGATGAAAAGATCACCGTCTATCTCTCACCTGATGAACTCTTTGATTTAGATCAAGCGCGAATCTTGTTACGTGGCGATTTAGGTTTGGCGGTAGATCGTGGAAGAATCGTAAGAGAGTCACTTGCAGTGATTATTTCGGATCTAGAAGCTAAGGGTGAGAATTCGATCCTGGCTCGCAGATTGCGTGGTCTTTAAAAGAATTTAACTTAAGCTCTGGGGTGCGCAAGTCGATAAGACTCGCGCACCTTATCTATTGTAATCAAAGTGTAGATCTGAGTTGTGGTCACTGATGCATGTCCAAGTAACTCCTGCACCACACGGATGTCAGCGCCCCCATCCAATAGGTGCGTGGCATAGGAATGTCTAAAAATATGCGGGGTAACTTTGCTATCTAACTCTGCTCGAAGCGCAGCGCGTTTTACGATCTCCCAAGCGGTAATTCGCGATAGACGAGTTCCACGATTATTTAGAAGCAAGGCAACTTCATTGGCGCGCTTTTGCAGAGTAGGTCTAGTTCGCACCAAGTACTCATCTAGCGCAGCTCTGGCAAAGCTACCAAGTGGCACTAAACGTTCCTTCCCCCCTTTACCTCGCAATTTCAAAACCATGATCTCCTCTGGAGCTACCTGTTGACCTACCTGTTGACCTATTTGTGAGGTGGCAAAATCATTTAAATTGATGCCAACTACCTCGCTTACCCTAGCCCCGGTGCTATAGAGCAGTTCGAGTATTAGATAATCACGAAGCGAAACCGGATCACTTGGGTCTTTGGCACCTTCGATTATTTTGGAGATCTCTGCCACCGTGAGCGCTTTTGGCAACCGGGTTCTTTTAGGGGTTTCAGGTAACTCATCACATGGATTAGCTTCGTTAAATTCGCGCTCCAAGTAGAGATGGAAACTACGGATCGCACTAAATTTTCGTTCGATTGACGCAGGAGCTAACGAATCCAGTAACTTCGCATATTCAATCAATGAGCTATCTAAATTCTCCAAACGCCAATCGAGGTAATGCTCAAGATCTCTCTTGTAAGCCGTGATGGTATTGGAGGCTGCCCCTTTTTCAACCCGCAGAAAATCAATAAACGATCGAAGAGAATTGATATCCATGGGCTTTGGCAACTGCATCGTAGGTTATCTGGCCTTCGCAGACATTTAGCCCTTTGGCTAAATTTAAGTCTTCACGCATCGCGCCTCTCCACCCTTTATTTGCAAGTGCAATGGCGTAAGGCAAAGTTGCATTAGTAAGTGCGTAGGTAGATGTCACCGGGACTGCCCCAGGCATATTTGCAACACAATAGAAGATTGAATCATGTACTGCATAAGTGGGATCTGCGTGTGTGGTGGGTTTGGAATCTTCGAAGCAACCACCTTGATCTATGGCGATATCTACCAAAACCGAACCAGATTTCATCTTTGAAACCAATTCATGGCTAACGAGTTTCGGCGCTTTTGCTCCATGAATTAGTACTGCGCCAATCACCAAGTCAGCTACCGTCACCTCTTGCTCGATAGCGTGATCATTGGACATCAAAGTTTTGATTGTGCCATTAAATAATGAATCTATATATTGAAGCCTGGCGGTACTTCTATCCAAGATCGTGACATCCGCTCCTAAACCACGCGCCATAATTGCTGCATTAAGCCCAGCGACACCCCCACCGATCACCACAACTTTGCCAGGACTAACTCCCGGTACTCCTCCAAGTAGGGTTCCGCGACCACCGTTAGCTTTCTGTAGCGCAGTTGCGCCAACTTGCGTAGATAAACGTCCAGCTACTTCTGACATTGGAGCAAGTAAAGGTAGGTGGCCATCTACTTCGACAGTTTCATAAGCGATCGCGATGTTCTTGGCTGCTATTAGCGCATCAGTACATTCCTTTGATGCGGCCAGATGTAGGTAGGTGAAGAGAATCTGTCCTTCACGCATCAGCGAATATTCAGAAGGTAGGGGTTCTTTAACCTTCATAATCATCTCTGACCTTTGCCAAACTTCTTTTGCACTAGCTACAACTCGCGCACCTTCGCTTTGGTATTGCGTATCGGTGATTGCAGAGCCAACCCCAGCACCAGATTCAATTAATACTTGGTGCCCATTTTTAACTAACTCTCTAACTCCGGCAGGAGTGAGTGAGACCCGAAATTCCAAAGTCTTAATCTCTTTGGGTACGCCTATGATCATCGTTGACCTCTCATGCGCTTAGTATGAAGTTTAAACCTCACTATTTAATCGCAGCTTTAATCAGACCTGCAAATAAAGGGTGTGGTCTAGTCGGCCTAGATTTAAACTCTGGATGAGCTTGGGTTCCGACATAGAAAGGATGCACTTCTCGAGGCAATTCAACGAACTCCACCAAATCACGTTCAGTATTCATGCCACTGAAGATCATTCCAGCATCTGCGATTGCTTCTCGATATTTGTTGTTCACTTCATAGCGATGGCGATGGCGCTCGGTGATCTCGCTCTCGCCGTAAAGCTCTGCGACAATCGAACCAGTTGCTAGAGATGCTTTATAGGAGCCAAGTCGCATGGTGCCACCCAAATCCCCGTCACCAGAAACATTTGCCAATTGATCTTCCATAGTTGCAATTACCGGAGCTTGCGACTCTGGGGCAAATTCCGCCGAGTTAGCATCTTTGATCCCCGCTAAATTGCGCGCCCCTTCGATAACCATGCACTGCAGACCGAGACAGAGACCCAACGTGGGAATCTTGTTTAATCTTGCAAAGTTAAGCGCACCTACTTTTCCTTCAATTCCTCTGACTCCGAAACCACCTGGTACACAAATCGCATCAACATCGCTCAATGCCTTCTTTGCTCCTTCTGGAGTTGCGCATTCATCAGAAGGTACCCACTTGATTTCAACCTTTGCTTGATTGGCAAAACCTCCGGCACGTAATGCCTCCGTCACGGAAAGGTAAGCATCAGGCAGATCTATATATTTTCCAACCAGAGCGACTTTGACCTGATGCTTTGGATTATGAACTGCATCTAGTAATCGCTGCCAATCTCCCCATTGAACATCTCTCGCCTTAAGGCTTAGGCGCTGTACGACATATGCATCCAAGCCCTCGCTGTATAAAACCTTCGGAATGTCATAGATAGATGGTGCATCTACGGCGGCCACCACCGCCTCAATATCCACGTCGCACATAGCCGATATTTTTCGTTTGACTGAATCTGGAATCTGTCGGTCGGATCGGAGCACCACACCGTCAGGGGTAATTCCGATACTCCTTAGCGCTGCTACCGAGTGCTGGGTTGGTTTAGTCTTTAGCTCTCCAGATGGACCGATGTATGGAACCAATGAAACATGTAGGTAGAAAACGTTGTCTCGCCCTACCTCTTGGCGGATCTGTCTAGCCGCTTCGATAAATGGTTGTGATTCGATATCACCTACAGTGCCGCCAATCTCAGTGATTACCAGATCTACATCCGGCCCATCAAATGCCAACATACGTGATTTGATCTCATTGGTGATGTGTGGAATGACTTGAACAGTTTCGCCTAGATACTCTCCGCGGCGCTCTCTCGAAATTACTCGAGAATAAACTTGGCCGGTAGTCACATTGGCATCACCTGATAAGGAGCGATCTAAGAATCGTTCGTAATGTCCGATATCTAAATCAGTTTCGGCGCCATCATCGGTGACAAAAACTTCTCCGTGCTGAAATGGATTCATGGTTCCGGGATCCACATTTAAATAGGGATCTAGTTTCTGCATTGTGACCCTTAAGCCACGAGCGACCATCAATCGGCCAAGACTGGATGCGGTTAAACCTTTGCCTAGACTTGAGGCGACTCCGCCAGTTACAAATAAGTGTTTGGTCACATGAGGTTGGCTCATGGAAGGCAAACTTATCACGCTTTTTAGCGAGACTCTGCCAATAGCTCCTCTGCGTGTTTACGGGCAGATATCGAATCTTCGTGGCCCGCTAGCATTCTGGCAATCTCTTCGATTCTTTCAGTTTTAGATAACTTCTTTATTTCGCTGAGCGAGACCGATCCGCTCTCATCCTTTGAAACTACAAAGTGGTTATCTCCCCAGGCAGCAACTTGTGGGAGGTGCGTAACCACGATTACCTGTGCCACTTTAGATAGCTCTTTCAATCTACGTCCTACTTCAATCGCTGCTTTTCCACCTACGCCGGCATCTACTTCATCGAATATGTAAGTACCAATCTCCTCGTTGGTGGCGATTACAACTTCGATCGCCAACGCCACTCTAGATAGCTCGCCACCTGATGCCCCTTTAGCTATAGATACTAATGGTCCATCTTTATGTGTTTGTAGATAGAAGTTAATCTCATCAAAACCGGTTGTGGTTAAATCATTAAAATCGCCACCTGTCTTAACCTCGATCACCAAACTGGTGCTAGGCATTGAGAGCGCATGGATCTCTTCGGTGGCACGCTTTGAGAGTTCTTTAGCAAATTTTGTGCGATGAACTGTGAGCTCTTTAGCTACAAGTAAAGCTTGGTTCTGCAGATTAGTCAGCTCTTTTTCAAAACTCTTAATGCGTTCATCTCCACCCTCCAAATCTGCAATCTCATTATCCAAATTAGTAGCTAGCTCGATGAGTTCATGTAGCGCTTGATTGATATCGGTGGAGGTGGACTTTGAATGACGCTTGATTAAAGTATTCAATTCCGCCTTCCGGTTTTGCAGAAAATCTAACCGGGAAGGGTCGGCCGCTAAATCCGATAGGTAACCTGAAATCGAAGCTGCGATATCTTGAATTTGGAAGAAGAGTTCGCTGAGCTGATCAGAGAGTTCTCCTAGCGATTGATCAAGCGCTGCCGCCTTCTCTAAAGCTTTTCGGGCAGTTGCCAGCTGGCTCAAGACTCCCGGCGTATCAAGATCGCCTCCATCTAGAATCGCACTGGCACTTCCTGCAGTACTTGTTAAATCTTCGATCGACGAGAGGCGACTGATCTCATCGTTAATCTCCTGCAACTCACCGGCGCGAGGTTTAACTTTCTTGACCGCTTCGGCAAATTCTCTTAGAGCTTGCAATTTGGCATCTCGCTCTCTGCTCGCCACCTTCATGGCTTTGATGCGCTTGGCTAACTCATTTGCTTCATTAAAGGTAATCTGGAATTTATTGATCAAAGGCGCGCTCTGTGCGAAGAGGTCCAATAATTCAAGGTGCTTTGAACTCTTGGTGAGGGTTTGACTTGCAGCTTGGCCATGAACCATTACCAACTCTTCTGAAATCTCCTGAAGCGCACTTGCGCTAACGGTGGCGCCACTTGCTATTGCTTTGGAC
>JBJTHJ010000124.1:0-8073 GCA_046094385.1 Candidatus Nanopelagicaceae bacterium
GGCACCATGATGACTTTTCCGAAATTTGTTTATGTTTCTAGCGCTCGTGGCATTCCGCCTCAAGCAAACGTAATCGGTTCTATGATGTTCTTCATCGCGCTTGCAATAGTTATTGCAGGTCAATTTGTGGGCAGAAAGCGGCAACGAGCATGACCAACTACGGCAATATGTATGGCCCGGATTTCACCTTTCTTGGAATTGAAAGATGTGATCTAGATAAGCCAGAGACATTTAAAGGTGCGGATGTAGTAATTGTTGGCGCACCAATTGATTCTGGTACCTCACATCGAAGTGGTGCCAAGTTTGGTCCGCAGGCTATCCGGATGGGCGATTACCTGCCACATGATGGAGAGCGTCCACATTTGGCGCTTCGCACCGATGGATTGAAAGATTTGAAAGTTCTGGATGCTGGCGATTTGATCATGAATGGGGGAGATCTAGAAGGCTCGCTGAAGAAATTAGCAGAGGCCACCGAGAAGATCTCAAAAGCTGGTGCGATTGCAGTAGTGCTTGGCGGTGATCATTCGATTGCTTCTGCTGATGTTGCGGGTATTGCAAACCATCGTGGCAAAGGCAAGATCTCAATGATTCACTTCGATGCGCATGCAGATACCGGCGCTGATCAATGGGGATCGCTGGTAGGTCATGGAACTCCGATGCGCAGATTGATTGAGAATGGACATGTTCGTGGCGATCGCTTCTTGCAACTAGGTTTGCGAGGTTACTGGCCAGATGATGCGACTTTAAATTGGATGTGCGATCAAGGCATGCGCTCATATGAAATGACCGAAATTCATCACCGTGGATTGAAAGCTGTATTAGATGAATCCTTTGCAACGTTAACTGATGGTTGTGATGGCATCTTCTTATCTGTAGATATAGATGTAGTTGATCCAGGAATGGCGCCTGGAACTGGAACACCTGAGCCGGGTGGAATGACTTCGCGTGAATTACTTGAGGCGGTACGTCGCATCTGCTTTGAACTACCGATTGTGGGCGTTGATATCGTGGAAGTTGCACCACCATTTGATAGCGCAGATATCACTGCGATCTTGGCAAACCGTGTGGTTTTAGAGGCGCTGAGTGCGATTGCGTTACGTAAAAAGGGCGGAAGTTACAACCCAACTAGAAACTTGCTTGATCGTTAATTGGAATTAGCAAAAGCTTCATCAAGCACGCTCATTGCATCCTTGACTAGCTCATCGCTGATTACAAGTGGTGGCAAGAAGCGAAGCACGTTTCCGTAAGTTCCAGCGGTCAAGAAGAGTACGCCTTTTTGCTGTGCATACTTAACTACCTTGCCAAGCACATCGCCATTTGGCTCTTTGCTACCTGGTTGGATTAATTCGATGGCGATCATCGCTCCGCGACCACGGACCTCTCCGATGACTGGATACTTAGCTTTCATCGCATTTAACGCATCCACCATGATCTTGCCGATCTCATTGGCGCGCTTGATTAGATTTAAAGATTGAATGGTTTCAATGGCACCTAGCGCAGCAGCGCATGCAATCGGATTTCCACCATAAGTTCCGCCAAGTCCAGATGGATGAATCTCATCCATTACTTCAGCGCGGCCAGTTACTGCAGCAAGTGGCAGGCCGCCGGCGATGCCTTTTGCGGTGGTGATTAAATCTGGTTCAACGCCCTCATCTTCGCAGGCGAACATCTGACCTGTGCGGGCAAATCCAGTTTGGACCTCATCTGCGATAAATAGCGCGCCATTTTCCTTAGCGAACTTTGCAAGGCCTGGCAGAAATCCCTTTGGTGGCACGATGAAGCCACCTTCACCTTGAATTGGTTCGATGACGATTGCGGCAACATTCTTTGCGCCGATCTCTTTCTCGATTTTATGAATGACTTCATCTAGAACATGATCGATATTGCCTTCTGACCGATATGGATATGCCATCGGCATGCGATAGATCTCTGGGGTAAATGGTCCAAAGCCCTCTTTGTAGGGCATGTTCTTCGCCGTCATCGCCATCGTTAAGTTGGTGCGACCGTGATAGCCATGTTCGAAGACCACCACCGCTTGACGCTTTGTGTAGTGGCGAGCGATCTTCACTGCATTTTCTAAAGCTTCAGCGCCAGAGTTAAATAGCGCACTCTTCTTCTTGAACTTACCAGGTGTTAACTCGTTTAATTTTTCGCAAACTTCAATATAACCTTCGTAAGGCGCGACCATGAAACAGGTATGAGTAAATGAGGCAACTTGCTCCTGGACTCGTTTTACAACTGCAGGTGCGCTATTACCAACGTTTACCACAGCGATTCCGGCGCCCATATCGATAATCTGATTTCCATCGATATCTAACAAGATGCCACCAGCTGCGTTGGTGATCACAGCAGGAAGCGCCATTCCAAGTGATGCCGAAACTGCTTCATTTCGACGTTTGATGATTTCCTGTGACTTTGGTCCTGGGATTTCGGTAACAACTTTGCGCTCTTGTGGCACGTTCATTTTTCAAGTTTACCGAAGCCATGAGAGTATTGCCATCTAGCAGGCAGGAATACAGGCAGTTTTGCGCAGGAGGCATCCTTGGAAATCGTAGGTATCTTGCTCTTTGTCTTTGCTTTGCTTTTTTCAGTGATGGTCCACGAATTTGGTCATTATTACTTTGCCAAGCGCTATGGCATGAAGGTAACGGAATTCTTCTTAGGTTTTGGAAAAAGAATCTGGTCTACAGTCAGAGGTGAGACTGAGTTCGGATTAAAGGCGATTCCAGCCGGTGGATATTGTCGTATTGAAGGCATGACTATTCATGATCCACTTCCTGAAGGCGAAGCGCATCGTGCATTTGTAATTGCATCTACGCCTCGTAAATTAGTGGTGCTTGGTGCCGGCTCTGCCAGCCACTTCATTCTGGGCTTCATAATGATTTTCATAACTTTGGCCGGCATTGGTGCGCAATCCCTATCTTCGACAATCAAAGAGATCATTCCATGCGTCTCTGCTACCGATGTATGCACCGCCTCTGATCCAGTTTCACCATCGGTCAAGGCGGGGTTAAAGGCCGGAGATAAGATCGTTGCAATTAATGGCAAGAAGACCAATGGCAGTAATTTCTCAACCGACTTATTGCAGATTCGACAGAATCCAGGGAAGACCTTCACCTTCACGGTAGAACGTGGTGGCGAAAATATCGATTTGAGCGTGACCCCAGTCAATCGAACTATCGAAGGTTTTACTTATTCATTTGTTGGAATGGCGCTAGAAGATGCCACATTCCGCCAACCAGTATTTACTGCAATCAAAGATGCCGGTGCCATCACTTGGTACATGATCCGAGAATCAGTAAAGGCGCTGATCAAGCTACCAAGCATGATTCCAAATTTAGTCAACGAAACTTTCGGTGATGATCCTCGTGACCCAAATGGTCCAGTTGGAATTGTTGGTGTGGCTAGAGCATCTGGCGACATCACCAGCAGCACTTCATTACCCATTAATAATCAAATTGCCATCTTCCTATTGATGATTGCATCGTTGAATATCTTCGTCGGAATCTTCAATTTATTGCCATTGTTGCCTTTAGATGGCGGACACATGGCAGTTGCGACTGCGGATGCAATCAGATACCGATATGCCAAATTGCGTGGACGCGAGAAACCCACCCCAATTGATATCAATAAATTGACGCCGATCACTATTGCAGTATTTGTGATTCTTGTTGCGCTCACGGTGCTATTACTCATAGCCGACATCGTCAATCCAGTTAATCTGAATTTGTAAGGGTTTACCAGAAATAGGGCAGAATAAGCCCATGGTCGATCTGGGGATTCCTTCACTTCCGACGCTTGCACCTCGACGCAAAACTAAGCAGTTGATGGTCGGTAGCGTCGGTGTCGGTAGCGATCACCCAGTATCAGTGCAGTCGATGACCACTACTTTGACGGCAGATGTAAATTCGACGCTTCAGCAGATCGCAGAATTGACCGCCTCTGGCTGTCAGATCGTGCGCGTTGCTGTTCCTTCGCAGGATGATGCTGATGCGTTGGCGCAGATCGCTAAGAAATCACAGATACCGGTAATTGCTGACATTCACTTCCAACCAAAATATATCTTTGCGGCTATCGATGCGGGATGTGCGGCGGTTCGAGTAAATCCAGGCAACATCAAACAATTTGATGATCGGATCAAAGAAGTAGCTAAGGCAGCCAAAGAATCAGGCACCCCGATTCGAATCGGTGTAAACGCTGGCTCTTTAGATCCAAGACTTTTACAGAAATATGGCAAAGCAACCCCCGAAGCTCTAGTTGAATCTGCACTTTGGGAAGCATCGCTATTTGAAGAACACGATTTCACCAACTTTAAGATTTCTGTTAAGCATCATGACCCAATTACGATGATCAAGGCATATCGATTGCTGGCAGAGCGTTGTGATTATCCATTGCACCTTGGAGTTACTGAAGCTGGACCTGCTTTCCAAGCCACCATCAAGTCAGCTACCGCATTTGGAGTGCTTCTTGCAGAGGGAATTGGCGACACCATTCGCGTATCAATGTCTGCGCCACCGGTTGAAGAGGTGAAAGTGGGCATTGCAATCCTGGAATCGCTTGGACTTCGCCAACGCAAACTAGAGATTGTCTCTTGCCCATCATGCGGTCGTGCGCAGGTTGATGTCTATACCTTGGCAGAGAAAGTACAAGCAGGGCTAGAGGGAATGACCGTGCCACTTCGCGTAGCAGTTATGGGTTGCGTCGTTAATGGTCCAGGAGAGGCACGCGAAGCGGATTTAGGTGTGGCCTCTGGTAATGGCAAAGGACAGATCTTCGTTAAAGGACAGGTAATTAAAACCGTACCTGAATCTCAAATCGTTGAGACGCTAATTGAAGAGGCGCTTCGACTTGGTGAAGAGATGGAAGCTGCAGGAGTAACTTCCGGCGAACCTACGGTGGAAATCAAATAATGCTACGAATGTCTACGCTCTTCTTGCGTACCTTGCGAGATGACCCGGCCGATGCCACTGTTACCTCTCATAAGTTATTGGTTCGTGCGGGATATGTAAGACCAATTGCTGCCGGAATCTTCTCCTGGTTGCCACTTGGTGTGATCGCACTTAGAAATGTCGAACGCGTGATCCGCGAAGAGATGGATGCTGCTGGATTTCAAGAGGTGCATTTCCCAGCGCTCCTACCTAAAGATGCCTATGAAGCCACCAATCGCTGGAGCGAATATGGCCCAAATCTATTTCGCCTCCAAGATCGCAAGGGCTCGGATTATTTGCTAGGCCCAACTCACGAAGAGATGTTCACCTTGATGGTCAAAGGCGAGTACTCCTCATACAAAGATTTACCACTTTCTATCTATCAAATCCAAACCAAATATCGTGATGAAGCGCGCCCAAGATCCGGAATCATCCGTGGACGTGAATTCGTAATGAAAGATTCATACTCTTTCGATATTGATGATGCGGGCCTTGAAGTCTCATATCTAAAGCACCGTGATGCCTACATTAAGACCTTTGATCGTTTGGGCATGAAATACAACATCGTAAGCGCTATGGCTGGTGCGATGGGTGGATCTAAATCTGAAGAATTTTTAGCGCCATGTTCGACTGGTGAAGATACTTATGTGCTCTGTCCAAAATGTGGTTATGCGGCAAATGTCGAAGCCATGAAGACCATCGTCAAACCGGGAGCTGGCAACTTCCCAGTTATGGAAGTTTTAGACACTCCAAATACACCAACTATCGAATCTTTGGTTGATTTACTCAATAGCAAATTTGGCGGTGGATTTAAGGCAAGCGATACCTTGAAGAACATCATGCTAATGGTCGATGAGAAGCCATTTGCTATCTTGGTACCGGGCGATCGTGAAGTAGATTTAAAGCGCGTAGAGGCGAATTTAATTGGCGCAAATGAGATCAGAATTTTCGAAGAAGAAGACTTTAAGAAGTTCCCGAAGTTAGTTAAGGGCTATATCGGTCCGCAAGATGCAAAAGCCAACGGCATTACATTGCTTGCAGATCCAAGAATCGCACCTGGTACTGCTTGGGTGACGGGTGCAAATAAGAAAGATTGCCACGCCCGGAATGTGGTGGCAGATCGTGACTTCAAAGTCGATGGTTACATCGAAGCGGCTGAAGTACGAGCAGGCGATAGTTGCCCTGAGTGCGCAACCGAAGTGGTAATTGATCGCGCCATTGAAATCGGCCACATTTTTCAATTAGGTCGCAAATATGCCGAAGCACTTAACCTCACTGTTTTAGATCAAAATGGTAAGTCGCAGGTTGTGACTATGGGTTCATACGGAATTGGAGTCTCGCGTGCAGTAGCTGCGATCGCAGAACAAACTGCAGATGAACTTGGTCTTTGTTGGCCGGCTGAAATCGCGCCAGCCATGGTGCATGTGGTTGCTACCGGAAAAGAAGATGCGCCATTTGATAAGGCTGAAGAGATTGCCAAGGAGTTAGAGTCACAAGGAATCTCGGTGATGCTAGATGACCGTCGCGATCCATCGGCGGGCGTTAAATTCAAAGATGCCGAATTAATCGGTAATCCAGTGATAGTAATCGTAGGCAAAGGTTTAGCCGAAGGAAAAGTTGAGATTCGAATCCGCGCCACCTCCGAGAAATGCGAAGCTAAAGTTGAAGAGGCTGTCGACGAAATCGCCAAACTCTTCTCGTGATTGAGTTTCTCTGTGCGGCTGCATTTGCGGCAGGATTCTTTGATGCCATCGCAGGCGGTGGCGGGCTAATTCAATTACCAGCGCTGCTAGTGGGTTTGAGTGATAAGCCAGTAATAACTGCGCTGGGTACCAATAAATTTGCTTCGATCTTTGGCACCACCAATGCTGCGTATCGATATCGCAAAGGTTTGCAATTAGATAAGAAGATATTGATAGCAATGGCATTACCGGCCTTTATTGGCTCAATGGGTGGCGCAAAACTAGCTGCCCGGATTCCAACAGAAAGTTTGCGAGTATTGGTCCTGGTGGCCTTAGTGGTTATCTTCATCTACACCGCACTTAATCCAAAACTGGGTCACGAAGAATCACCAACTTTAAATTACAAAATAGCTGCTATTTCAGGTGCGGGAATCGGTTTCTATGACGGCATCTTTGGCCCTGGCACCGGAACATTTTTAATGGCGGTGCTAGTAGGCGCACTTGGTTACGCATTTCTAACCGCTTCTGCAATCGCAAAATTCACCAACGTGGCCACCAATTTGGCAGCGCTAATCATCTTTGCCAATGAGGGGGCGATACTTTGGGCTATCGGTGGTGCGTTGGCGTTCTTCAATGTGTTGGGTTCAACTTTGGGTGCGCGAGTAGCGTTAAAAGGTGGCTCTCCGCTTGTTCGCAAGGTCTTCTTACTGATGACTGCGCTACTAATTGCAAAAGTAGGTTATGACCTCTTAAACTAGGGTCGCGAAAAACAATTTAATAACAAATAAAAAACAATTTAAAAACAATTAAAAAACAATAAAAAATAGGAATCAAAATGGCGCTTAAAGATCAAATCTTCGAACTGTTGGACCCCTTGGTGAGCAAGGCTGGGCTGGTTCTTGAAGAGGTACAGGTCCAAACCCCTGGAAAACATCGCTTTGTAACGATAATTGTCGATAGCGAAACTGGATTAAATCTAGATCAAGTTACCGAAGCTAGCCGCGCTATCGGCGAAGTTATGGATGGCGCTCGATTTATGGGCGAAACCCCTTACACGCTTGAAGTCACCTCGCCTGGCGTTGATCGCCCACTTACCGCACCGCGCCATTGGCGAAAGAATGTAGATCGTTTAGTCAAAGTAAGTAAGCATGACGGAGAGGTCTTTAAAGCTCGAATCATCTCAGCTGATGAGGATCATGCGACTTTGGATA
This sequence comes from Candidatus Nanopelagicaceae bacterium, assembly GCA_046094385.1. GTDB lineage: Bacteria > Actinomycetota > Actinomycetes > Nanopelagicales > Nanopelagicaceae > ZLKRG08. Next base: position 7,822 of record JBJTHJ010000124.1, read on the forward strand.
ATGGTCCTATTGATTACGCAGATGTAAAGCGAGCAATTATCGAAGTCGAATTTAATAAAAAAGATAGTCGAAAGGGTAAGGAGCGCTAGAGATGCATGTAGATATGAAAGCACTCCAAGTGCTTACCACTGAGAAAGAGATCTCCCTTAGCGCTTTGATAGTTGCGATTGAAGCAGCGGTTTTAGCAGCCTATAACCACACCGACCATGCGCTAGAACATGCGCGTGCGCATTTGGATCGAGAGAGCGGTGA
>JBJTHJ010000125.1:0-6779 GCA_046094385.1 Candidatus Nanopelagicaceae bacterium
GAATTGCCATATCTCTTATTTGAGTTACTTCATCAAATTTAGCATCTAACTGCAGGTAATATCTCTTTCCAGGTCCTGATTTAGGTGTTGTAGATGGCTTAAGAGAATCTTTAAAACGGGTTACGAATCGTAGAACATCAAATATCGGAACGGCCCATCTTGAGGCTATCGCTCGGTAAAGGTGCAAAAAATCTGAGGAGATTTTGGGGCCTAAAATGGGTTTGTTAATAAATGATAACTTTGCACCAGATTTAAGTTCTGAACGTTTGGTTACTAGACCGATCCTATTTTTTCCTTTAAATGGCACCGAAACCCATTCACCTGGAGCTACCACAAATTTCTCAGGTAACAAGTAATCAAACTCTTGATCTAAATGGTAAACACCTGTATCCACCAATATCGACAATACTGGCGCACTTGATGCAGGTTTGGGAGAACCAACCTTCTCTCGCTTTAGCTTAAGTGGCGCAACCATCGCGCTCATCACTTTTTACTTTACAGCTTTGTTAAGTGCTTCTGCTCGGTCGGTTTGCTCCCAAGTAAATTCTGGGATTTCACGACCAAAGTGTCCATATGCACTGGTCTTTGAATAAATTGGACGGAGCAAGTTCAAGTCTCGAATTATGGCTGCAGGACGGAGGTCAAATACTGAAAGTACCGCTTCTTGGATCTTTGCGATTGGCAATTTCTCCGTGCCAAAGGTTTCGATAAAAAGACCGACGGGTTGAGCTTTACCGATAGCATATGCAACTTGAACTTCACAGCGATTTGCAAGACCGGCAGCAACAACGTTCTTTGCAACCCACCTCATGGCGTAAGCAGCAGAGCGATCTACTTTAGAGGGATCTTTTCCGCTAAAGGCGCCACCGCCATGACGTGCCATACCACCATAGGTATCAACAATAATCTTCCGTCCAGTTAAACCTGCATCACCCATTGGACCACCAACTACAAATCTGCCAGTTGGGTTTATCAGAACACGCATATCGTTTTGTGGCAAATCGATTGAGGCCAAAACTGGTTTAATTACCTGGTCGATCACTTCTGGTGTCATCTTCTTTGCGACATCTATATCGGCATGATGTTGACTGGAAATCACAATGGTATTTAAAGCAACTGCTTTATCACCATCGTATTCAATGGTTACCTGGGTTTTTCCATCGGGTCGCAGATACCCAAGTTCCCCAGATTTTCTTACCTTCGATAATTGCTGAGCTAGCGCATGCGCCAGCCAGATTGGCAATGGCATTAATTCTTTGGTGTCATCACAAGCGTAACCGAACATGAGTCCTTGATCGCCAGCTCCTTGGAGATCTAAGGGATCGCTAGATGATTGCACGCGCTCTTCGTAAGCGTCATCGACCCCTTGTGCGATATCGGGCGATTGTTGCCCGATTGAGATCGATACTCCACAAGAATTTCCGTCAAAACCCTTATCTGATGAGTCGTAACCGATTCCAAGGACGGTATCGCGGACGATACTGTTTACATCTGCATAACCGTTGGTGGTCACCTCGCCAGCAACATGAACTTGACCAGTAGTTATCAAAGTCTCTACCGCAACGCGGCTTTTAGGGTCCTGTGCTAACAGAGAATCCAAAATTGCATCAGAGATCTGATCTGCAATTTTATCTGGATGGCCCTCTGTAACTGATTCGCTGGTGAAGAGACGTTTAGACATTGGCAGATTGTATCCTCTTATGAACCCAGTCCAGGAGCATATTTGCAAGTGACAATTTGGAAGAATCGATTACTTGGACGGTATCGCTTTCGGTAATCAGAATCCCTGAGGTGTTATCAGAACCAAAAATCTCACCTCTTTGAATATCGTTTGCATAGATCAAATCCAACCCTTTGGATTTCAGCTTCCTGCGACCTTCGCTCTCCAAATTGGCGGACTCCTCTGCAGCAAAACCAATCAGAATCTGATCTCTCTTCATCTTGGATATGCCAGCCAAAAGGTCTGGATTCCTGATTAATTTAAGTGAATCCAAGTCCTCTTTCTTTAACTTGCCACCTCGGGCTTCAGGCTTGGCATCACTTACGGCTGCCGCCATTATCAGAACATCGCATGAATCAAAATTTGCGCTCAATGCATCAGCCAGCTCTTCGGTACTTTTGACAGGAATCGTATTTATCCCAACCAGCGCGGTAGTATCCATATTTGCGGCGATTAGAGTTACCTCTGCGCCACGCGCTTTGGCAACCTTAGCGATGGCTGCGCCTTGTTTACCACTAGACCTATTTCCAATGAAACGAACTTCATCGATATCTTCACGAGTTCCGCCTGCAGTTATCAGTATCTTCAAACCTTTTAGATCAGTCTTTACAAGAATCTCATTTTGAAAAACTTCTAGGATGGCAGAGATATCAGGGAACCTACCGATACCAGAATCGCCACCTGTTAATTTCCCGACTGCTGGTGGGAGAGAATAAAAACCGCGGTTTTTAAGTTCATCTAAATTTCTTTGTGTGGCTTCGTTCAACCACATCTTTGGATGCATGGCAGGAACCAGCAATTTTGGGGCGTTGCTAGCCAGTACGGTATTGGTTAACAGATCATCTGCCCTACCATGGGCCAGTCTGGAAATTAGATCCGCAGTTGCTGGTGCGATGATGATGTATTCAGAACGATCCCCAAGTGCGACGTGATTGACTTTATCGATCTCATCCCAAACCTCGGTATATACCGGTTTGCCTGAGAGCGCTTCCCAAGTGGCTCGTCCTACGAAATTTAAGGAAGCTGGAGTGGGAACCACAGTGACTTGGTGGCCCTGATCTTGTAAACGACGAAGCAAATCACAAGATTTATAGGCAGCAATCCCACCACCTACTCCGAGGAGAATCTCGGACATTTCCTATTCCCTACCCATAACTTCTGCCCATAACTTTAAATCAATTAAAGTCTTAGAGATCTGATGGTTAAGAAATTAATTGGTGGGTTCAAGGCTTTCGATAGTCAACAAGCCTTCGTTGATCTCTCGAAGTGCGATAGATAGCGGCTTCTCGTGAACGTGCGTTTCGACCAATGGTCCAACGTATTCGAGCAGCCCTTCTGAAAGTTGTGAGTAATAAGCGTTTATCTGGCGGGCGCGTTTAGCTGCGTAAAGCACCAAACTATATTTGGATCCACTCTTATCTAGTAATTCATCGATTGGTGGGTTGGTGATTCCGTCCATTTATCGCCTCTCTTTGTCAGCGGCCAAAGATACCAGTTCAGCTACGACTCTTTCCAATCGGTCATTTACCAATACATAATCGAACTCAGATTGAGCTGCCATCTCTTCCTGCGCTAACGCCAATCGTTGGGCCCTGCGCTCATCAGAATCTGTGCCTCTGGACTGCAAACGACTCTTCAACTCTTCCCATGATGGTGGAGCTATAAAGATCAATTGCGCCGTTGGCATCGACTTGCGGACCTGCCTCGCTCCATCAATTTCAATCTCTAGAACCACATTAAATCCACTAGCTAACTTCTCATTAACTGCGCTAGCAGGGGTTCCATACTTCGCTCCAGCAAACTCTGCCCATTCGAGAAATTCGGAATCTTCGATTCTTCTCTCGAATTCAGCACTTGAGATGTAGTAGTAATCAACTCCATCTAGCTCTCCATTTCGGGGCGATCTAGTAGTTGCCGAGACCGAAACCCAAAAATCCTTATGACCTGATAAGGCTTTTGTAATAGTACTTTTGCCAACCCCACCTGGTCCAGAGAGCACAAACAATTTACCTGGGCGGATAGCTGGATTCACGTTTCGAAACTCTCTCTTTAGGCTTTGAAGTTGCAGGACACCTAATCCCTGAATTCTACGTGTTGCAGATATACCAAGCTTGTTAAGCAAGGTTGCTGCTCTAACCTTTCCCACTCCGGGGATAGCTTCGATCAGCTCTGAGACTCGCATCTTTCCAATTGCTGGATTGGTAGCAGCCAACTCTAAAACTTGTAGAAGTTTTAACTCACCACTTTTTACTTGGTCTTTGATAGCAGCTCGTGTTCGCCTGGCAACCTTGGCCGCCTCTAACGCGGCGATTCTTTGATCGGCAGTTAATTTAGGTGGAGTTGCCATTTAATTCCTTGAACTTCGCTTCAGCCGAGAGCCTCTTGCAGCATGCTCTTTGCCGCTTCCGCAATATTTGGCGCTGCGGTTATCGGTCGACCAATAACCAATAAATCTGCTCCTGCCGCAATCGCACTTTTGGCATCCATAACTCTCTTTTGATCATCTCTTATTTGATTGCCTTCGGATTCCTGCAATTTAGGGCGGATACCAGGAGTAATTATGAGTGCGCGATCTGCGATGGCGGTACGAATGTTTTCAATCTCATGGGGTGAAGAGACAATGGCTTTAGCTCCTGCGGCCACTGCCAAAGTAGCTAAACTTGCTGATCTCTCAGATGCTGTTCCAGCAAAGCCGATCGCTTGTAAATCCATCTGATCCAATGAAGTCAAAATAGTAACTGCCGTGATTTTGGTATTAGGAAGGGCCAAAACCGCTGCCGTTATCATGGCTGGGCCACCCGATGCATGAACTGTCAAAAATTCTGGTTGCAAATCCATAACTTGCTTAGCGGCACCCCCCACAGTATTGGGAATATCATGCAGTTTGAGATCCAGAAATATCTTGGAATCTGTCTCGTTTTGGATCGCTTTGACTCCTGCCAAACCGAACTTGAGAAAGAACTCAAGACCCAACTTATAGACACCAATGTAAGAGGTGGTCGCAGAAACCCAACTTTTAGCTAACTCAAGATCATCAGTATCAACCGCTAAAATCAAAGGTGAGTTCATTGAATTTCCCTATTCTTCTCGATGCGCATATCCAACTGCTTCCTTTACTGAGGAAAATCCTTTGCTTTGCAATATCGTAAGCAATTCGCTTTGAATTCGATATGGTGCGCTGGGATCTCCGAATGATGCGGTTCCGATTGATACGCCAGAAGCACCGGCCAAAATCATCTCAAAGGCATCTTTGCCGTTTGCCACCCCGCCCATTCCTAGAATTGAAACGTTGGGTAATGCAGCTCTGACTTGATAAATCGCACGGATGGCGATGGGGCGGATGGCTGGTCCTGATAATCCGCCCGTTTTTCCACCAAGATGTGGTTTCATAGTTTCAGTATTTATCACCATACCTAAAACGGTATTAATCATGGCGATTCCATCGGCTCCTGCGTTCACCGCAGCTGAAGCTATGCTTGCAATATTCGTAACATCAGGTGTTAGCTTTGCCAGAATCGGCAGATCGCCACCAATAATACTTCTTACATTCTTGATAACTTCAGTTGTACTTTGCGCATCACAAGCAAAAACTAACCCGCGATTTTCAACATTGGGACATGAGATATTTACTTCCAGCGCCGAGATTCCCGACACACCACGTAATTTTCGAGCTAATGTTCCATACTCTTCGGCTGTCTCTCCAGCAATAGAAACAATTATGCGCGCACCTTGAGAAGCTAGCCACGGAATATCTTCAATTAGAAAGGCATCAATTCCTGGACCTTGAAGACCTATGCTATTTAGCATTCCGCTAGGTGTCTCAGCCATTCGAGGAGTAGGTCGCCCTGGTCGAGCTTTCAACATAATGGATTTTGTTACCACCGCACCGATTTCGCGAAGTGGAAAGAATTGCGATAACTCTTTACCGGAGCTGGCGCAACCACTTGCTGTAAAAATAGGAGTTGGAAACCAAGCGCCTCCTAAAGTGGTACCGAAATCGAGGCTCATAGTTGCTGTCCAACCAGATGCCATTGAACAGATTCCCCATCTAAGACTGGTCCATCTATACAACTTCTAAGATTCTTGATTTCGCCTGAGCTTGCTTGCACTGGTATTACACAAGTCATGCAGATACCAACGCCACAAGCCATAGATTCTTCGACGGCACATTGATGGGCAATATCGGCTTCCTTGGCGATCTCCGAGAGCGCTTGCAGCATGGCCATAGGCCCACACGAATACATCGCACGGATATCGTATTCATTTATTAACTGCGCTAAGTTGTCAGTGACCCGCCCAGTTTCTCCAGCGCTACCATCTTCAGTGTAGATCTTTAGAAGAGATGCGGATCTGCGACCTTCGATTGGTGCATAAATCTTGGCCGCGCTACTTGCGCCAAGAGCCATAATCACACGATGACCATGTTCTTTAAGTACATCTGCTAATCCAAAAAGAGGCGCTGAACCGTAACCGCCACCAACTAGAAGTGCACTTACCGGCTCAGTAGGTATTCCAAATGCTGTGCCAAGTGGAACCACCACATCAAGTGAATTACCTTCGTTTTGAGAACAGAGCCATTTAGATCCACTGCCCATCGGGGAGACGATCAACTCGATAGTGCCACGATCATTCACCCTGGAGATCGCAAAAGCGCGGCGTAAAATCATCCTGGATGTATCTCCACCTACGCTGATTGCAATGAAATTGCCTGGTTTTATATGTCGAACTAGATCACCTAATTCAATGACTATTTGATGATAGACACCTAACCGACGATTGCTCAAAATCGGTGCCATAAAATGCGAGGCATTTTTATTAATTGGCAATTTCTACCAACCATTCTTGCAATGATTTAACGGAAAGCTCAGAGCTATTTATGGCTTTTATGCCCTCAACTGCCGCGCTAAACCCGGCAATGGTGGTGATGCAGGGGATCGAACGTTGAACCGCTGTTGTTCGAATCACCCAACCATCTTGTCTAGTACCTCGACCTACTGGGGTATTGATAACTAAATCAATCTGACCTGCAATCATTTGCTCAACTATCGTTCGCTCTCCA
>JBJTHJ010000126.1:0-16569 GCA_046094385.1 Candidatus Nanopelagicaceae bacterium
TTTACGGAGTGAGAGGTTGCAGTCAATAAATCTATTTGGCCCCAACCTTCATCGCCATAATTATTTACTTCATATGGCTTTCCAAGGTCATCGAATATTTGGGGAGAATCACCATTCCACATCGAGGTAAGTGGAATCCCAGCCTCAAGACCGGCGGCGAGCGCAAATGGTTTGAAAGTAGATCCCGCTAAGGCAATCGATTGCGTAGCGTCATTTAATTGGCGAACCAAGTAATCACGCCCACCATATAGCGCAATGATTTCGCCGGTTCCCGGGCGAATCGATACCAATCCGATGTGCAAGTTCTCAGGTGCGCCCTTTGGCGTTAGTTTTGTGACTGCATTGATCGCAGAAGTCTGTGCTTTTTGATCGAAGGTGGTTTTAACAATCAATCCACCTTTCATTAGTTGATCTTCGGAGAAGCCGCGCTTTACCAATTCGGCGCGGACCATTTCGATTAGGTATCCGCGTGGTCCGGATAGAGAACCTTCGGTGGTGCCAGGCATGATGGTTGGAAATTTAACTTTCTTCGCAGTTGCTTCATCGATCCAACCAGCTTCGCGCATGCCATCAATCACATAGGTAAATCGTGACTGTAAGCGCTTTAAATTATTCTCTCCATATTGTGGATCATAGAAACCTGGTGAACGAAGAATCGATGCAATTACCGCAGATTGCGCCAAATTCAATTGGCTGGCGCTACGGTTGAAATACTGCTGCGATGCGGTTTCCACGCCATATGCGCCACGACCGAAGTAAATGGTATTTAAATAATTCTCGAGAATCTGATCTTTGGTTAGTTGATTCTCTAATTTGATTGCGATTACCAACTCTTTGATCTTGCGAGTAATGGTGCGCTCTTGGGTCAAGAAGGCGGTCTTGGCATATTGCTGCGTGATTGTAGAGCCGCCGCCGCCGCGACCTAAAGTCACAACGTTATCTATTACTGCTCTACCAATTCCGGTGATGCTAAATGCATGTTCGTTATAGAAGTTGCGATTTTCGGCAGCCAATACTGCATAACGTAGATTCCAAGGCATTTTGGCAAGTGGCACGATAGTGCGATTTTGCGCACCGATTCTTCCGATCTCAGCGCCATTTGCATATTTAATGATGGTGGATTGGGTATTTACATAATCATTTGGATTTGGGATCCCAACGGTGAAGTAAGCCAGCACAAATAATGTAGATCCAGCGACAAATCCAAAACCGCCTAAGAAGATCGCGACTCTTGCCAAAGTTCGCTTTGAAGGCTTTAGAGATCTGCCTTCAGATTTAGCGCTTTTTTTACCGCTGCTTCTGGCTTTGGATTTGGCCATGGTTAAAGATTACCTGTAATCCTGGTCCTCAACCGTTGGTTTCTTACGTGGTGGCTTACGAATGACCCCGTCACCCAAAGTAAATGAATGAACCAAGTGATTCCAGTGACAGCTTTTACAGACTTCAACAAGATAAACACGGAATTCGCCAAACTCTGACTCCATCTTCGCAAGCTCTGAGATGGTTTTGATTCGACCTTGATATTGACCTAGTTGATCACCATAGGTGTAACGCAGCTCTACGAGTTCATCTTTCTTGCAAACTGGGCAATTGCGATCTGCCTTCTCGCCGTGAAATTTAGCTGCGCGTAAGAGATATGGATCAGCATCACAAGCATCTGTAGCGCCGCGAAAGAGTGCAATCAAGGTGGCGCGTTTATCCAGGGAGTAATCGATGAAGGCGCGCTTGGATTTCATAAGCTGATTGTAATAACTTAATCAAAACCCCTAAAGTTTGCACTATGCGGAATTTCTTAAAGTTGATTCTGCATCCTCGCCTTCGCAAATTGCTCGCTGTGCGTTGGACCGGACAATTGACTGACGGAATTTTCCAAAGTGCGTTGGCATCATTTGTACTATTCTCTCCAGAGCGTCAGGCAAGTGCGATGGCTGCAGCGCTTGGTTTTGCAGTTGTGCTTACTCCTTATTCGATTGTGGGACCACTAGTTGGCACAATCTTGGATCGTTTATCAAGGCAACGAGCAATCATCACCGCAAATTTCTTGCGTGCAGTCGACTTGATCTTTGTAGCTATCTTAATTTTCACTGGGACTACCGGAATCTTGCTGACCGTGCTAATTCTCTTTGCCTTTGGTGTGAACCGACTCTTGCTTGCAGGTTTATCTGCAGGGTTACCGTTGATGATCGATAGACCAAATTTGATAAAAGCAAATGCCTTGGCAGTAACTGGTGGATCGCTCTCTGTAGTAATAGGTGGCGCAATCGGAATCGCACTTCGTAGAGCTATTGATTCCATGAATAATGCCAATCAAGCAGATGGCATCTTGTTATTGGTAGCGGTCCTTGGATATCTAAGTGCGACGTTATTAGCAGCGCGGATCGGCAAAGAGGAACTTGGTCCACTGCCACATGAAGAGCGTGCTGCCAATGGTTTTGCAGATTTAGCAGCAGCATTTCAATTCCTAAAAAATCATCGCGATGCTGCTCGTGGCATCATCGCCACTTCAATTCAACGCGGTGGCTTGACTGCGCTAACTATTGTTGGGCTATTACTTGAACGAAATACTTTCAATGATCCATTAGATACTGAAGCTGGATTAGCTGGGGTAAGTCGAGCCATAGCTTTTGCCGGAAGCGGCTTGGTACTTGGTGCGCTAATAGCACCGATTGGTGTTGAAAAAATCGGTAGACATAATTGGATTAGAACCATGGTGGGCTTAAGTTCGATTACACCGATTTTGGTTGGAATCTTTCAATCACCTTGGGCGCTCTATGCTGCGGCATTCTTTGTAGCGCTTACCGGACAGAGTATGAAAGTTACCAATGATGCTTTGATCCAATCAAAGATTACCGATGATTATCGTGGGCGTACTTTCGCTTTATATGACATGACTGTAAATGTGGCCATCGTAAGTGGTGCGCTACTTTCGGCGTTGGTAACGCCTAACTCTGGAATCACGCTGGTGGTTCCGATTGGAATTACCACGCTCTACCTATTTACTGCATTTGTGATCTTGCGCCGTAAGAAATTTAGCGGTCTTTCCACCAATTAAGAAGTGCCACTGTGGCCTGCTCTTTGCTTTGTGGGCCATGTTCTAATCTCAATTCGAGTAGAAAATCTAGAGCTAAGCCCACCTCCTTGGAAGGTTTCAAATTAAGAAGTTGCATGACTTCAGCGCCATCTAAATCAGGCCTGATTGCAGCTAACTCCTCTTCAGCGGCTAACTTTTCAATCCGCGCTTCTAAGTCATCGTAGGTTGCAGCTAGTCGCTCTGCTTTTCTTTGATTTCTGGTGGTGCAATCTGCTCGAGTTAACACATGTAGATGAGTTAATAATTGGCCAGCATCGCGCACATATCTACGTACCGCGGAATCGGTCCATTCTCCCGCACCATATCCATGAAAACGTAGGTGCAGCGAGATCAAAAGCTCAACTTCGTCTATAACCTCATTTGAGAAACGAAGTTTCTTAAGGCGCTCTTTGGCAAGGCGAGCGCCGACTATCTCGTGGTGATGAAACGAGACGCCGCCACCTGGAATCAGCGCACGGGTCTTTGGTTTTCCGATGTCGTGCAAGAGCGCCGCTAATCGAATCACCAGATTCTTGCCACCTAATCTCTGCTCGAGTGCAATCGCTTGCTCTAGCACTGTTAATGAATGTTCATAAACATCTTTGTGGTGGTGATGTTCGTCGATCTCTAATTGCAATTTAGGAATCTCTGGCAAGACCAAATCTGCAAGCCCGGTGGCCACCAGGATGGCGATTCCTTTTCGTGGATGGTTGGACATCAATAATTTTATAAATTCATCACGAATACGTTCGGCAGAGATGATATTTATCCGCTCTGCCATCTGGCGCATCGCAACTAGCTCTGCTTCGGCAATTTCGAAATTTAATTGCGCTGCGAATCTAGCAGCGCGCATCATTCGTAATGGATCATCGCTAAACGATTGTTCGGCAGTAACCGGGGTACGTAGAATCTTGGCGCTTAGATCTGCTAGCCCATTGAATTGATCGATAAATTTGGGTTTCTCACCAGTTAATTCCAGGGCCATCGCATTTACTGTGAAATCACGACGCGATAAATCACCTTCGATCTCATCGCCAAATTGCACCTCTGGTTTTCTTGAATTTGGATCATATTTATCGCTGCGATAGGTGGTGATTTCAACGGTGGTATCTCCGCGTTTTCCAGCGATTGTTCCAAAATCAATACCAAGGTCCCAAACGTCTTCCGCCCACGTACTTAGAATTTTCTTGCTCTCTTCTGGTCTGGCATTTGTTGTGAAATCAAGATCATTTCCAAGTCGACCTAAAATCGCATCGCGAACCGGTCCACCGACTAACGCCAATTTAAAGCCGGCCGATTTGAAGGCTTGGGCTAAAGAGCTAGCAAGCGGGGCGCGCTCAATTAGCGAGCGAATCGCCAATTCCGAGGCGGCATCTAATGCATTACTCATAGGAGAAAGGTTAGGGTACTCGCATGACCCCGGCTCCTGGTGCTGGCGGCGATACCGGTTCCGAAATTAAATCGGCATCTAAGCCTCACCGAAAAAAACGTTCGCGCAATCGTAAAAGTAGCAAGAATAATAAGAATCAAAGCGCTTCTGGCGCGCGCCCAAACTATGCAAAGCGCGTTGATGAGGTTAGCGCTGGCGGCCTAGTAATCGATTTCTCCGGAACCAAGGGTTTGTTGATTGGACGACTTGACCAGAAGGATGAAAGTCGCGAACGCTTACTTTGGTCCCTTCCCAAAGGCCACATTGAATCTGGTGAGACCCCCGAAGAGGCGGCAATTCGCGAGGTAGCGGAAGAGACTGGTATTCAATCTGAGATCTTGCGTGAACTTGGCGTGATTGATTTCTGGTTCATGGCAGGTGGTAAGCGAATCCATAAGACCGTTCATCACTATCTCTTCAAAGAGGTGGGTGGAAAGTTAGCGCCGCAAGTAACAGAGGTTGATGAGGTTCGCTGGTTTCCGTTAAATGAGATCGTAGAGCGATTGGCCTATCCGGATGAGAAGAAGTTAATAGCTAAAAGTGGTGACTTGATTTGAAACGCTTATTAGTAGCGATCATCTTGCTCCTGGCCGTACCTACTCCGGCCTCTGCTGATCAGAATCAGATTTATTTAGCGACGCCAGCTAATCGTAACTACGAAGGCGAACTCACCAATAAAGTCTTTGAAAGTTCGCTTGCTCCAAATGGCGAAATTGGTTTCCCAGTCTTCCAATCTAATGCCTCCAATACTGGAGAGAGAATTTGGATTATCGATGGGGCGTTATTAGATGATGTGCAATATCTGATTGCACAGGATTCAACGCTTGCCAGCTCTTGGTTGGATAGATTAAAACGCGCAGTCGGCAATAGTAATTCGGTATATGCAACTGCGTATGGCAATCCAGATGTGCGCTACTTACAGTCACTAGCGCCCTCTGAATTAAGTTTCTACTATGACTATGGACAATTTCGAGTCGCCGAAATTTTGGGGCGAGGTGTGCGCAGTGAAAAGGGAAGTGGCCTTGCCTCAAAACGCGCCAATATCTCAAATGAATTAAGGCAGTTCTTTAATAGCGCTAGGCAGGAGTTTGTGCTGCTATCTACGGTGATAGACCCAAAAGAGATCGAATTTGAACGGGCGAAGCTCGGCCAGTTATTTAACCCGCTTTTGGATAGTAAAGAGCGCGATGAGCTACTTAGCAACTACCAAAGCGGCGAGCGTAAATTCTTAAGTAAATTAAGGATCGTAAGCGGTCGCTATCAAATCACTACCGCTAATCAGAAGATGCCAATTACTCTGGTAAATGAATTCGAAAGCCCTGCCAAAGTAGACCTGCTTTTCAAACCACTTAATAATCGGGTGGTTTTCCCTGAGTATCGCGGAATCACTTTGGCGCCAAAGAGTAAAATTCAAGTAAGTGTTCCAATCAAAACGATTGCAGCTGGCGACACCACCGTGATCGCCCGGTTTGAGAATGGAAAAGGAAAGCTAGTCGGTGCCACTGCAATTTTAGATTTAACTTCTGCCATTATTTCACCAGCCGTAACTAGATTTACAACAGGCGCTGGATTGGTTTTGATACTCGCGGCTATCGCCCAAAGTGTCCGCAGAATTAGAAAGAGTCGCGCTTCATGAAGAATCAGGATCTCTTTCGAAATTCCACGGTGATGGCAGTTGGCACGGTGCTATCTAGAATCGCCGGTTTCATAAGAAGCGTTTTGACGGTAGCAGTTCTTGGTACTGCGCTACTTGCAGATAGTTTCAATGTTGCGAATACCATGCCTAACATCATTTACAACTTGATGGTGGGCGGTGCGCTCACCGCAATCTTTGTTCCGCAATTAGTCAAGAGTAAGAACGATGCAGATGGTGGAGTTGATTTTGCATCCAGGTTGGTCACTACCATCAGTTTTATTTTGGCAGCGTTGGTAGTAATTGGTGTGATCTTTGCACCGGCTCTGGTGCGAATCTATGCACCAGAATTCTCCCAACCAGGTTTTGAAAATATCAACGAACTTACATTGACGATGATGCGAATCTGTTTGCCGCAGATCTTCTTCTTAGGGCTATTTACGATGTTGGGGCAGGTAGCCAACTCTCGTGGCTCGTTTGCACCGATGATGTGGGCGCCGATTGCCAATAATCTAGTCGGAATCGCGCTGTTGCTCTATTTCCTTCTGATGGTCCCTAAATTCACTGCAGATACCATCACCGATACCCAGATTGCGATCTTGGGATGGGGAACCACGCTTGGAGTGGTGGTGCAGGCCTTACTGGTGATCCCGGCGGTGAAACGGACCAATTTCCACTTGAAGATTCGCTTTGGGTTAAAAGGTTTAGGCAAATCCTTCAGTTTGGCTGGGTGGACTTTAATCTACGTTTTGATTTCGCAACTTGGCTATTTGGTAACAGTAAGTGTGGCAACTAGCGCTGCAGTTCGTAGCGCCAAAGCCGGAATCACCACTGGTGTGGGTATTACACCTTTTCAGAATGCTTACTACGTGATGATGCTGCCGTACGGAATAGTCACGATCAGTTTGATCACAGCGCTACTTCCACATATCTCTGAACTTGCCATAAAAAAAGATCGCGAAGCGGTAAAAAACGAATTGGTTCGCGCAATTCGAATGGTTGGCGTGATCACCGTTCCGGCAGGAATGGCATTTTTCTTACTTGGACCATTGATGACCAGCACCATCTTCGTTGGTATTCCTTATGAAGATGGGCTTTACATGGGTTATGTGCTTTCAGCGCTTGGTGTTGGTTTGGTTACCTTTAGCATCAACTTGATTTTATTACGTGGTTTCAACGCCTTCGAAGATACTCGCACGCAGATTCCATCAATCATCTTCATTAATTTAATTTCGGTAGCGCTCTCTTATCTCTTCTTGGCATATTTAGAACCAAAGTGGGTGACTGTGGGCCTTGGCGCGGCATTTTCGATCAGTTATGTAATTGGTCTTCCCTACACTTTATATCTATTAAAACGCCATATCGGAACATTGCATATCAAAGAGTTCTTTGGACAGCACTTAAAATTGGTTATTGCATCTTTTATTGCCATGTTCCCACTTTTCATCGTGGCAAACTTTTGGCATGGAATCAATGAGTTCTCTCCGTTATTTATTCGAGTGATCGAGCTGCTAGTGATAATTGTGGTTGGTGTAATTGGTTACTTTCTCGTGGCAAAATGGATGAAAATCGCGGAAATCGGGGTACTGATGGAATACTTCAGCCGACGAACCCGTTATTCAAATTACAAGGAAACAGATGATGAGTGATATCAAGAATTTGGTGATAGTTGGTTCTGGCCCAGCGGGATATACCGCCGCAATTTATGCAGCCAGAGCGCAACTAAACCCACTCATTTACGAAGGCGCTATTAGCGCAGGTGGTGCGCTCATGAATACCACTGAGGTCGAGAATTTCCCTGGCTTTACCGATGGCGTAATGGGTCCAGATTTGATGGATAGCATGCGAAATCAAGCTAAAAGATTTGGCGCTCAACTAATAACTGATGACATCGTTGAGATGGATTTGGGGCCAGAAGTAAAGACTTTAAAAGATGGCAGTGGAAATGTAATCAAAGCAAAGGCCGTAATTTTGGCGATGGGTTCTGCTTACAAAGAGATCGGCCTTCTGAATGAGAAGAGATTATCTGGTCGCGGCGTCTCTTGGTGTGCAACTTGTGATGGTTTCTTCTTCAGGGATCAAGTAATTGCGGTAGTCGGCGGTGGCGACTCTGCAATGGAGGAGGCTAATTTCTTAACGAAATTTGCCACCAAAGTGGTGTTGATTCATCGTCGCGATACTTTACGTGCATCCAAGATCATGGCAGAACGCGCGCAGAACAACCCAAAGATCGAATTTATGTTCAATACCGAAGTGATAGATGTATTGGGTACAGAAAAAGTTGAGGCCTTACAATTAAAGAACACCAAGACCGGCGAAGTTACCAAACGAGATTTCACCGGATTGTTTGTGGCTATCGGCCATTTACCGCGATCTGAATTGATCACCGGACAGGTCTCATTGGATGGTGAAGGCTATGTGCAAGTAGAGGGCCGTAGCACTCGAACCAACTTAAAGGGCGTCTTTGCATGTGGCGATTTGGTAGATCACACCTATCGCCAAGCAATCACCGCAGCTGGCTCGGGATGCCAAGCAGCGCTAGATGCAGAGCGATTCCTCTCGCATTAACTATTCTTTGCACTTAATAGATAGCAATCGGTAAACGAGTTAAAAAGAGAAATTAGGGAGATAAAAATGGGAGCACCATCAGTAACGCAGGCAACTTTCGCGGCGGAAGTTCTAAATTCAGATAAGCCGGTATTGGTCGATTTCTGGGCGGAGTGGTGTGGGCCTTGCCGAATGGTTGCGCCGATTCTCGATGAGATCGCAGCTGAACATGGCGATAAATTGAAGATCGTAAAGCTAAATACCGATGAGGAGTCGGCTCTAGCTATTCAATACGGCGTGCAATCGATTCCGACCCTTCATGTCTTCAAAGGTGGCCAGGTGGTAAAGACTGTGATTGGCGCAAAGCCAAAGCCTGCCCTTTTGAAGGATCTCGCTGAATTCATCTAGCCAATCGATAATTAGAGATGATCGAGGTTCTGCTTCGACCTGGCGATAGTGGCGACTTGGTAGATCAAGTCATCGCATCGCTAAATCGAATTGGCTTGTTACATTCAACCCCAGAACTTTATGATCAATCTGTCGCAGCAGCGGTCGCGCAATTTCAACAAGAACGAGGTTTGACTTCGACCGGCAATGTAAATAACCAAACTTTTCAAGCACTAGAAGAGGCCCGCTGGAAGTTAGGTGACCGCTCTCTATATTTAACCGCAGTGTTGATGCGCGGTGATGATGTGGCGCAGCTACAGAGCAGGCTAACCGATATGGGTTTTGATTGTGGTCGTGTAGATGGCATCTTTGGCGAGAAAACCGAGTTAGCGGTAAAGGAATTTCAAAAATCAGTTGGCTCCACAGTTGACGGTAAATGCGGACCTGCGACTATCACTGCGTTGATTCGTTTAACTAAAACTGTTGCAGGTGGCGCTCCCACAAAATTGCGGGAGACGGCGCGTCAGCAGAGCCGTGGTCCAGCACTTGCTGGAAAAGTAATTGTCATCAACCCAGCTCGTGGCGGTGATAATCATGGAGTTAGCGCAAATGGGGCAATTGAAGCTGAGATCACCTATGACATTGCAACTAGAGTTGAAGGTCGATTATTGGCACTTGGCGCTAGCGTTTTTTTAACGCGAGGACCTCATAACGATCCAACTGAGAATGAGCGAATTCAATTAACAAATAGTGCAAATGCTGATCTGATGATCTCTTTGAATTTTGATTCATATAGAAATGAGAGCGCTCATGGTGTGGCGACTTATTCATATGGCAGCGATACGCATGGCGTGCATTCAGTGGTCGGAGATCGTTTTGCATCATTGGTACAAAGAGAGATTTGTGCGCGCACTGATCTGCAAAATTGCGGCACCCATTCGAAGACTTGGGATCTACTTCGTTTGGTGCAAGCCCCGGCAGTTCGTATTGATTTGGGATATCTAACCAACCCACAAGATGCCGATCGCTACACCAGAGCGGAATTCCGAGATTTGATTGCGGAATCTTTGGTGATTGCAATTCAACGCCTCTATTTAGCTGCTGAAGATGATGCAAAGACTGGAACTTTGCGTATTTCCGACCTAAAGCGCGCTGGATTAAGAATTAATTAATTTCCGAGTTCCCCAAAGTTATGGAAAAATAACCCAATGACCGAACTGCGCCATTCCACTGGAGATTCGCTAGAGCTTGAGAACCGCTTTGCATCTCGAGCGGCGCATATGAAACCCTCTGAAATTCGTAGTTTATTTGCGGTGGCATCAAGACCTGAGATCGTCTCACTTGCAGGTGGTATGCCAAATTTATCCGCGCTACCCATGGAGATGATGGCGGAGGTCGTCCGAGAGTTGGTAGCTACAAATGGCACCGAAGCGTTGCAGTACGGCAGCGGACAAGGCCACCCACTACTTCGCGAACAGATCTGCGAGGTTATGGCGCTTGAAGGTATCCGCGCCAGCGCAGATGATGTAATTGTCACCACCGGTTCACAACAAGCTTTAGATTTAATATCCCGAATCTTTATCGATCCGGGCGATGTGGTCTTGGTGGAAGCGCCTTCATATGTCGGCGCACTTGGTACCTTCTCGCAATATCAAGCTTCGGTGGTGCATGTTGAGACCGATCAAGATGGCATGGTCCCAGCTGCGCTAGTTGAAGCGATCAAATCGGTGCGAACCACTGGTC
Source organism: Candidatus Nanopelagicaceae bacterium (assembly GCA_046094385.1). Taxonomy (GTDB): domain Bacteria; phylum Actinomycetota; class Actinomycetes; order Nanopelagicales; family Nanopelagicaceae; genus ZLKRG08. The sequence continues at coordinate 10,810 of JBJTHJ010000126.1, forward strand.
GCAAGATCAAGTTCTTATATTTAATACCCAATTATCAAAACCCAACCGGTGTGATGTTAAGCGCTGATCGCCGGACTGAAATCCTGGAAATCTGTTCGAAAGAGGAGATTTTTATCGTGGAAGATAATCCATATGGGTTACTCGGGTTTGATCGCCCTTCGCCAAATGCGATGCGTTCTCAAGACTCTGAGAATGTGATCTACCTAGGTTCATTCTCAAAGACCATTGCATCTGGGTTACGAGTTGGTTGGGCGTTGGTGCCACAATCAATCAAAGATAAATTGGTTATCGCCTCTGAATCCTCGATTTTATGCCCATCAAATTTCACCCAATTGACCATCTCTAGTTACTTAAAAGATCAACCTTGGCGCGATCAGATCGCAAGTTTCGTTGATTTATACCGGGTTCGTCGCGATGCGATGCTTGAAAGTTTAGAGGCGCACTTTCCAAAAGAGGCTACCTGGACTCGTCCTGGTGGTGGATTTTATGTTTGGGTAACGCTGCCACCAGAGATTGATACCAAGGCGATGGTGCCGAAAGCGATTGTGGCGAAGGTGGCATATGTGCCAGGTAGCGCTTTCTATGCAGATGGCTTTGGCACTTGGCAGATGCGACTTTCCTACTGCCATCCAACCCCAGAGCGCATCCGTGAAGGTGTTAAATCTTTAGGCGCAGTGGTTAAGAAAGAGTTAGCTTCTCGCGCTGGATATCAACTTAAATAAGCGTTGTAGATCTTCAGCGCCAGCATATTCGATAATAATCTCGCCTTTGCCACCGGCACTTTCAATACGCACCCTTGTGTCAAGCGCATCACCTATTTGATCTGCTAACTCTTTTAGCTCTGGACTACTCTTCTTGGAACTCTTGCCGCTCTTCTTTGTCGAGGGCTTGCTAATTGCAATGATCTCTTCGATGGCGCGCACCGATAAACCTTCGGCGACAATACGATGGGCTAATTTTTCGATGGCAGCGGCATCAGCTAAACCTAGTAATGCACGTGCATGGCCAGCAGAGATCACCCCGGCTGCAACTTTCTGTTGGACTGAAGTTGGTAGGTTCAATAACCGGATGGTGTTGGTGATAACCGTGCGAGATCTGCCTAGTTTTTTAGCCAACTCCTCTTGGGTGCAATTAAAGTCATTTAATAATTGCGAATAGGCCGCACCTTCTTCTAGCGCATTTAATTGCGAACGATGGATATTTTCAATTAAAGCTTCACGTAGCAATTCATTATTGGGGGTTTGGCGGATGATCACTGGAATCTTCGATAAACCAGCTAATTTTGCAGCGCGTAGTCGCCGCTCGCCCATGATCAATTCATAGCGATTTCCTGCACTTCGTACCACCGGTGGTTGCAAGATGCCGATCTCTTTGATTGACGCGACTAATTCTTGTAACGCCTCTTGATCAAAGATGGTTCTGGGTTGTCTTGGGTTTGGGTCGATTAAGTTAATATCGATTTCAGTTTGTGCACCAACTTCAACTTCATCGACCGTTAAAGGGATAAGTGCATCTAAGTTGGTTCCAAGTCCACCACGTTTTGCCATCATGCAATATCACCAGTCTTGTTTAATATCTTATGATTGATGTTAATAACATTGCTATCAAATGCTTTTGCGCGCTCTGCGATTTCGCGCGCCACTTGCATATATGCGATCGCACCATTGGATGAAGGATCATAGGTCATCACTGTTTGAGAATATGAGGGAGCTTCCGATAAGCGCACAGCGCGTGGAATCGGAATATCAATCAATTCGCGTGGAAAGTGTGCGCGTACATTTGCAACCACATCATTTGCAAGTTTGGTTCTAGAATCAAACATCGTCAAAACAATGGTGGATAAAGTTAAATCTGGATTTAATCTCTGTTTTACTATTTTGTAAGTTTCAAGTAATTGTGACAAACCTTCAAGAGCGTAATATTCACATTGAATTGGAATCAAAACTTCAGTGGCGGCGGCAAATGCATTTACAGTCAATAATCCAAGGCTTGGTGGACAATCAATAAATATGTAGTCGTAGCTCTCTTTAATTTCAGCTAGCGCATCTTTAAGTCGCGCTTCGCGTGCCACCATTGAAACTAAATTGATCTCGGCTTGGGCAAGTGAGGTATTTGAAGGGATCGCATCTAGTGATGGAAAGCCCGCAACTTTTTGAATTACATTTTCAGCCTTAGCGCTACCCATTAATACTTCATAGATTCCAAGCGAGTTTCGATGCTCTACCCCTAAAGCGGTAGATGCATTTCCTTGTGGGTCTAGGTCGATTACTAGGACCTTTAGCCCCCCCATAGATAGGGCGGCTGCGATATTGACGGTGGTGGTGGTCTTTCCAACCCCGCCTTTTTGATTTGCCACCACGAAGGTGCGCACCCTTGCTGGGGCGGGCATCGCCTCCCTTAAGCGGCGCACCCCGATCACCTTTGAGGAGGCTCTCCCTGTTTCACGTGAAACATCTTCAGAGTTCATGCGTGGAACTCTAGCGTTTAACCTCGACAACTCTGGCTAAGGGAAGGCCTTCTAAGGTAATTTCATGGAGAATCGCGCCCTTTACCTCAGCTGCTTCGGCCGCTGCCGCCTCCCCTTTCATGGCAAGGAGCGAACCTCCAGGCTTGATTAGGTGTTTGGAGATCTCCCAGAGTTTGGCAAGTGGGGCGACCGCCCGAGCGGTCACATAGTCATACTGACCCTTCTCGCCCTCGGCCTTACCGCGGTGGACAGTTACCCCAAGCCCAGCTACCGCCTCCTCTAAAAATGAGACCCTCCTCTGTAGCGGCTCCAAGAGGGTGACCTTTACATCTGGACGGGCGAGCGCGATTACCACCCCGGGTAACCCTGCCCCTGAGCCGATATCTAGCACTGAGGCCCCTTGCTTCATCAGGGTCGCCACTGGAATGCAGTTGAGGATATGGCGCTCCCAGATTCGATCGGCCTCACGAGGCCCGATAAGGCCGCGCTCAATGCCGGCGCTCTTTAGGAATTCGGCATAGGCGAGCGCCTCTTTTTCGCGCTCAGGAAAGAATTTCGATGGTTCCACGTGAAACAGTTACTAGCTTGGGTAAACCACTACAAAGCGGTTTGGGTCTTCCCCTTCAGACTCTGATGAGAGGCCAAGCTCTTGGATACGATCATGGACTATCTTCCGCTCAAAGGCGTTCATAGGAGCCAATTTAATTGGAGCTCCCGAGGCCTTCGCCTCTGAAGCCTTCTCATCGGCCAGGGTCTTAAGTTCAGCTCTTCGATTATCGCGAAATCCGCCGATATCGAGCATCAATCTGCTCCGATCGCCAGTTGAGCTTTGAACTGCCAGGCGGGTTAGCTCTTGTAGGGCATCTAAGACCTCGCCCTCTCTTCCGATTAGGTGTTCTAGTTTTCCTCCGACTATGGCTACCGCGGCTCGATTGTTTTTGACATCGATATCGATATCGCCATCGAGATCGGCGATATCAAGCAACCCTTCAAGGTAATCGGCTGCGATATCGCCCTCCTCCTCAAGCTTCTCAACTGGCTTTATCTCGATCTCTTTAACTGAAGATTTAACCTCAGAGTTATCCTCATCTGCCATAGCTCATCCCTTCCTAAACTTCTTGAATATGCGCTTTTTACTATTAGTCCGATAAATCCCTATTTATCGGCGCTTTTTCTTCTTCTTTGGTTGCTGCCTCTGCCCCTGCTGCTGCTCTGGGTTTTTTACCTCAGGTTCTGGAGTCTCTTCGACCAAACCTTTTGCGATCTTCCTCTTCATTAGCTCCTCATACGCAGGAGATCCGGGGGTTGGGTTTCGTTTGATCACGTAATACTGCTGGCCCCAAGTCCAGAAGTTTGTCGTGGACCAATAAATCAAAACACCAATCGGAAAGTGCACGCCAGAGAGCGCGAAGATTACTGGGAAGAGATACAACATAATCTTCTGTTGCTGCAACATCATATTGTTTGGATCATCATTCTTTGGCATTCCCTTTACCATCAATTGACGCTGAGTGGTAAATGTAGATGCTGACATGATGAAAATTAAGAGAACGGTAACTAGTTTTACGGTAGCGCTATCGCTACCCATGAAGGTTTGTGAAATAGGAGCGCCAAAGAATTCTGCGTTTGCGGCTGACTTCACGTCACTAGCTGTTAAAACGCCACGTGGTTTATTCTGTCCGATCCCATTTAGCACTGTGAAAAGTGCAAACATGATCGGAGCTTGAGCCAAGATCGGAAAGCATGATGCTAAAGGATTTGTCTTATGCTCTTTGTAGAGCTTCATCATCTCTTCAGATTGTTTTTGGCGATCATCTTTAAATTTATTTTGAATCTCTTTCATCTTTGGAGCAAGCGCCGTCATTGCGCGCTGGCTTTTAATCTGCTTAACAAATAGTGGAATCAGCAAGATACGTATGATTAAAACCAAACCAATGATTGATAAGGTCCAAGTAACACCGCTATCTTCACCGAAAATCGGGGTGATTGCGTCGTGGATGGCCATGATCACCCACGAGACTGCGGTATATAAACCATTCATTATGCTGCCCATTAATTAGCTCCCGAACTGCTGAATTTGCCTTGTTTTTGAGGGTTTTTTAAGTAATTCTCTAGATAGTTATCGGATACATAATCCACGCCGCCATGTGAGAATGGGTTACAACGAAGTAAGCGCCAGATGATAATTGGTATCCCGGCCAAACTAAATCGTTTTAGCGCATCTACTGCATAGTGAGAGCATGATGGGTAGTACTTACATTTTGGTCCGACAAACATCTCTATCCAGACCGATAGCGTTCTTTGATACAGCTTGATTAGAAGGATAAATGGCAGCGCCAAAATTCTCATGCGCTGACCTTGCTATCTGTAATTTTGATTATCTTTTCAAATAGCTCTTTGGTCTCATTAAATGCATCACTTGGGCGCTTCATGGCTCTAATAACCAACATGCTGCCAATAGGTAGGGTGTTTAATAATTCAAAACTTGCATGGCGAACCTGTCTTGCGATTCGATGGCGCACCACAGAGTTGCCGATAGTTTTGCCGATGATTAGTCCTAACTTGCTTTCGTGCGACTTGGTTTTTGATGGTTCAATTAATAGATAAGCCACCAAGGATTCGGTTGTGACCCTACGTCCAGATTTCGTTACACGCGCAAAATCAGCGCTGCTTTTGATCCTTGCGCTATTGGGTAGCACGTTTTACATCCGCTTGATTTAGCGTGAAGTTTGTAGGTTAGGCAGAGAGCTTGGCGCGGCCTTTGGCGCGACGAGCTGAGAGGACTGCGCGACCTGCGCGGGTAGCCATACGGGCGCGGAAACCATGCTTCTTCGCACGGCGGCGATTGTTAGGCTGGAAGGTGCGCTTCATTTAAAACTCCTTTAAAACGGTCACAGAAAATACGGGGGAAGGCGATTGAGGTAGGCAACTTTAAGCGTTTGGGGATAACTCGGGCAAACCGGCCGAATTAGGGGCCTTGAAGGGGCCTTGAAGGGGCCTTGAAGGGGCCTTGAAGGGTCCTTGAAAGGGCTAGACCCCTTCTCTTCTGTGGATAACCACTTGCAATTCGCGACTTTTAGCTCTAAGTTCCGCTCCTCCACAGGGTAAGAAGGTTAAACCAATGGTTTAGGCCACAGGCTGTGGATAACTTTGTGGATATCTAGTTTTGATTTTAGCTTGAGTATTAAACGAAGGGGGTGGGGCAGATGTCAGACCTATCAGTGCAACCAAATTTAACCAATCTAAACACTGACCTTCAAGAAGATCTAACAGCGCTCTGGGTTGAGGTAATC
>JBJTHJ010000127.1:0-1389 GCA_046094385.1 Candidatus Nanopelagicaceae bacterium
TTTAGTGGTTGCACCATTCTTCACATCGTTCCTACTTCGCACCATTGCCTGGAAGCAGATTCTTGGCGCTGAAGGCCCGGTAGTCTCCACTTTACAATCACTTAATTTGATCTCTCCGACAACGACTTTGACGGCATCTGCTGTAGCGGTAGTCGCTGGTATGACTTATAACTTTCTGCCATTTATGACGTTGCCACTATATGCATCACTTGAGCGCATTGACCCTAGAACCCTTGAAGCCTCAGGTGATTTATATGCCAATGCCTTCACAACTTTTCGAAAAGTAACTTTCCCGCTCTCTCTACCTGGCGTAGTGGCGGGGACTTTGCTGACATTTATCCCTGCCGCCGGAGATTACATAAACGCAGCTATCCTCGGTAACCCACAGACCAAGATGCTTGGTAACGTAATTGATTCCAAGTTCTTCCGAGTGGTCGACTATCCAACCGCTGCTGCGCTCTCATTTATGCTGATGGCAGCCATCTTGATCTTGGTTACTGCATATATTCGTAGGGCCGGAACGGATGAACTGGTATGAGAAAAATCTGGCGCTGGTTTGGTAATAACTTAATTAGAGTTTATGCCTTCTTGGGCTTTACCTATCTATTCATTCCAATTGCTTACACCTTCGCCTTCTCATTTAATGATTCTGGTAAATCCAACTTAGTTTGGCGTGGATTTACCTTTGCAAATTGGCAGAATCCTTGCGGCGCACCCGACGTCTGCACCGCTCTCGGAAACTCCATAAAGGTGGGTTTGATCTCAACCTTCTTCGCGACCATCCTTGGCACGTTAATTGCCTTCGCACTTGGTCGCCACTCCTTTAAAGGTCGTTCGACCACTAATCTATTGATCTTCTTACCTATGGCAACTCCTGAAATTGTCTTGGGTGCATCGCTACTTGCGATGTTCCTATCCTTAAGCGTCAATCCAGGATTCCTAACAACCGTAATTGCACACATCATGTTCTGCATCTCCTTTGTGGTGGTAACCGTAAAAGCGCGCATTGCATCCCTAGATCCAAAGCTCGAACAAGCAGCTATGGATCTCTATGCAAATGAATTTGAAACCTTCCGCCGAGTGACTTTGCCTTTGGTTATGCCGGGCATCGCAGGAGCTGCGTTACTTGCCTTCTCGCTATCTTTCGATGATTTCATCATCACTAACTTCAATTCTGGCACCATGATGACTTTTCCGAAATTTGTTTATGTTTCTAGCGCTCGTGGCATTCCGCCTCAAGCTAATGTTATTGGTTCTATGATGTTCTTCATCGCTCTTGCAATAGTTATTGCAGGTCAATTTGTGGGCAGAAAGCGGCAACGAGCCTAAATTTATATAGTCAGATGATTGCATCTGAGGGTTTTTTATCTAATATTTAGATTGTGCGAA
>JBJTHJ010000128.1:0-24227 GCA_046094385.1 Candidatus Nanopelagicaceae bacterium
TTGACTGCAGGTCGTGCGGCAGTTTTAGTTGGCGGACGAACCACAGTCGAAGATGCATATGGTTATGCGAAATTCGCACGCGTCACACTTGGCACCAACGATATTGATTTTAGATCCAGAGTAGCTACCGAAGAAGAGCGAGCCTTTTTAGCAGCACATGTAGTTGGTAAAGAGATTACATATCGCGATATCGATAACGCAGATCAAGTTGTACTGATCGCTTTCGAGCCAGAGGAAGAATCACCAATCGTCTTCTTGCGATTAAATAAGGCGGTTCGCAAGCGGAATTTGAAGATTCATGCAATCGCTTCCAAGCTTTCAATCGGCAATGAAAAATTAAAATCCAACTTCATTTGTGTAGCGCCTGGATCTGAAATCGCAGCGCTAGGCGGATTAGCACTTACTGATAAGTCTGTGGTTTTAGTCGGAGAGCGCGCAGCTGAGAGCGCTGGATTGTTAAGTGCGATCTCAGGTTTAACCAGCCGAAGCGGTGCAAAATTGGCATGGATTCCACGTCGAGCAGGTGAACGTGGTGCGATTGAAGCAGGCGCACTTGGAAATCTATTGCCAGGTGGGCGCCCAGTATCTGATGCCGCAGCTCGCGTTGATATCGCGGCAGCGTGGGGGGTACATGGTTTACCAGAGACACGTGGACTCTCGACCGATGAGATTTATGCAGCTGCGGCCAAGGGCGAGATCGCTTCGCTTTTGGTAGGTGGTGTCGATCCATTCGATGGCGCAAATACTGAAGTTGCGCTGGATGCGCTTCAGAGAGCATTCGTAGTCTCATTAGAGATGCGTCCATCTGCAGTTACCGAACGCGCCAATGTGGTCTTACCAATTGCAGCAGTGCCAGAAAAGAGCGGAACCTTCATTAATTGGGAAGGTCGCGGACGTAGCTTCGATGTTGCAATAGATGATGCAATAGAAAGCTCATTGCAACGTAGCGATGTACGAATCCTTTCGGTACTTGCAGATGAAATCGGCAGAGCTATCAATATCTCAACCGTTGCAAGCGCTGCCAATGAGTTCGCTTCGATAGGAAATTGGGATGGCGCTCGCGCTGAATTTGGTGGAGTTTCTACCGCCCCATCAATCTCAGTCACCGGAGATCAAGCCATACTCACTTCATGGCGTCGACTTTTGGATAGCGGATCACTGCAAGATGGAGAGGCAAACCTTGCCGGAACTGCTCGCAAGAGCGTTGCAGTCATCTCACCAAAGCGCGCATCTGCAATTGGAGCTGTCGATGGAGATTTAGTAAAGATCTCAAATAGCAAAGGTGCAATCGTGCTACCAGTGCTAATCGAAGCGATTCATGATGATGCGGTCTGGGCACCACGAAACTCTGCAGGCTCCGAATTGCTTCGAATTCTCGGAACTGCCTCTAATTCAGTGGTGACAGTGGTGAAGGCATGAACACATTGACCAATGCGCAATTGATCGCAAATGATCCAGGTTGGTTGATCGTCGTCAAAGCGGTAATGACCTTCGGAATTTTGGTGGTCTTCACACTTATGGCTATTTGGTGGGAGCGACGTTTAATCGGATTTATGCAGGAGCGACCAGGACCAAATAGAACTGGTCCACAAGGTTTACTGCAATCACTTGCCGATGGCGTGAAGCTCGCCCTCAAAGAGGATTTAATTCCAAAAGCTGCAGATAAAGTAGTTTTTATTCTGGCACCGATTATTAGCGCCACCACCTGCTTCATGGCCTTTGCAATCATGCCAATGACTAGCGAAGTTACCTTATTTGGCAAGACCACAGCGATGCAGATGACCGATCTACCAATAGCGGTTCTCTATGTATTGGCGGTCTCATCAGTTGGTGTTTACGGAATCGTTTTAGCTGGTTGGTCATCTGGCTCTACTTACCCATTGCTTGGTGGACTTCGTTCAAGCGCACAAGTTATCTCCTATGAAATTGCGATGGGCCTTTCACTGGTAGCGGTATTCATCTATGCAGGTTCAATGTCGACCGGCCAGATAGTCGTGGCACAAGATAAATGGTGGAACGTAGTCGTACTCTTCCCATCCTTCGTAATTTATTTAATATCAATGATCGGCGAGACCAATCGGGCACCATTTGACTTGGCAGAGGCCGAAGGAGAATTGGTCGGAGGCTTCCACACAGAGTATTCATCTTTGAAGTTTGCGCTCTTCTTCTTAGGCGAATATATAAATATCGCAACTGTTTCAGCGCTAGCCACTACGCTCTTCTTTGGTGGTTATCGTGCGCTGCCAGGCCTTGGCTTCACTGAACAATGGTTGGGTGGCTGGTTCGGGATGGTTTGGTTCTTGGCCAAAGTTGCCTTCTTCTTCAATATTTTCGTATGGGTACGCGCAACTTTGCCACGCATTCGTTACGACCAATTTATGAAATTTGGTTGGAAAGTTCTGATTCCATCTTCACTTGCTTGGATTTTGATCGTGGCAACTCTACGAGCGCTATCTGCAAATGGCGCATCTACAATCATCATCGCCCTCTTTTCAGGCGCAGTGGTACTTGCGGTTATGGGACTGACCTCACTTTGGGATCGCGCAAAGCAAGAAGCGAAGATCCATCCAGAGATCGAAGTTGCGCCACCGACATTTCCGGTGCCGAAATTGCCATCTAGTAATTCCACCCAAAACTCGGAGGTTCGTTAATGTCAGAGTTAGAGCCAAAGAAGAATTCACTGGAGCAGGTTTCGACCGCGCCAGTTGATGAGGCCAAAGAAGGTAGCCTCTTAGCGCAGGCGAAAGGCTTCTGGGTAACGCTGCGCAATATCGGACGACCAAAGTTGACGGTCGAATATCCAGAGGTGAAAGCGCCAACCGAAGCACGTTTTCATGGACGTCATCAATTAAATCGCCATCCAGATGGATTGGAGAAGTGTGTTGGTTGCGAACTTTGTGCTTGGGCCTGTCCTGCAGATGCGATCTATGTTGAAGGTGCGGATAACACTGATCAAGAGCGTTTCTCACCAGGTGAGCGTTATGGCAAGGTCTATCAGATTAATTATCTACGTTGTATTTTCTGTGGCCTCTGCATCGAAGCTTGCCCAACCCGTGCTTTAACAATGACCAACGAATATGAATTGGCAGATCGCACTCGCGAGAAATTGATTTTTGAAAAAGATGATCTATTGGCACCGCTTCGGGAAGGCATGTTGCAGCCGCCGCATCCGATGTATCCAGGCACCGATGAGGGCGATTATTACCGTGGAAAAGTAACAAGCGCTCATCCATCCCAGGAGGCCAAGTAAGTGAATTTGTTGCTTGAAAATATCGGCACCACCGGAACTCCGGAAGCAATCCAGTTCTATATCTTGGCTCCGCTATCTGTAATTGCAGCGCTTGGGATGTTGCTAGTTAAGAAAGCTGTCCACTCAGCCATTTTGATGGCCTTTGTGATGTTGAGCTTGGCTTTCTTCTACATTGCTCAAGATGCGCCATTTCTTGGAATTGTGCAGATTGTGGTTTACACCGGCGCCGTCATGATGCTCTTCCTATTCATCTTGATGTTGGTAGGTGTGGATACCAAAGAGTCATTGGTTGAGACCATCAAAGGTGTGCGCTTAGCTGCCATTAGCGCATCGATTGGTGTTGGAGTTCTGCTAATTGCATTAATCGGCAGAGCTACATTCGGATTTAATTTTGTCGGCTTAACAGAGGCAAATGCGGAAGGTAATGTGCAAGCAATTGCCTACAAATTGTTCTCTACCTATGTTTGGGCATTTGAAGTGGTATCTGCGCTCTTGATCACTGCTGCAGTCGGAGCGATGGTTTTGGCACATAGCAATCGCGTCACCCCAAGACCGACTCAACGTGAATTGGCAATTAGGCGTTTTCGCGGTGAAAGTTTGGCGGATTCTGCAGGTAAGGCAGCGCCCGGAGTCTTTGCGCGTTATAACGGTGTCGATGTGCCAGCGCTACTTCCAGATGGTTCGCCAGCCGTTGAATCAATCAATGACACCTTAAAAGCGCGTGGCACGATCCGCGATCCCCGCGAGTACTCATTGAAAGAGATCGCGACTGCTTCTGTTGAAGAAGAACTAGAAGGACCCGAAAGAAAGGAGCGCTAATGAATCCCACAAATTACCTTTATCTCTCCGCGCTACTTTTCACGATCGGTGCCGTCGGAGTCGTGGTTCGTCGTAATGCCATAGTGGTCTTTATGTGCATTGAGTTGATGTTGAATGCCGCAAATTTGGCTTTTGTCACCTTTGCCAGAATCAATGGAAATCTAGATGGTCAAGTGGTGGCTTTCTTTACGATGGTCATAGCAGCTTGCGAAGTAGTTATTGGATTGGCGATTATCGTCACGATTTATCGCTCCCGTCGATCTGCATCAATTGATGATGCAAGTTTGTTGAGACGGTGATTCGATGATTGGTTACTTGATTGCGTTGCCATTGCTAGGTTCGATCACTCTGTTGCTTGGTGGTCGCCGCACAGATAAGTGGGGCCATCTGCTGGCAACAGCGCTCTCAGGCTCAGCATTTGTACTCGGCTTAAAGTTATTCATGGATATGGTGGCATTGCCATCCGAAGAGCGTGCGATGCACCAGAAACTCTTCACCTGGATCAATGTCGGAACTTTTCAAGTTGATGCTGGCCTGCTGCTGGACCAACTATCAATCTGCTTTGTTTTGCTGATCACTGGTGTTGGCACTTTGATTCATATCTATTCAATTGCTTACATGTCGCATGATTCAGATCGCCGTCGTTTCTTTGCTTATTTAAACCTCTTTATTGCAGCGATGCTCCTGTTAGTGCTAGGTGATTCCTACCTAAATCTCTATGTTGGCTGGGAAGGTGTGGGCCTTGCTTCATACCTATTGATTGGTTTCTGGAATCAAAAACCGGCATATGCAACGGCAGCCAAGAAGGCATTCGTAATGAATCGCATTGGCGATACGGGGCTTTCATTTGCAATCATGATCGCCTTTGTGACCTTTGGTTCGGTCTCATTTGAAGGAATTAAAGAGGCTGCTCCGCAGGCATCTACGGCGGCGCTAACTGCGATTGGCATCATGCTGCTCGTTGCGGCAACTGGTAAATCAGCCCAATTCCCATTGCAAGCATGGCTAGGCGATGCGATGGCAGGTCCGACTCCGGTTTCAGCACTGATTCACGCAGCGACCATGGTTACCGCTGGTGTTTATTTGATTACCAGATCCAATTTCATCTTTGATCTAGCACCAAATGCACAAGTTGCGGTGGCGGTAATCGGAGCCATCACCTTGTTATTCGGAGCAATTATCGGTACCGCTAAAGATGACATCAAGAAAGCGCTTGCCGCATCCACCATGTCCCAAATCGGATACATGATTTTAGGTGCAGGGCTTGGGCCAGCTGGTTATGCCTATGCGATTATGCATTTACTGACCCACGGTTTCTTTAAAGCCGGTATGTTCCTGGGCGCAGGTTCGGTAATGCATGGCATGAATGATGAAGTCAACCTGCGTAAATATGGTGCGTTACGTAAATTTATGCCGATCACTGCAATCACCTTTGGATTTGGTTACTTGGCAATTATCGGAGTTCCACCATTTGCCGGTTTCTACTCTAAAGATAAGTTGATTGAAGTTGCGCTAAATGCTGGTGGCCTAAAGGGCTACCTATTGGGTGGTGCAGCGCTCTTGGGTGCAGCCATAACTGCCTTCTACATGTCGCGTGTTTTCATTCTGACCTTCTTTAGCCAGAAGCGTTGGGATGATGATGTGCATCCTCACGAATCACCAATTTTGATGTGGTTGCCGATGGCAGTACTTGCAGTTGGTTCAATTGCATCTGGATTCCTATTTACTAGCGGGGATTCTTTGAAGAAGTGGCTGGAACCAGTGGTTGCGCATAGCAAACATGCAGAGCATCCCGAATTGGTCTCGCATACTGTGGTCAGCTTAATGGTCTTAACTTTGGTGGCTATTGGAGTTGGTTACGCGATTTATTTATATCGCCAAGAGTCCAATCCGAATACCCCCGAGCAGGTATCGGTATTTACCAGGATCGCTAGAAAGGATCTATTACAAGACTCTGTAAATGAAGCAGTCTTCATGCGTCCTGGCCAAGTTTTAACAGAGAGCTTAGTGACCATCGATGAGAAGGTAATCGACGGCGCAGTCAATAGCGTTGGTGGTGCTGCAGTTGGATCAGGACAAATACTGCGCAAACTCCAATCAGGTTTTGTCCGTGCTTACGCAGCGATGATGTTGGCAGGTATCGCGCTTCTGCTTCTTGCGATTTGGGTGGTTACTAAATGAGTTATTTAACAGTGATGCAGTTGCTTCCTCTGCTTGGCGCTGCGTTGATTGCAACGGTGGCCAAGGATCGCGAAGAGTCCATCAAGAAGCTAGCCTTCCTAACTACATTGATAGTGGCTGCAGCCGGTATCGCATTGGCGTTGCAATTTGATCGCTCAAGTGCCGGCTTGCAATTTGTGGAGAAACGTTCCTGGATTCCAGCGTTTGGAATCAATTATGCAGTTGGCATCGATGGAATCGCGCTGGTACTGATTTTGATGTCTGTGATTCTAGCTCCGGTGGTGGTTCTTGCAGGATGGAATGAAGCAACCGGTGGTCGCTGGTCAGTGAAGACTTTCTATATTCTGATTCTGGTTCTTGAGACCATGATGATCGGGGTATTTGCAGCTACCGATGTATTCCTCTTCTATGTTTACTTTGAGGCGATGTTGGTTCCGGTCTACTTTTTGATTGGTGGTTACGGAACTGGTGAGCGCGCTAAGGCCGCCGTGAAATTCTTGCTTTACAGCCTATTTGGTGGCTTATTGATGCTGGCATCAATCATCGGGTTATATGTGATTGCTGGTCCCCAAGTTGGCCGGACATTTGATATCGGTGCGTTGTCTACGCTTCAAATCTCAAGCTCAACTCAAAATTGGTTGTTCTTAGGATTCTTCATTGCCTTTGCGATCAAAGCGCCGCTTTGGCCATTTCACACCTGGTTACCAGATGCCGCAAAATCAGCAACACCGGGTACTTCAGTTCTACTGCTAGGCGTTCTAGATAAAGTCGGCACTTTCGGAATGATCCGATATTGCTTGACGCTATTTCCAGAAGCGACCAAGACATTTACACCAACTATTCTGGTGCTATCAGTTATCTCAATTATTTACGGGGCATTTCTGGCGATTGGGCAAAGAGATATCAAGCGATTGATCGCCTTCACCTCGATTTCCCACTTCGGTTTCATCACCATGGGAATCTTTGCAATGACTTCACAAGGTCACAGTGGCGCGACTTTGTATATGTTCAATCATGCATTCTCAACTGCAGCGCTCTTTTTGGTTGCAGGATGGATGGCGGCAAGACGTGGATCAACCACAATCGCCGACTTTGGCGGATTGCAACGAGTAACTCCGATTATGGCTTGGGCTTTCTTCTTGGCCGGAATGTCATCGCTTGCGCTACCAGGTATGGCGAGTTTCGTCAGTGAATTCTTGGTATTAGTTGGCACGTTCACCCGATATCCAGTTGCGGCAATCGTCGCAACATTCGGAATTGTGCTGGCAGCTTTGTATATCTTGATTCCAGTACAGAAAGCGCTACACGGTCCAACCACGCCAGGCAATGAGAATCTGCCCGATCTAAATCTGCGCGAGAAGATTGCAATTGCACCAGTGATGGCAGCAATCATCGCCTTTGGTTTCTATCCAGCGCCGTTGCTTGACATCATCAATCCAGCAGCGAAAGCCACAGTCTCAGCGCTTGGATTTAGCGATCCAACTCCGACTATCAACAATGCAGGGGGCAAATAATGGGTGGATTTATCTCTCCGGTACTTAATTACTCCTTGCTCGCTCCCATCATCATCATTTTGGCGGGTGCGTTAATTGGAGTCTTGGTTGAAGCATTCGCCGGGCGGGATAAGCGCGCCTCGATTCAGTTGCCGCTGACATTGGCAACTCTGTTGCTCTCACTTGGCCAATTGATTCGAGTACGAGCAAGTGAAGCTACAGACCTTGCGGGTAATTCTGTGGTCTTCGATGGCGCTGCTTTCTTGATTCAATTATTTGTGCTTCTCGTCTCGATGCTTGGCATTCTTCTGATTGCAGATGAGAAGAACTTCACCTCATCAGCATCAGCGCTACCTGGTTCTCGCGAAGAACTTGAAGCATCAGCAGCCGGAATTCGGGTAACTGAGATCTATCCGCTAATGCTCTTCACCATCTCAGGCATGATGCTATTTCCAATCTCTACAGATTTGATTACGTTATTTGTGGCTTTGGAACTGCTCTCGTTGCCTCTATATCTTTTGACCGGTCTCTCTCGTCGTCGCAGATTGATGTCACAGGAGGCTGCGCTTAAATACTTCCTCTTGGGTTCATTTGCTTCGGCCTTCTTCCTATTTGGCGCTGCCTTCCTTTACGGAACTTCTGGCAGCATCACATTGAGTGGAATTCGCGAATCTGTAGTGGGTGGAACTGGAAACAATATCTTCTTGTTAATCGGCATCGTCTTCATGTCGGTGGGCCTACTATTCAAGGTAGGTGCAGTGCCATTTCATGCATGGACACCCGATGTTTATCAAGGAGCTCCAACCCCAATCACCGCATTTATGGCTGCGGCCACCAAACTGGCGGCCTTCGGTGCCATGCTTCGCATCTTTTATACATCTTTTGCCAATGCCGAATGGAATTGGCGTCCGATCATCATGGTGGTGGCAATTGCCACGATGGTGCTGGGTTCGCTAGTTGCGATTGCCCAACGAGATGTCAAACGAATGCTTGCTTACTCCTCGATTGCACATGCGGGATTCCTGCTACTTGGCGTTTATGCACTTAGCCAAAGTGGCTTGCGCGCCTCCATCTTCTATCTCGCTACATATGGCTTTACCACCATTGGAGCTTTCGCGCTTGTGACTTTGATTCGCGATGCCAATGGTGAAGTCACGGATCTAAATCGCTGGGCAGGATTGGCAAAACGATCTCCTTTGATTGCTGGCTTGTTTGCTGCGTATCTACTTGGATTTGCTGGAATTCCACTTACCTCTGGATTCATTGGCAAGTTTTCGATCTTCTCCGCTGCGTACGAAGCGGGCGGTACGGCACTAGTTATCGTCGGCGTTCTATCTTCTGCAGTAGCTGCATTCTTCTACATTCGAGTTATCGTGTTGATGTTCTTCAGAGAGCCGATTGAAGATGGCACCACAGTTGTGATTCCAACTTCATTGACTCGCAGTGTGGTTCTAATCAGCGGCATCGCAACTCTGGTTTTCGGTGTGATCCCAACACCGTTGATCAATTTCATAAATAACTACGCTACTTTCATCCGCTAATTTAGTTAGATTAAAAGATGTCTAATTTTGGAATCCCAAGCCTTGCTCCCGAGTTAGAAGCTACAATCTCTTCAGGTTTAATTGAGGTTGAATCGATCCTCAACTCTAGGATTCAAGGAAGATACCTTTTTGCAAATGAGACTTCGCGCCATTTAATAGTGGCTGGCGGAAAGCGATTTCGGCCGCTAATTACCATTCTTGGAGCTTTAGTTGGCGACGGAATCAATGAACGAGTAATAAAGGCAGCGGCGGTCTGCGAATTAACTCATTTAGCGACGCTCTATCACGATGATGTGATGGATGAAGCGCCACTTAGACGAGGCGTAGAGAGCGCTAATAGCCGCTGGGGAAATTCAGTTGCGATCCTGACGGGTGATTACCTCTTTGCAAAAATGTCACAGATTTTGGCAGAGCTTGGGCCTGAGGCTGTTAAGTTGCAGGCGGATACCTTTGAGCGATTGGTAATCGGGCAGATCCAAGAGACCCAAGGGCCATCTGCAGGGGATGATCCATTGGAACATTATTTGCAGGTTGTTGCAGATAAGACTGGTTCTTTGATCGCCACCTCACTTAGATTTGGCTCAATGTTTGCTGGCTGCACCAGAGAAGAGATAGAGACCTTGACGCAATTCGGCGAGAAGATCGGTATCGCTTTTCAATTAGCAGACGATGTGATCGACATTGCAAGTGATTCCCATGAATCCGGTAAAACCCCAGGCACAGATTTGCGCGAAGGAATCCCCACATTAGTCACTTTAAATGCCCTTAAATCCGAAGACCCGAAAGATGCTTCTCTTAAGTTAGCGCTCTCTGCTCCAATAAAATCAGATGAAAAGTTGCAGTGGGTAATTAATGAATTACGAAATCATGAGGCATTAGCGCAATCACGTTTGCAATTGCAAGCAATCGCCAAAGAAGCAAGGGCAGCGCTTGGTCCGCTACCAATTAGCGATGCCAGTACTGCGCTCTACTCTCTATGCGATTTGATTATTGACCGAGTTGGTTGATTTAACTAAGTCGGTCGCTAAAGCAATCAATGCTCCCCAAATAATCACAAAACCTAACCATCTAGCAGCTGGCATTGATTCGTGATTAATCCAAACCCCAATTGAAAACTGGAGCGTTGGCGTGATGTATTGCAAGAGTCCGATTGTTGAATATGGCAGGCGAGTGGCAGAGCCATTAAATAGCAACAAAGGAATTGCAGTAATTGCGCCAGCTGCGGTCAAAAGAATCGTCAACTTCCAAGAGCCGCCCCATTGCCCCTCACCTTTCGAAGCCAGATAGAGGATAAATCCCGCGTAAGGTAAAAAAGCGATCATGGTTTCAATCGCTAGCCCTTCCACTGCTCCCAAATTCAGTTGTTTTTTGATCAGCCCATATGAACCCCAAGAGATCGCCAAGGTAAGTGCGATCCAGGGAAGCCTGCCGTAATCGATCGTTAAAACTAGGACTCCAATCGCTCCTAGCCCCACTGCAACCCACTGGATCTTTCTTAATTTCTCTTTAAGTAGGACCACGCCAAAAGCGATGATAATCAAGGGATTTATGTAATAACCGAGGGCGGCTTCAACAACATGTCCATTGTTTGTGGCCCAAATGTAAACCAACCAATTTACAGAAACTAGAGCAGAAGCCAGTGCCAATCGGATGAATACTCGTTTGGTAAACATCAATGCAAAGGTCTTTCTTAAGTGTCTTTGAAATGCCAAAATCAAAATGCAGAAGACTGATGTCCAGACTGCGCGATGCGAGACGATCTCTTGTGCAGTGGCTGGTTTAAGAAGTGGCCAATAAAGAGGAAAGAGTCCCCAGAGAATGTAGGCAGAGAATCCGAATGTGAGTCCTAATTTGTATTCACTATTTGATTTATTCAATTTAGATTCTATCTACAAAGTTCTAACGATAATTTGTGAATTGCACGGCGAAATCAAGGGTGGCTGCCTTTACTAGCGCAATCGCAGTTTGCAGATCATCTCGGGATTTGCTGGATACTCGAAGTTCATCTCCTTGAATCTGAGTCTTAATTGATTTAGGTCCTTCATCTTTCAATAACTTTGCGACCTTTTTGGCGTTCTCCGTTGAGATTCCCTCTTTGAGCGCAACTGAAATCTTGGTTAACTTGCCAGATTGTTGTGGCTCTGATGGATCGATGTGTTTAAGTGAGACATTGCGTTTGATCATCTTCTCTTTTAAAACCTCGAGCGCGGCCTTAGCGCGCTCCTCGGTCTCGGATTCGATCTTGATTAGATCGCCGGCCATCTCAAGCTTGGTTCCGGTTCCCTTAAAGTCAAAGCGGGTATCCAATTCACGGGTTGCTTGGTTGACTGCATTGTCCAACTCCATGCGGTCGATCTTGGAGACGATATCGAAGCTGCTATCTGCCATGTCGGTAAAAGTATCAAACTTGGGAGAGTTAAAGAAAAGAGAAACCCGCCCCACGCACTTGGCGTAGAGCGGGTTTAACTACTTATGGTTACTGCGCCTTGCCGAGAATGCGGTTTAGCTTGGTGCCACATACTGAGCAGATGCCCTGCGCCATGCGACGACCAGAGTCGGAAACCTTTACGGTTCCTTCGAATTCACGCTTCTCCTTGCACTTCACGCAGTAAGCGTCACCTTTATATGTCTCTGCCATATCTATCTCCTCCGTTCGACGCGCCCAGGGTTAGCCCTCCAGCGCTCGGTATCAACCATACCCCTGCTCACGCTCAAATCCACGCTCATTCGCCTCTCATTGGGCAGTTAATTGGGGATTTACCCAGGGGCAACCGATTTGAGCCTAAATCGCCCTTCAATTACCCTTTGCGTTAGCACTCACGGGGTCAGAGTGATAACCAG
The DNA here is from genome assembly GCA_046094385.1 of Candidatus Nanopelagicaceae bacterium. GTDB lineage: Bacteria > Actinomycetota > Actinomycetes > Nanopelagicales > Nanopelagicaceae > ZLKRG08. The sequence goes on from JBJTHJ010000128.1 coordinate 12,126, forward strand.
AGTAAGAATGGTGAAATGGCCCCAAATTTTTGATAGATCCGAGAGATGGAGAAAAAGATGGCAAAGCAGATCGCCTTTAATGAAGAGGCTCGCCGCGGTCTTGAGCGCGGAATGAATGTATTAGCTGATGCAGTCAAGGTAACCCTAGGACCTCGCGGACGTAATGTCGTGCTTGAGAAGAAGTGGGGCGCACCAACTATCACCAACGATGGAGTCTCAATTGCAAAAGAGATCGAACTTGATGATCCATGGGAGAAAATTGGTGCAGAGCTTGTAAAAGAGGTCGCTAAGAAGACCGATGATGTCGCAGGCGATGGCACCACCACTGCAACCGTGCTGGCCCAAGCTCTAGTTCGCGAAGGATTGCGCAACGTTGCAGCTGGATCAAATCCAATGGGCATCAAGCGAGGTATCGAGAAGGCTGTTGAAGCAGTAACCAATGAACTTTTAAAGATGGCTAAGAATGTCGAAACCAAAGATCAAATCGCTGCAACTGCATCGATTTCAGCTGCGGACACCACAATCGGCGAGATGATCGCAGAAGCGATGGATAAAGTCGGCAAAGAGGGTGTAATCACTGTCGAAGATTCAAATACTTTCGGCCTTGAGTTAGAGCTGACCGAAGGTATGCGTTTTGATAAAGGTTATATCTCGCCATACTTTGTAACTGATACCGATCGTATGGAAGCGGTTCTTGAAGATGCATATATCTTGATTGCAAATTCCAAGATCGCAAATATCAAGGATATGTTGCCGATTTTAGAGAAAGTCATGCAGACTGGTAAGCCGCTTGCAATCATCGCAGAAGATGTAGAGGCAGAAGCGCTCGCAACATTGGTGGTCAATAAGATCCGCGGAAACTTCCGCTCGGCCGCAGTAAAAGCGCCTGGATTTGGTGATCGTCGTAAGGCGATGCTGCAAGATATCGCGATTTTAACTGGCGCTACTGTGATCTCCGAAGAGGTTGGATTAAAGCTAGATCAAGCAGGTATTGAGCTACTTGGTCGCGCTCGCAAAGTAGTGATTTCCAAGGATGAGACCACTATCGTCGAAGGCGCTGGTGATGAGGGACAGATCAAAGGTCGGGTTCAACAGATTCGCCAAGAAATCGAGAAGTCTGACTCAGATTACGATCGCGAGAAGTTACAAGAGCGCCTAGCAAAACTTGCAGGTGGCGTTGCGGTTATCAAAGCTGGCGCAGCTACTGAAGTAGAGTTGAAAGAGCGCAAGCACCGCATTGAAGATGCAGTTCGTAATGCAAAAGCTGCGGTCGAAGAGGGCATCGTCGCTGGTGGTGGCGTTGCGCTAATTCAAGCTGGCGCTAAAGTCTTTCCAACTTTGAAACTTACTGGTGAAGAGGCGGTCGGTGCGAAGATCGTCGAAGCTGCGATCGAAGCTCCACTCAAGCAGATTGCCGCGAATGCTGGACTTGAAGGTGGCGTAATCGTTGAGAAGGTACGTAACTTAGAGCCAGGCCATGGTCTAAATGCGGCTACCGGCGAATATGTGGACATGATTAAAGCCGGCATCATCGATCCGGCAAAGGTAACGCGTTCAGCGCTACAGAATGCGGCATCTATCGCTGCGCTCTTCCTAACCACTGAAGCGGTGATTGCAGATAAGCCAGAGAAGACTCCAGCGATGCCAGCAGGCGCTGGTGGCGACATGGACTTTTAATGTCATTTGATGCAACTGATTTAGCTCTTAGCGCCGCTGTTGATGCAGCTGGCGCTAAAGAGCTAGTTGGTGCATTTGTTGGCGTTGAATTTGATGATCAAGATCGTCTTGCAAATTATCTTTTCGAATCAAATTTGCCTGGTTACAAAGGTTGGCGCTGGTCTGTTACGGTCGCAAAAGTGGATGCAGATTCAGAAGCCACAATCTGTGATGTAGTTGCAATTCCAGGACCAGATTCGCTCCTTGCACCAAAATGGATTCCATATGCTGATCGGTTACAGCCAGGTGATGTTGGAGTTGGCGATATCGTGCCAAGTCAGCCTGATGATGCGCGTTTAGTCCCAGGATTTGCCGCACTTCCACAAGATGAAGAGTTGGATCCAACTCAACTATGGGAGCTTGGCTTAGGAAGATTAAGAGTGCTTTCGATTGAAGGTCGAGATCAGGCAGCAAAGCGCTGGTATGACGGCGATCGTGGACCAAACGCTGCTGTTGCAAAGGCAGCTCCCAAACCTTGCGGCTCTTGTGGTTTCTTCTTACCGATCGCAGGTTCCTTGCGAAGTGCGTTCGGAGTCTGTGCGAATGCAATCTCTCCCGAAGATGCGAAGGTGGTATCCGTTGACCATGGATGCGGCGCACATTCGGAAGCGACCGTCTAACCATTTAGGTTAGAATTTAACTATTCATCGGAACCGATCCAAAAGGAGCCAACTATGCCAACTGGTAAAGTCAAATGGTTTAGCCTCGAAAAGGGCTTTGGGTTCATCGAATCCGATGAGGGCGAAGATGTTTATTTAGCAGCAACCGCCCTACCGGAGGGCGTAACCACGGTAAAGCCTGGCACCAAACTTGAGTTTGGCGTTGCCGAAGGACGTCGTGGCCCACAGGCGCTTTCGGTGCGGGTTATTGAAGCACCAACCTCTTTGGCTGCATCTACTCGCGCCGCAACCGATGATCTCGCATCGATCATCGAAGACTCCATCAAAATCTTAGATCGAGTTGGCAACAATATTCGTCGTGGAAAATACCCAACTGCGGTCGAGGCCGAGCGTTTAGGCAAAGTACTTCGCGGTATCGCCCAGCAAATCGAAGATAACGCCTAACTTATCTGTTAGCAATTGATATATAAATGATCAAGTATTTCAAAGGCACCTGGCGTAAATTGCCACATCCAGTTCGTTGGATCATGGTCGCAACTGTAGGTGCAACTTTGGTGGTGCTTGGAATTGCATTCTTGGTTTTGCCTGGCCCCGGAATCCCATTGATCATTGCAGGCCTTGCGATCTTGGCCACCGAATTTACCTGGGCTGAGATTTGGCTAAATCGCACCAAGCATCACGTTAGTAAAGCAGTAAAAAGAGTTCGTAAAAAGAATTAAACGCCGCCGGCACGGTCTTTTAAAGTTGTAATTGCAATACCTACAAATCCCAGCAGGAATCCCACGATACAAGTCCAAATAAATCTGGAACTTGCACCAAATGCCAAACCGAAAATGGCTGCCACGACCCAAATTACCATTCCAGCTATCACCAGAGAGATCATGGTTCGCTTCATGAGGTGAGTTTATCCTTACAAGTACTATTCTGACATGCTCTCGCGTTTAAATAATATTGATCAATCTAGTAATTGGCGCGCTTTCAGGCATCGTAATTTTAGAATTCTTTATGCAGCTAGTTTGCTCACCAATATTGGAACTTGGGCGCAGCGTATTGCACAAGATTGGTTGGTATTGGAGCTAACTAATAACAACGGCACTTATCTAGGCATTGTGACCGCATTGCAATTCCTGCCGGTGATGTTACTTAGCATGCAAGGTGGCGTCTGGGCCGATAAAGTGGATAAGCGAAATGCCTTGGTAATCACCAATTTTGGTGGGGGGCTAACTGCGCTGATTCTGGGAACTTTGGTAATTACCGATCACGTAGCCATGGAGCAGATTTATATCTTGGCATTTTTGCTCGGTATTTTCGCCGCTATCGATGCCCCAATTCGTCAAAGTTTCAATATTGAGATTGTCGGTAGAGATGATCTCACCAATGCCATGAGCTTAAATAGCGCAAACTTCCATTTCGGCAGGTTGGTTGGACCAGCGGTTTCGGGATTTTTGATCGCTGCTTTCGGAACTGGACCATCGTTCTTGATTAATGGCTTCTCATTTCTCGTGGTCATGTTGGCGCTCTTCGCAGTCAAACGTGAAGAGTTGCATGATCAATATAAAGAGCCAACTGACGGTACTTTGCGAGAAGCATTTGCTTACATAAGAAAGCGACCAGATTTGCAACTAGTCTTGATTGCAGTCTTCTTCGCATCAAATTTTGGTTTGAATAATCAGATTTTTAATGCCTTAATGGCAACCAAAGAGTTTGGTAAAGGCGCAGCTGCTTATGGAATCTTAGGAACTGCAGTTGGATTAGGTTCTTTAACTGGTGCATTGTTATCTGCTAGATATGATCGAACCCGAAGTATCTCTTTTGTGCCTGTTGCCGCAGCCATCTTTGGTATTTGGGTCTTTGCATTATCGCTTGCACCGAGCTATCACATCTATGCCTTATTGCTACCGATAAACGGAATCAGTGCGTTGACCATGATGATTGCAGCCAATTCATATGTGCAAGCCAATTCTGATAGCGCAATCCGAGGTCGCATCATGGGTATCTACATGTTTATTTTCATGGGTGGTACCCCCATCGGCTCGCCTTTGATTGGATATACCGCCGAGCAATTTGGTCCCAGGTTCACCATCGCATTCTGTGGAATTTTCACGATTTTGGCTTCGATAATTGCGCTACTTATTTATAGAAAGAGCGCTCGAATTCCTGGCGATATCAGCGTGAAGTCGGTGCTTCAAAGCTAGTGGATCTTAAATCTGGCTATCTAAATTTTATCGACCACATATTCAATTGACTTCGTTAACGCTTCAATATCACTTGGTTCAACAGCTGGAAACATACCGATGCGCAATTGATTTTTGCCTAATTTGCGGTAAGGCTCAGTATCCACGATGCCATTTGCACGTAAGGTAGCGGCAACTTTTGCAGCATCAATTGAATCCTCAAAGTTAATGGTCGCAACCACATTTGAACGCATTGATGGATCTGCCACAAATGGATGTGTGTAACTGGTTCTCTCGGCCCATTGATAGATGATCTTCGCACTTTGTTGGCTGCGGCCAGAGGAGAAACTCAATCCGCCATTTTGATTGAACCACTCAATCTGCTCTGCAAGCAGAATCAAGGTGGCTAATGCAGGAGTGTTATAAGTTTGATCTAACTTCGAATTTTCAATTGCGATTGTCAGATCAAAGAATGCTGGAATCCATCGCCCTGATTCTTTGATCTTGGCTGCTCGTTCAAGTGCCGCTGGACTCATGAGCGCAATCCAGAGTCCACCATCAGATGCAAAAGATTTTTGGGGCGCAAAATAGTAGGTATCGAACTCTTTTGAATCGACCATCAGGCCTCCAGCTGCGGAGGTAGCGTCAACTAGGACCAGAGAGCCTTCGGTATTCGCTAGGCGTTTGATGGGCATCGATACTCCGGTGGAGGTCTCATTATGAGTAAGTGCATATACATCAACATCAGCTTCGACAATCGGCAATGGATGGGAACCAGGCTCGGTGCTAATGATTGAGGGATCAGCTATGAATGGATTCTCTTTGACGGCTTGTGCAAATTTGCTTGAGAATTCGCCGAAAATTAAATGTTGCGAGCGTTTTTCGATTAATCCGCTAGCTGCAATATCCCAAAAGGCAGTGGATCCACCATTGCCAAGCACGACTTCATATCCATCTGGAAGGTCGAATAATGATTTCAAGCCAGTTCTAACTCTGTTTACCACTTGCTTTACTGGTTTTTGGCGATGTGAAGTACCAAGAATATTCCGAGATTCAAGGAGCGCATCCAGCGCTTCGGCTCTGATCTTTGAAGGACCACAACCAAAACGTCCATCCCTTGGCTTTAAACTCTCCGGAATTTTTATTTCGCTCATAATTGGATTTTATGGGTAATATCGATTTACTACCCAGTCAGTAGAAATCTCTCCCGAATTTTGAGACCGTTCAAAACGAATTCGATCATGTAAGCGCGATCTACGTCCTTGCCAGAATTCAATGGCAAAAGGTCTTACTAGGTAGCCGCCCCAAAATGGGGGAGTCGGTACCACGGTTCCTTCGGGCCATTTCTCTGCGGCTCCCTTGAACCTTGATTCGACCTCTTCGCGACTTGCAAGTGGTGCAGAGTGTTGTGAAGCCCATGCCCCGATTTGCGAAGACCAAGGTCTGGTTTTGAAATAACTCTCCGATTCTTCGCGTGAGATTTTCTCTGCATATCCTTGAACAATTACTTGTCGCTCCATTGGATACCATGGAAACAATAAAGAGACTTGGGGATTGGCTTCAATCGCAGTTGCTTTTCTGGAGTTGTAATTTGTAAAGAAGGTAAATCCATCTTCGTTTGCATCTTTCAATAAAACTGATCTGCTGGTGATTTCATCATCGCCACTTAAAGTCGATAGCACCATGGCATTGGGTTCGACAATTGAGACAAGTTCGGCCGCCTCTTTTAGCCAAGTTTTAAATCCGACAATAGGGTCATCGGGCAGGGCTAACTCCCGCTCGCTGTATAAGCGGCGCATCGATTGGATTTCTTCGCGGTTCATGTATCTAAGGTCACTTTATCGTGGTTGGCCTTTGGTTTTTACCCCTAAAAAATGGGGGCAGAATTAGCCGCATGAGTGAGGATTTCAAGCCGGGTCTCGAAGGCGTTATCGCATTTGAATCTGAGATTGCCGAGCCAGATAAGGAAGGTAGCGCACTTCGCTATCGTGGCGTTGATATCGAAGATCTAGTTGGTCGCGTCTCATTCGGAAATGTATGGGGATTGTTAGTTGACGATCAATTTAATCCCGGCCTGCCTTCGGCTGAGAAATTTCCATTACCAGTTCATTCAGGTGATGTGCGTGTTGATGTGCAATCTGCAATTGCGATGCTCGCACCAGCTTGGGGTTTTAAACCACTTCTAGATATATCGGACGAAGAGGCGCGTGACAATTTGGCTCGCGCATCGGTGATGGTACTTTCTTATGTTGCGCAATCTGCAAGAGGATATGCAGCCCCAGCCGTTCCCGAATCAGAGATTGATAAAGCTCATACCGTAACTGAACGAATGATGATTCGTTGGCGCGGTGAACCTGATCCAAAGCATGTTCGTGCTGTTGATGCTTACTTTGTCTCTGCTGCGGAACACGGTATGAATGCATCTACTTTTACCGCTCGAGTAATTGCTTCAACTGGTGCGGATGTTGCTGCCTCGCTATCAGGTGCGATTGGTGCGATGTCTGGACCTTTACATGGTGGTGCACCATCTCGAGTTCTACATATGATCGAAGAGGTTGAGCAACGTGGTGATGCGCGCACTTATGTAAAAGAATTATTAGATAAAGGTGAGCGTTTGATGGGATTTGGACATCGTGTTTATCGCGCTCAAGATCCGCGCTCTCGCACTTTACGACGCACATGTGAAGAGTTGGCTGCACCTAGATATGAAGTTGCCAAAGCGCTCGAAGAGGCTGCGCTTGCTGAATTGCGTGAACGTCGCCCTGATCGGGTCCTTGAGACCAATGTCGAATTTTGGGCGGCAGTTCTCTTGGATTTCGCTGAAGTTCCGGCACATATGTTCACCCCGAGGTTTACCTCTGCGCGTACCGCGGGTTGGTCTGCTCACATCCTCGAGCAAAAGCGCACCGGACGTTTGATCCGCCCGTCAGCTCGATATGTAGGTAAAGCGCCTCGAAAGCCAGAAGATGTCACTGGTTGGGATGCATCTGTAGATCAACTACATAAATAGTTAGAAAACCTTAAAAATCGAGAATTAAAGCCATAATTGGCCATGCTAATCGAGCCACATCATGATGGCAGCGAACTTTATCTTAGTAACGCTTCGCCTAAATTGGGGCAGAAGGTAACTTTCAAAGTTCGCACCCCCAACTCATATAAATTTGATAATGCTGTAATTCGTTACTATCACGATGGCGAACCACGTACCGCCCATTTAAAACGGATCAAAAAAGGAAAAGTCGAATCTTGGTGGGGCATAACCATCCCCATCATCAACTACGAGACTCGTTATCGTTTTCTCTTTGCAGGACCAAATAGATATGACTGGCTAAGTGCAGCAGGTTTAAGTAACCACGACGTACATTCAAATAGCGATTTTCTTCTGGTGGCACGTCCGGCTTATCCAAGCTGGCTAAAGTCTTCGGTTTTCTACCAAATCTTTCCAGATCGATTTGCGAAGACCGATACCAAGAAGTTTGATTTTCGAAAAGTTTTGCCAGATTGGGCGACTCCACGAGATTGGAATCTGCCACCACGAGATAAGAGTAAATTTACCGGCACTGAAATCTATGGTGGCGACTTATTTGGCGTAGCAGATCATCTTGACCATGTGCTTGAAGTTGGTGCCAATGGAATCTATTTCACTCCGTTCTTCCCAGCTCGTTCCAATCATCGATATGACGCAAGTAGTTTTGATGAGGTAGACCCATTATTAGGTGGAAACAAGGCTTGGTTTGCACTGGTAAAAGCTGCCAATCGCAAGAAGATTCGTTTGGTTGGAGATATCACTTCAAATCATTGTGGAGCTGGGCATTATTGGCTGGCCAAAGCAAAACGAGATAAGAAGAGCAAAGAGGCTGGATTTTTCTACTGGAATAAGAAATATAAATGGGGCTACGAGGGTTGGTGGGGACTTGAATCCTTACCAAAACTTAATTACGCCTCTAAAGAGCTGAAAAAGTTAATGTATGAAGCGCCAAATTCGATCATTCGCAAATGGTTGTCACCTAAGTTTGGCATGTCTGGCTGGCGCGTTGACGTCGGCAATATGACTGGTAAATATGGCGAGATTGATATCCACGATGAAGTTATGTACGGAATTCGTAAAGCGGTCGAAGAGAGCAGACCAGACGCTTGGTTAGTTGCTGAGAATGCCGATTTTGTGGCCAATGATCTATCAGGTGCTGGTTGGCATGGAACCATGAATTATCAAGGATTCTCAAGACCGCTCTCATCATGGATGAATGAGAAGGCCAAGCTAAGTGGTGGCTTCCAAGGACTTCCAATTGACTCACCACGAATATCTGGCCAGCAATTAGTCGCAACCATCAGGAATTTCAATGGATCGATTCCGTGGCGAGCCCTGGAAGCATCAATGGTGCTTTTAGATTCCCATGACACCCCAAGATTTAGAACGATCGTAGGTGGAGATAAGGATAAACATCTGGCAGCAATGACCATGCTGCTTACATATCCAGGAGTGCCATCGATCTTCATGGGAGACGAGATTGGTTTTGAAGGTCGGGGCGGAGAAGATAGTAGGCGCACAATTAATTGGGAAGATCGAAGTAATTGGGATCTTAAGTTCTTAGCTGAAGTGAAGAAGTTGACCAAGTTACGTCGCACGGAGAGCGCACTGATCAATGGTGGCTTACGTTGGGTGGCAGCCGAAGCTGGATATATCGCATATTTGCGAGAATCAAAGCAGAGCGCAGTATTGGTCTTAATTGTGGCAAAACCTGGAAATGTTGATATAGATCTTGCAAAACTGGGCTATCGAATCAGCAAGACTTTATATGGACAGAAAGCTTCAGGTACTCGCATTAAATTTAAGGCCAATCAGGCGGGTCAGGGAGTATGGAAACTAAGATGATCAGAAAAATATTGGGCTTAGTTTTAATTCTCTCATTTGTCACATACACAAGCGCTGCAGATGATTTAACATCTCTAGCAAGAGATACCGTGCGAGATGGTGCAGCTAAATCTCAGATTTACTTTGTGATGATCGATCGTTTTGCAAATGGTGACCCAAGTAATGATGAAGCTGGCCTCACCGGGTTCTCTGCAGTCACCGGCTATGACCCAACCGATATTGGATATTTTCATGGTGGAGACCTAAAAGGCCTAACCGAGAAACTTGATTACATCGCAGGACTTGGCTTCAACTCCATCTGGATAACTCCACCGGTAAAGCAGAGATACGTACAAGGGGATTCGGCTGCCTATCATGGCTATTGGGGATTGGATTTCACCACAATTGATCCACATCTAGGTACCGAGGCAGATTTCAAGAATTTTGTAGCTGAAGCTCACAAGAGAGATATCAAAGTCATAGTTGATATCGTGATTAACCATACTGCTGATGTGATCAGATATCGTGGCGATGTATATAGCTACTCAGATTTGGCAAGTTATCCATATAAGGATTGCAGTGGAAAGAAGTTTGATCCTGCCAAGTTCGCAGGGAAAGCTAACTTTCCTAAGCTCTGTGCAAATAGATCATTTCCGGTCCCACCGATAGTTAGCGATAGATATAAGAATGCGAAAGCTCCGGCTTTTCTAAATAACATCACCAACTATCACAACCGTGGCGATTCAACTTTCTCCGGTGAATCCTCAACTTTTGGAGATTTCTTCGGTTTAGATGATGTCTTCACCGAAAAACCAGAGGTGGTTGCTGGCTGGACCAAGAATTGGCAGGAGTGGATCACCAAATTCGATATTGATGGGTACCGAATTGATACTGCAAAGCACGTGAATCCAGAGTTTTGGCAGGTTTTCTTACCAGCAATCTTGAAGACCGCGACAAATGCAGGCAAAAGCTACTTCCCAATCTTTGGGGAAGTTTGGGATAACGACCCCAATTATCTAGCTAAGTTTGTAACCGATTACAAATTCCCAAGTGTTCTTGATTTCCCATTTCAAAATGCGGCATCCAAGTATGCAATCTATGGAAATGGTGAAAGAGACCTGTGGGATCTATTCAATCAAGATGACTTATATACCACTGCCTCCACTAGCGCATATGGCCTCGCCACCTTTTTGGATAACCATGACATGGGACGAATTGGTAATTTCTTGCAAGGAAATACCGAAGCCACACCAGAACAACTTTTAGAGCGTGGCCAATTTGCACAATCACTCCTCTTTTTACTTCGAGGTGGGCCGGCTTTGTATTACGGAACCGAGAAAGGAATGACTGGAAATGGTGGCGATAAGTTAGCTCGCCAAGATATGTTCCCAACCCAAGTCATCAATTGGCAAAATGAAATTCGAATTGGTGGCTCTCCAATAGGGACCAAGAGCGCTTTTGATATTACAAACCCATTGGAAAAGACCATTTCTGAGTTGCAGAATTTAACCAAGCAGAATCCAGCGCTTCGTTACGGAACCCAACAGTTGCGTTATGCAAATGATGGCGCTTTTGCAGTAAGTAGATATTTAAATAAACAGGAGTATTTGGTGGCATTTAATGGACGTGATAATGCAACTAAGTTGAATTTACCAGTCTCTACAACCAACTCCAGGTGGAGCGTTATCTCAGGCAAAGGTGAAGAGGTTAACGCCACCGAAAGAGCCGTCAATTTAGTGATTCCTGCCAGAAGTTGGGTGGTCTTGAAGGCAGATAATCAGTTCCAGCCAAACACCAAATTAGCGATTAACTTGGCCAAACCATTCATCGACATCAGGACCAATGAGAGCCTATTGGCACTTACGGCCAGTGTCCCAGGCAGTGATTTCAATGAGGTCACCTTTGCGGTTCGCCAAAAAGGCAAAGCTTGGTCAGTAGTAGGCACCTCAGATCGCAGAATCATCGGTGCTACCGGTTTTAAAGATGGTTTATACAGAGTCTATTTAAATCCAAATAAATATAAAAAAGGAAGTTCGTTAGAAGTAGTTGCCGTAGTCAAGAATGCCAACGATCAGAAGTTGGCTTCTGCCATCCAGAGCTATCTAATTAAGTAACCAAAATCTAAAAGCATCATCAACTTGTTTTGCCCAGGCTCGCTCATTGTGAGCTGCTTTCTTAAAAACTGTGCTGCGGTAATCTGAGCGCCAACCTAACTCGCGCATCAATTTATCGGCATGATCTTGATCTGGTTTATAGGTGCTATCTAATTTTCTATCGCCTCGGCTCATCCAGATTTTATGGGAACCAGGTTTTGGTAACTCTTTTAGAATATGTTCGACTAGAGGTTTGCCGCCAAGTACCCAATGTGGTGAGAATGCCAATGCAGTCTTAATGAATTCGGGGCGTAGAGTGAGCGCATTTAGAGTTGCTAAGCCACCCATGCTCGAACCAATCATTGCAGTCTCTGAAAAGTTTGGCGTGAAATTCAGGAAGCTTGTGACGCTAGGCACTATCTGTTCAGCGATTAATTTCTGGTAATCATCGCCACGCAGGTCACCAACTTGTAACTCAGTTTTCATTAAAGGCTGGATGCCTTTTTCAAATGCACCTTGTGGCGATAAATCCTTGGCTCGACCGTGGATATCGCTTTTAGAACCAGAATGAAAAATTGCGATGATGGCAGGTGGAGTAAGTCCATGCTCTTCAAAGACCTTTATGGCATTTTGTGCCATCCGCCAAG
>JBJTHJ010000129.1:0-2996 GCA_046094385.1 Candidatus Nanopelagicaceae bacterium
GAAGATCCTTGGCGTAGAACATCTGGCATGCATAAGGTGCGAAAACGGGAGCAGTTGGCAATCGTTAAGGAACTCTGGTTGGCACGCGATGAGATCGCAGCTGCCAACGATGTCGCACCCGGTAGGTTGCTATCAGATAGCGCCATCACCGAATTAGCCGTGCATGCACCAACTACAAATAAAGGTTTTAATAAAACGCTTCGCCCAATTGGCCTTCGCCAAAGATGGCTTGAGAATATTGATATCTGGATCAAAGCAATCGAGCGAGCGCGCTTAAGCGAACCGCCTTTGATGAGATTAAATGGCGATGGCATGCCACCGGTTAAACAATGGCGTGAGAAGTTCCCCGAACGTTATGCCCCACTTACCCATGCCCGCGCTAAAGTGGCAACGCTTGCTAAGGAGCTAAACCTGCCGGTTGAGAATTTAATTTCCCCAGAGCTGGTTCGAAGAATCTGCTGGGATCAAACTCGCCCAGAGCTACCTCTGATAAGAGAGCGCCTTACAAAGCTTGGCGCTAGAAGTTGGCAGGTCGAACTGGTAGCACCTCTACTGGTTTTAGCCCTCGGCGAGCGCGAAGCGCTTATCGAAGAGGTGGAAGAGGGCGCTGAGACGGCTCCAAAAGCGTGACGAATTACGCAACGGAAAAGTTGCGTAATTCTTAGATTCCCCCTAATCTTCAACTCGTGCTAAATACCTTTGTGATCGCGCTACGCGAGGGGCTTGAAGCAAGCCTCATAGTTGGAATCTTGCTCGCCTATATCGTTAAGACTGGCCGGGTTAACCTTCGAAGCAGTATCTGGAAGGGCGTCGGGTTAGCAGTATTCCTCTCCCTCGCCTTTGGTGCCCTACTTAGCTTCACCAGCGCCACTCTCTCAGAGGAGAACGAAGAGCTATTCGCTGGAGTCACCGGATTAGCAGCGGTCGCCCTAGTTACCTGGATGGTCTTCTGGATGCGAAAGACCTCAAAGAATTTACGCCGTGAACTCGAAGAGAAGGTATCTAAGGCAATTAGCGGAACCGCCTTGGTGCTTGCGGCATTTGTAGCCGTGATCCGTGAAGGCCTTGAGACCTCACTATTTCTCTATGCAACTTTCCGCTCCGGAACTGATGCCGTACTTGGAACTATCGGCCTGGTGCTCGGCTTAGCACTTGCCGTGGCCTTGGGTTATGGAATCTACCGTGGTGCGATCCGCTTCAATCTATCTAAGTTCTTCACCATTTCAGGTATCGCGCTGATCTTCATCGCAGCTAGCGTGCTTCAGTATTCATTACATGAGCTATCAGAAGTTGGCCTCTTCCCAGAGAGCGGAGTAAATCTAACTTCGCTTGTATATGTGCTGGTGACCCTCGCGCCATTTATCCGCGAGATTCCAGCGCTATTTGAGAAGGCAAAGCCACGCGACGAAGCCAAAGTTGGCTAATAGCGCTAACCATCAATTCGAGGTAGCAAAAAACCTTACTCACGGGTAACCTTTTGGTATGTCCGTTGTCTTAATTGATGCAGTTCGTACCCCATTTGGTAAAGCCGGTTCCCTCTATAACGGAACTCGCGCCGATGATCTAGTAATTCGCGCAATCCGCGGTCTACTAGAGCGCAATCCACAATTAAATCCCGCAGATATCGATGATGTGGCGATCGCTGCTGCAACTCAAACTGGCGATCAAGGTATGAACATCGGTCGAAGTGCAGCGATTCTTGCCGGTATTCCAAATACCGTTCCAGGTTATTCAGTTGATCGTTGGTGCGCAGGTGCGATGACCTCAGTTACCACCTTAGCTGGCGCGATAAATATGGGCGCAGTTAAATTCGCAGTCGCAGGTGGCGTTGAACATATGGGAAATCACCCCATGGGCCAATTGATGGATCCCAATCCACGTTTTATCGCAGAGAAGATCGTAGATCCAGATGCCATGTCTATGGGCGCTACCGCAGAGCGCTTACACGATAAGTTCCCAGCAATTACCAAAGAGCGTGCAGATAAATTTGCAGTTGGTTCACAAGATAAAACCGCTGCCGGATATAAATCGGGACGAATTCAAAAGGATCTAATTCCAACTGCAGCGCGCACCCCAGAACTTGGTTGGACCATCGCAACAGTAGATGAACCCCCACGACCTGGCACCACCTTAGAAGCACTTGCAGGGCTTAAGACTCCATTTAGACCAGGTGGCCGCGTTACTGCAGGTAACTCTTCAGGATTAAACGATGGCGCAACTGCTGCGCTACTTGCAGATGAAGATTCAGCTAAGGCGCTCGGATTAAAGCCAAAGATGCGCTTAGTTACCTTTGCATTTGCCGGAGTAGAACCTGAGATCATGGGTTATGGACCAGTTCCATCCACAATCAAAGCGCTAAAGCAGGCTAATTTAAAGATTGAAGATATCGGCGCTTTTGAAATCAACGAAGCTTTCGCCGTTCAAGTATTGGCATTTCTAGATCACTTCGGAATTTCAGAGGATGACCCACGTGTAAATCCAGTTGGTGGTGCGATTGCAGTTGGCCATCCCCTTGCATCTAGCGGCATTCGCTTGATGATCAACTTGGCGCGCACCTTCGAAGAGAATCCAAATATTCGCTATGGCATCACCACCATGTGTATCGGTCTGGGCATGGGCGGTACTGTGATTTGGGAGAACGCCAACTTTGTAGGGGGCAAATGATGAGCGCGGAAGTTACCTTTCCAGATGAGGTAGTTACCAATGCCTATATCCGCGAAGTAGAGCTAACCGCTTTCGGTGGGGCTGGAAAATTAGCGTTAATTACCATCGATAATGGTCATGATCACACTCGCCCAACAACTTTGGGTCCACAGTCAATTAGAAATATCAATGCAGCTATCGATCAAGCCATAGCGCTAAGTCCGGCAGCGATTGCGATCACTGGTAAGCCCTTTATCTTGGCAGCGGGTGCGGATCTCTCTGGAATCACCGCGCTTACCAATGCTGAGCAGGCAAAATATGTGATCGATTTCGGCCATAAGACCTATGCCAAG
>JBJTHJ010000130.1:0-31384 GCA_046094385.1 Candidatus Nanopelagicaceae bacterium
AGAGCCATTCGGAGTTTTGGAATTCTGTTGGAGTTGAAGTTATGCCTGAAACTAAGGTGGTTACGGTTTATTTTGATTTAGAGAAATAGAGTGGACGATACTGGGATCGAACCAGTGACCCCTTCCATGTCAAGGAAGTGCTCTACCGCTGAGCCAATCGTCCGGGTCGGGGCAGACGTTAATCTACCGCTTTCGAGGTGGAAACGGGATTTGAACCCGTGTAGAGGGATTTGCAGTCCCTTGCCTCGCCTCTCGGCCATTCCACCAATTTTTAAAACTTTTACTTGAAACTTTATTTATCCGATAAATGAATGGAGCGGACGACGGGGTTCGAACCCGCGACCTGAACCTTGGCAAGGTTCCGCGCTACCAACTGCGCTACGTCCGCAAACTTGCAGGGCAAAATCTATCGTAAGGGCCAAGCCATAGGCAAAAGCATCGGAAAGCTGCTAATTAAGCGATAAATTGTCCAGCATGAACAGGCGCTCTGAACCTTACTTTTGGATGGGTGGAATGCTTGCAACAGAGTTGATAGAGATAACAGATGATCCTGCCAAGATTGATTCTGGTTTCTGGGCGGTAACTTCGACATTTGATGGGCAGCTAACAGCTGCCAAGTTCAGGAAAATTGAGCAGCGCGATTGGCAGATGGATTATCAACCGCTTTCAACTAATTCTTGGGTTTCATCACACGATGAGACAAGTTATTGCAAATTAGTCAATGACTTTCGAGAGGAGATTGCAGCTGGGAATATCTATCAAGTCAATGCTTGTCGCATCTTAAGTAATCAAACGGGAGAGTCAATCGAAGGTTTGATGGCAGGAATTTTACAGAGCAATCCCGCTAAATTTGCTGGGTATCTCAAGCTACCAAATCTAGAGATAGTTTCAGCATCTCCCGAGACTTTTCTATCGCGTAGGGGCAATTTGATAGCGAGCGCTCCAATTAAAGGAACCAGGCCAAAGGGGATAACTGGAAGATTCCCGGAAAAGGACGAATCCGAGAACATCATGATCGTGGATTTGATGCGCAATGATTTGGGACAAGTGGCAATCAAGGATTCGATCAAAGTTACTAAGTTGCTAGAGACCATGGAGCTACCAGGTCTGACCCATCTAGTCAGCGAGATTCAAGGTCAATTACCTGCTGATATCTCTTGGCAACAGATTCTCAAAGCTACTTTGCCGCCTGGTTCAGTAAGTGGTGCGCCTAAGAGTTCTGCGATCAAATTGATCAAGAAATATGAGGAGATTGATCGGGGGCCTTACTGCGGCGCATTCGGTTGGATTCACGGAAGCGATGCCGATTTAGCGGTTGCAATCAGAACTTTTTGGAGTGATGGCGTTACCGTAAAGTTTGGAACGGGCGCTGGAATTACTTGGGCCAGCGTCGCGGAGGCTGAATGGCAAGAGACAGAGTTGAAGGCAGAGCGATTGATATCAATCGCATCCGGAACTCTGCCCGTTAATCTAAACGGTAATTTAGAAAGACATTCGAATTGAACTCTCAGAAAGATCTCTGGCCAGAAGGTAGCGGCCTCTTTGAAACCATCAGAGTAGAAGATGGCAAAATTTTCGCACTTCACCGACACCATTGCCGCGCTAAAGAGAGTGCCGATCGATTGGGAATCTCAATCCCAGATGAAGCTGCAGTAACCCTTGCTAGTTATCAAGAGCTTTCGAAATATTCGTTTCCACTTGGTCGTCTGCGTTGGCACTTTGATATGCGTGGTGAATTCTCGCTCTCTTACACCGAATTTGTTGATCCAACTGGACCAGCACGACTGACAATCCATGATCAAAGATCTGATGATTACACGATACGCGTTAAAAGTTATCCCTATCAAAATCTAGAATGGTTGGCGAAAGCCAAATCTGCGGGGTTTGACGATGCCATCATTCTCACCCAAGATGGCCAAGTTGCAGAGACTGCAGTAGCAACTTTGCTCTTAAAGCTGAAGGCAGAGTGGATCACACCGCCGCTTTCTAGCGGGATTCTAAATGGAGTAGTACGAGCATTGGTCTTAGAAGCAGGACTTGCCAAAGTTCGCAGAGTGGATGAAGTCGAGATCAAAGAAATCGAATCAGCTCTACTGTTGACTTCACTTAGAAACTCTCAAACCGTAGGTGAGATTGCTGGTAGAAAATTGGCTATCGATGCGGAGATGAACGCACAAATTCATCAGTTAATGAATAAATATAAAGGACAGTAATCTCCTAACGATTGGTAGACTTTGGCGCATGTCTGAAATCTCCGTCAAAGTGGATGGCCAAGCGCGCAATATCGCTGCGGATCAAAAGCCCACCCATATCTTTGCTGACCAAAAGGAGATCGTTGTTTGTAGGGTCAACGGAGAGCTTCGTGACCTTTGGACAGATTTAACTGATGGCGATCAGGTAGAAGGCATCAGTATTTCCTCTACAGATGGCTTGAATGTACTTCGCCATTCAACAGCACACGTTATGGCGCAAGCGGTGCAGCAAGTATTCCCACAGACTCGACTTGGCATTGGGCCACCAATCAAAGATGGTTTCTATTACGACTTTGATCCTGAACGACCATTTACCCCAGATGATCTAGAGAAGCTAGAGAGCGCGATGCGCAAGATCATCAAAGATGGGCAACGCTTCAAGCGGAGAGTTACGACAGAAAACGATGCGCTTAAAGAGCTAGCCCAAGAGCCATATAAATGTGAATTGATTGGTTTAAAGAGCGATCAGAATGATGAATCTTCAGTGGAAGTCGGTGGTACTGAAT
Source organism: Candidatus Nanopelagicaceae bacterium (assembly GCA_046094385.1). Classification (GTDB taxonomy): domain Bacteria; phylum Actinomycetota; class Actinomycetes; order Nanopelagicales; family Nanopelagicaceae; genus ZLKRG08. The sequence goes on from JBJTHJ010000130.1 coordinate 2,759, forward strand.
TAACCATCTATGACAATTTAGGTAGAGATGGGAAACCCGTTTGGTCTGACCTCTGTCGAGGCCCTCATCTACCTTCTACGAAACATATTCCGGCATTTAAATTGATGCGTACCGCAGCAGCATATTGGCGTGGCTCAGAGAAGAATCCAATGTTGCAAAGAATTTACGGCACTGCCTGGCCGTCAAATGAAGAGTTGCAAGCGTATCTGGATCTATTGGCAGAGGCCGAGAAGCGAGATCATCGACGTCTAGGTAGCGAACTTGACCTCTTCTCGTTTCCAGATGAGATTGGTTCTGGTTTAGCAGTCTTCCATCCAAAAGGTGGCGTCGTTCGTATGGCGATGGAGGATTATTCAAGAAAGCGCCATATCGAAGAGGGATATCAATTTGTCTATTCGCCGCACCTGACAAAGTCCACACTTTTTGAGGTTTCGGGCCATTTGGATTGGTACTCCGAAGGTATGTACCCACCGATGATTATGGATGAAGAGCTACATGCAGATGGAACTCTAAAAAAACCTGGCCAGAAGTACTACATGAAGCCGATGAATTGCCCGATGCATATTCTGATCTACAAATCTCGGGGTCGTTCTTATCGAGAATTACCGCTTCGAGCTTTCGAATTTGGCACGGTCTATCGTTACGAGAAATCTGGCGTTGTGCATGGCTTAACTCGTGCGCGTGGCTTTACCCAAGATGATGCCCATATCTTCTGCACCAAGGAGCAAATGGCCACAGAGCTGGATTCATTGCTAACTTTCGTACTTAATCTCTTACGTGATTATGGACTGCAAGATTTCTATCTAGAACTCTCCACGAAGAATCCTGAGAAATATGTGGGAGCAGATAGCGATTGGGATGCCGCCACTGAAACCCTTCGAAAGGCTGCAGAGGCACAGAATCTGGAATTGATTCTAGACCCAGGAGGCGCTGCCTTTTATGGGCCGAAGATTTCAGTACAGGCAAAAGATGCCATTGGTAGAACTTGGCAGATGTCGACGATTCAAGTTGATTTTCAATTACCTCAAAGATTTGAGATGGAGTATCAAGCAAGCGATGGTTCACGCCAAAGACCAGTGATGATTCACAGAGCGCTCTTTGGTTCCATCGAGAGATTCTTTGGAGTATTAACCGAGCACTATGCTGGAGCTTTTCCACCTTGGCTCGCACCGGTACAGGTCATGGCGATTCCAGTTGCTGACGCTTTCGCGCCGTACCTTCAAGAGATTGTGGCTCAGATGCGATCTGCCGGCATCCGTGCTGAAATTGATCTATCTGATGATCGCATGCAGAAAAAAGTACGTAATGCTCAGATCGAAAAGATCCCTTTCATGTTGATCGCAGGCGAAGAGGATCAAAAGAACCGAGCGGTCTCATTTCGATTCCGCGACGGTAGTCAAAAGAATGGCGTTTCAATCTCTGAAGCGATAGATGAGATTCTCCAAACCATCAAAGAGCGTAGACAGGTTTAATGAACACCTCAGATTCTCAATCAGTAGACTCTACAGACAATCCATTAACAGGCGGCGCTGGAATGCCAGATGCTTGGCAGAGGTTATGGGCGCCCCATCGCTTGAGCTATATCCGCGGAGAAAATCGCCCACTTCCCGAGAACGAAACGGAATGTCCGTTCTGCAAAATTCCAACTTTAAGCGATGTTGATGGTCTGATTGTGCATCGAGGTCAAGAAGCTTACGTTGTCATGAACCTCTATCCATATAACCCAGGCCATCTATTGATCTGTGCCGTTAGACATGTTGCAGATCTAACTGATCTTACAGATTCTGAACGTAATGAAATTTCAACCCTTACCAGCCATGCCATGACCACATTACGCAAAGTTTCAGCACCTGCTGGTTTTAACTTAGGAATGAATCAAGGCGCTATCAGCGGTGCTGGCGTCGCTGCTCACATTCATCAACATGTAGTTCCAAGATGGTCTGGGGATGCAAACTTCATGCCGATTATCGGGCAAACTAAAGTTTTGCCGCAATTACTTAGCGAAACTCGGGAAGCTTTAGCTAAAGCTTGGTAGAGCTGGCGGCAATAACGCCACCTACTTTTTGACTATAACTACGCCTAGATTAAATTCTGGGTCATTTAATAACACTGGAATCGCAGGAAAGAAGATGCCAGAGATGAAGCCATCATCTCCGGATGCTTCGAGTTGAGCTAAAAACTCTTCTCGAAATTCCTTTAAGAGTTCATGATGTTCCAAATCTGCTTCAATTACTTGACCGGTCCGGTAATTGTTTATCTTCATATCCTTCAAATTAATCAAAGCACATGGTGAACCGTCGTCATCGTGTAGAACTAAATATGGAGTTGCTACATCATCTAATAGTCGTTTAGCTATGAGAACAGCATCATCAAAGTCCTGTAGCCCTTCATTGAACCCAGTGATGACCAAGATTCTTGGAATCAGAAATTCGTCAAAACCATGCCATAGTTCAACTGTTCTTTGGTCGATGCCGTGACTTGCATTGATAACGAAAATCGCGGCACTTAGCGAGGTATCAACCTCGGTAGCTACTGGGGCGGATAGAGCTTGTGAAAGTGAGCCAGTTGCTGCGCTTACGTGGCCATATAAACGCCACGATTTGCCACTTTCCATGGCGTAAAGCCTACGATGTGCCAATGATAAGTGCGTATTTAAAACCATCTGTGGTCAAAATAATTACGCCCCTTTGTCGAGTTCTACTGAAAATGGGTGTCACTGCGAACTCAATGACGATTGTCGGAACTTCCATGGTAATAATTGGTTCGGTTACTTTGCTAGCACCGGGCAGATTATTGGCAGCTTTGATAGTGATAGGGCTTGCTCTGCTTACTGACCTGCTAGATGGCACCATGGCGAGAATCTCAAAAGCCGGACCGAGTAAGTGGGGGAATTTTTTGGATTCCACTTTGGATCGGGTGGCAGATGCGGCGGTCTTGCTCTCGTTATCTTATTACCTATACACAGAGGAAGACTCACTCTTTCTAATTGCAATGATCACCTCGGCGGTCTCTTCATTAGTTCCGTATGCCAGAGCCAAAGCAGAGAGTTTAGGGATTGAATGTAAAGGCGGTTTTGCAGAACGCCCGGAGAGGCTTTTGATTTTAGGGGCATCTGGGGCGATCTATTTAGCAGGCATAGATCTGGCTTTGGATTTTGGGGTTTGGGCGCTACTGATAACCTCAACATTAACCGTGTTGCAACGGATGAAATTAGTCTGGAGCGCTACCAGGTGATTGCTTACGCCTATCTTCTTGGTTGGCGAATTGTCAGATATCTTCCCGAAAGTCTGGCATACAGAGCCTTCTATGCAATCGGAGATTACATCTACCGAAAAAATGGCAAAGGCATTCAAAGATTACGTAGAAACATGGCGAAGGTTTCAAGCTTTCAAGGTAATGAATTAGAGCATCTAACCAAAGAGGCTATGCGTTCTTATATGAGATATTGGTGCGAAACTTTTCGACTGACAGATTGGGACTTTCAAAAGATAGGCAGAAAGGTCGAACTTATGGATTCGCATTTGATGACCGATCCACTTGATAGTGGAAAAGGAGTGGTGGTGGCCTTGCCGCATTCTGGCAATTGGGACCTTGCAGCTGCATACTTTTTGAATTTAGGTTATGAAGTTGTGACAGTTGCTGAGAGATTGAAGCCAGAGCGTCTTTTTCAAGCCTTCTTAAAATATCGTCAGAGCATTGGCCTGGAGATTCTCTCTACCGATATGCGCACGCTGCCAACGTTGATTGATCGTGCAAAGAGCGGCTTCATCATCGCTTTAGTGGCAGATCGAGATCTAAGTTCAAGTGGAGTGGCGGTAGATTTCTTTGACGATACCGCCAAAATGCCAGCTGGGCCTTCGCTCATCGCCACCAAGGCGGATGTGGATCTAATTGGTGCCTACATCACTTATACGCCAACTGGAATAAAGATCGTCTTTGAAAAACTGGAAAAGAATGTACAAGCGACCGCGAATTTCTTTGAACGACAAATTGCTAACGATCCAGTGGATTGGCATATGTTGCAGAGGATCTGGGTAGATGCTTGAAAAGCCGCTAAATATCGGAATCGTCTGTCCATATGGTTTTGATGCGCCAGGTGGGGTCCAGGCACATATTTCAGATATGCGAGATTATTTGGTAAATCAAGGTCACAAGGTCTCAGTACTAGCCCCATGCGGGGATGATGAGAATTTACCGAGCTGGGTGGTTAATGCCGGTAAACCAATATCTATTCCATATAACGGGGCGGTGGCCAGAGTTCTATTTGGTCCAGCTGCATTTACAAAAGTTAAGCAATGGATCTCCGAGAATGAATTTGATCTGTTACATCTGCATGAACCTGCGATTCCAAGCATCTCTCTGCTTGCATGTTGGGCGGCAGAGGGACCCATGGTCGGTACTTTTCACGTTGCAGCAAAGAAACAGAAGGCGAGTTTTGCAATCGTCCCAATCTTAGAACCAGTCATCGAGAAATTAGCGGCCCGAATTGCGGTAAGTGAAGCTGCCCGCGAAACTTTGCGCGCACATTTAGATACTGATGCCATAGTGATTCCCAACGGAATCTATGCCAAGAAGATGGTTGGCCATATTCGACCTGAATGGAGCGGTAATACTCTGGGATTCATGGGGCGATTTAATGAACCAAGAAAAGGCTTGAAAGTTCTAATCGATGCGCTTCCAATCATCAGTAGGTTTCTTCCAGAGATAAAGGTATTGGTTGCCGGTCCCGGAGAGCCAGAAGAATTTTTGGAGCAGATTGATCCGCAATTAAGAGATCGAATTACATTTCTTGGAAAATTGTCCGATCAGGAGAAGGCAGATTTCATGTCATCTGTCGGTGCATACATTGGGCCAAATACTGGAGGCGAATCTTTTGGGATCATCTTGGCTGAAGCATTGGCCGGTGGAGCTGCGGTAATCGCTTCAGATATCCCTGCCTTTCAAGCGTTATTAAAAGATGGAGAATATGGAAAGCTATTCAAATCTGAGGACTCTACTGATCTAGCAAAAGTGGTAATTGATCTCTTCAGAGACCAAACTTCCAGATTGCAGTTGAAAGAAAATGGCAAGGTTTACGCGCAAGCTTTCGATTGGGATATGGTCGGAGAGCAAATTTTTGAAGTTTACGAAATGGCAATTGTTGGTGGCAATAAAGTGGGCTTGGGTGCAGATAGCCGTCCATGGAACAAGATCTGGAATCGAGATAAGGGTTTAGATGTCTGAGACAGCAATTGAGGTAGCACTTCTAATAATTTTTCTCTGGTATCTCTCGTTTACCGCAACTCGTTTGGACAGATTGCACCACCGAGTTGAAAGTAGCTGGGCTGCATTAGATAGCTTGCTTCAAAAGAGAGCCGCTATTGCGCTAGAACTGGCACACTCCGAATTTGCAGACCCCGGCCTATCTCTGATCCTTAATCAAGCGGCACACCAAGCTCGTGAAGCAGAGATTAGTGAACGTTCTGATGCAGAAAGCGGTTTAACTTCGGCGCTTGGACTATTGCTCAAATCGCAAAGTAATACAGACCAGAGCGAATTACTTCGTGAGTTAAGTGATTTGACCGACAAAATCAGAGTTGCTGTGAAATTACATGTGGAAGCGGTTAATCGCACCCAAATGGTAAGACGAAAGAAAATTGTGAAGTTTTTTAGATTGGCAGGTCGCGCGCCACTTCCGACAATATATAAATTTGAAGATGATGCGATCTAAAACCGGGTTCACACTTTTTCTAACAGCTTTGCTACTTGCAGGTTGCAGCGATAAACCTACTTCGGCCATCAGCGGTAAAGAGGCAATTGATGGCCCATTGATCGCAGTAAAGATCGATGACACAGATCAGGCCCATCCCCAAGAAGGTATCGATAAGGCGGATTTGATCTTCATTGAACAAGTTGAGGGTGGCTTGGTCAGATTGGCCGCGCTCTTTAGTACCGAAATTCCCGATCGTATTGGTCCGATACGAAGCGCTCGAATCTCCGATTTGGATCTGCTTGCTCAATTTGGAAAGGTTGCATTTTTTTATTCTGGAGCTCAAAGCAAATTACTACCACTCATAGATCAAGCTAATCTTCACAATCTAGGCGCTCAACGCGAATCACCAAAGTTGTACAGCAGGGATGCAAATCGCTTCGCGCCTTTTGACATGATATTAGTGGGTAGCGAAGTTAAGAATCGCATCGCTTCATTAGATGTGGCTAGGGCATCGAATATTGGGTGGAGCTTTGGAGATCTTTCGAATAAAGGAATTGAAGTTTCCTCGGCCCAAGTCAATTGGCCAGCTGCAAATTACATTGCAAATTGGAATGGACAGAGTTGGGATTTACTTCATAATGGAAAGGCAAATCTGACAAGTTCTGGTATCCAAATCTCTCCAAGCACTTTCATCATTCAAAAAGTAGTGATCACCAATTCAGAGTTTGTAGACAAGACTGATTCGATCACACCACTTTCAATCACGGTTGGAGAGGGCGAGGGTTGGGTGCTTCGAGATGGAGTTGCGATAAAAGCTAGGTGGAATCGTCCTGACCCACTATCTGGCACAACTTGGAGCGATTTAGAGGGAAATGAGATTAAGTTCGCACGCGGACAAATCTGGATTGCGCTTACCGATACCGACCCTGAATTTACGACCATAAAGCCAAAGAAGTAGGATGCGCGTTATGGCTGATCACACAGGTACCGCACGCGTAAAACGAGGCATGGCTGAGATGCTCAAAGGCGGCGTCATCATGGATGTCGTTGACTCCGAACAGGCAAAGATCGCAGAAGATGCGGGCGCTGTTGCAGTGATGGCGCTTGAACGCGTTCCTGCAGATATCAGAGCCCAAGGTGGCGTTGCCCGTATGTCTGATCCCGACATGATTGAGAAGATAAAAGCAGCAGTTTCCATACCGGTTATGGCAAAGGCACGCATTGGACATTTTGCGGAGGCGCAGATACTCGAATCTCTCGGAGTTGATTACATCGATGAGTCCGAAGTTTTGACTCCAGCAGATTATGCAAATCATATTGATAAGTGGCAGTTTAAAGTTCCGTTTGTATGTGGTGCTACCAATCTTGGTGAAGCCTTGCGTCGAATCAACGAAGGTGCAGCCATGATTCGCTCTAAAGGCGAAGCAGGTACCGGAGATGTCTCTAATGCGGTCACACACATGCGCACAATTGGTGCGGAGATACGTAGATTGACTTCGATGCGTGAAGATGAACTTTATGTTGCAGCAAAAGAACTTAACGCTCCTTACGATTTAGTGAAGGAAGTTGCCGCTACTGGAAAGTTGCCGGTGGTGCTTTTCACAGCTGGTGGAATCGCAACTCCCGCAGATGCTTCACTAATGATGCAATTAGGTGCTGATGGCGTCTTTATTGGTTCCGGAATTTTCAAATCTGGCAATCCATCACAACGCGCTTCGGCTTGCGTTAAAGCGACCACTTTCTATAACGATCCTAAAGTAGTTGCAGATGTCTCAAGAGGACTCGGAGATGCCATGGTCGGTATCAACGTCGCTGATATTCCGGTACCACATCGCTTAGCAGAACGCGGTTGGTAAATGCGAGTTGGGGTTTTAGCGCTCCAAGGTGATTTTCGAGAGCATCTACTGGCTCTAGATTCGATTGCAAAAGACAGCCAGTTGCTGAATATCGATCAGAATATCGAAGCGCTTCCAGTCAAGAGAAAATCCGAACTTGAGTCCATCGACGCTCTTATTTTGCCGGGCGGCGAATCAACAACTATCGCCAAACTTGCACGTACCTTTGATCTGTTTGATTTGATTAGAGGGCGTATTAAAGATGGAATGCCCACATATGGCTCCTGTGCTGGACTGATCCTCTTAGCCGATCGCATCGTAGATGGCGCAGAGGAGCAAGAGACCTTTGGTGGTTTGGATATCACTGCGCGACGTAACGCCTTTGGACGTCAAGTAGATTCATTTGAAAGCGAGATAGAATTTTTAGGAATCGGTACTTTAAATGGGGTATTTATTCGAGCACCTTGGGTGGAGCAAGTAGGTCCAGGGGTAGAAGTTCTAGCAAGCACACATGGACATCCCGTAGCGGTAAGAGAGAAAAACTTGTTAGCCACCTCATTCCATCCAGAGCTAACGCAAGATTACGCGGTGCATCGATACTTTATTACACAAGTTATCACACCAGTTATCACACAAAATTTTAAACAAAATATTGAAGAAGATTGCAAGTAAAATAATGAAGCTCAAATTTAAGTTCCAGTTTAAGATTAAGAGAGGTCGATAATCGTGTCCGGTCATTCCAAATGGGCTACTACCAAGCATAAGAAAGCGATTATCGATGCTCGTCGCGCTAAAAGTTTTGCCAAGTTGATAAAGGCTATAGAGGTAGCAGCAAGAAATGGTGGCGCCGATACCGCCGGCAATCCAGCGTTATTCGATGCGGTTACTAAAGCCAAGAAGTCGTCAGTTCCAAACGACAATATAGAACGCGCCATCAAACGAGGCGCTGGCCTTGAAGCAGGTGGTGCTAATTACGAAACCATCATGTATGAGGGATATGGTCCAGGTGGCGTGGCTATCATGATCGAATGTCTCTCTGATAATCGAAATCGTGCCGCATCAGATGTGCGGGTGGCGGTCACTCGTAATGGTGGCAATATGGCCGATCCCGGATCGGTTGCCTATCTCTTTAATCGAAAGGGCGTCGTTCTAGTTCCTAAATCATCGAACGTAACCGAAGACATATTGATGGAGAGCACTTTAGAAGCAGGGGCGCAGGAGATAAATGATTTGGGAGATAGTTTTGAAGTTATCTCAGAAGCATCAGATCTGGTGGCAGTGCGCTCGGCATTACAAGATGCAAAGATCGATTATGACTCAGCAGATTCGTCATTTGTACCCTCAATGAAAATCCCCGTGGGCGATGCACCTACTGCTAAGAAGATCTTTGACTTGATAGATGCAATCGAAGACTTAGATGACGTACAAAATGTCTATGGAAACTTTGACGTGGCTGATGAAGTAATCGCACAGGCAGCGAGCCTCTAAAGTATTCTCCCGCTGATAATTTAGGATTTCAGGGTGCGAGTGCTAGCAATCGACCCTGGCTTGACCCGTTGTGGCATTGGAGTCATTGAATCCAAGTCCATGTCTTTGGTGGCTGTGGGAGTCCTAAAGAGTTCTGCGGAACTTCCAATTGAGTTGCGCCTTCAAGACATTGATCTACAAATTCGTAAATGGATCCTTGATTTTCAACCCGATGTGATTGCAGTAGAGCGTGTTTTCTCACAATCTAATCTGCGTACGGTCATGGGAACTGCGCAAGTTGCTGGAATCGCACTTTTAGCTGCTGCGCATGCAAAGACCAAAGTTGTCATGCACACCCCTTCAGAGGTCAAAGCTGCAGTAACTGGCAGCGGACGCGCCAAGAAGGACCAAGTTGCACAGATGGTTCAACGAATCCTGAAACTTGCTGAGATTCCAAAGCCGGTGGATGCAACTGATGCATTGGCGCTTGCGATCTGTCACGTTTGGCGAGGCTCTGGAGATGAGCGAATCGCCAAAGCCACCGCTAAGGAGAAGAATCGCCTATCACTACTTAAGGGCAGCGCATGATTGCTTCCTTATTCGGCACTATCAAATCCTTACGATTAGATCATTTGATCGTGGATGTAAATGGTGTTGGCTACTTGGTTCATATAAATCCTCGAACTTCCGGAGAATTGGCGTTAGGTCGAGATGTGCAGCTGTTTACCTCAATGGTTGTTCGTGAAGATGCAATGACGCTCTATGGTTTTCTAGAACCGTCAGAACGAGAGCTATTTGAGTTATTACAAACCGTCTCCGGAATTGGCCCAAAAGTGGCGCTAGCGATAACCCAGGCTATGAATACTGGGGATCTAGCTAGTGCAGTAAGACAGAAGGATGAGAATTCGATCTCGGCAATCCCAGGAATTGGAAAGAAGAGCGCACAGCGTTTAATTCTTGAACTTGAAGGAAAATTGGATTTTGCAATCAGAGATCTACCATCTCGAGAACTTTCTTGGAGAGAAGAGGTGCTTGATGCGTTGATCGGATTAGGTTTCTCTCGTAGGCAAGCAGAGAGCGCTTTAAATGATTTAGCTGCTTCTTTGAGTGCATCAGACCTCGCTAATTTAAATAGCTCCGAGCGCTTGAAATTGGCTTTGACTCGTGCCAATTCGGTTAAAGGTCTCTCAAAGTGAGTGACCGTCTTCTATCTAGCGACTCAAACTCTGAGGAGAGCAGCACCGAAAGTGCGCTACGACCCAAGAATCTACAAGAGTTTGTTGGACAGCATAGGGTTCGAGATCAAATCAGTGTTTTACTGCAATCTGCTAAGAATAGAAAGGTCAGCGCAGATCACATCTTGCTCTCTGGGCCTCCTGGATTGGGAAAGACTACTTTGGCTTTCATCCTTGCTGAGGAATTGGAAGCACCAATTCGAATCACCAGTGGTCCGGCCATTACCCATGCCGGTGATTTAGCCGCCATTTTATCTTCATTAACTGAAGGTGAAGTTCTTTTCTTAGATGAGATCCATCGTTTAACTAGGCCAGCAGAAGAGTTGTTATATCTTGCGATGGAAGATTTTCGAGTGGATGTGGTTGTAGGAAAAGGCCCTGGCGCAACTGCAATCCCACTTGAACTCCCGAAATTCACTTTAGTTGGCGCTACCACCAGAGCCGGTTTATTACCACCACCTCTTCGGGATCGTTTTGGCTTCACTGCGCATTTGGATTTCTACGAGGATAGCGAGCTTTCGCAAATAATCTTACGTTCGGCGAAACTTCTAGCTGTTGATATCGATTCGAAGGCCATCAATGAGATTGCTAAACGATCAAGAGGAACGCCAAGAATTGCCAATCGTCTCTTGCGTCGCGTTCGTGACTTTGCATTGGTTAATAACGCAGACCAAATCAATATTGAAGTGGCCAACAAAGCTCTAGAGATGTACGAGGTGGATCTACTTGGCCTAGATCGCCTAGATCGTGCGGTACTTAGCGCATTGATAGATCGATTTAATGGCGGACCAGTTGGTTTATCTACCTTGGCAATCGCGGTCGGTGAGGAGAGCGAGACTGTTGAAGCTGTGGCTGAGCCATTCTTAGTTCGATCTGGGTTAATGGCTCGGACCGCAAGAGGCCGAATCGCAACTCCGCAGGGTTTCTCACATCTAGGGCGGAAATCACCTCAAGGATGGTCGCTATTTGATAGCAATTTCGACAGTGGGAACGAGTAACTAATAAACTCTCGCCCTATGTCTACCAATACACAGGGACCAAAAGGCAGCAAACCAGGGCGCACCTTAGCCATTATCTTGCTGTTGTTATTTGCAAGCGGCGCAGCTGCGATTTTGACAGATGCCACCAAGATCAATCTCGGTTTGGATTTACGCGGTGGAACAAGCGTCACCTTGCAACCAAGAGTTTCTGAAGGTACTGCCGGAAAGGTAACCAGCGAAGCGATCGATGAAGCGGTCGGAATTATTCGCCAGCGTGTTAACTCCTTAGGCGTTGCTGAATCTGAAGTTGCAGCGCAAGGTACCGGCACCAATAGACAGATCGTGATCTCAGTGCCAGGTGAGACTGGGCGACGGATCGTGGAGCTAGTTGGAAATACCGCCGAATTGAGATTTCGCCAAGTTCTTGCCGAGTCCGCATCTGGTGCGGCTACGGGTGCAGGCGAAGCCACACCGGTTGCTGGAGTAAGTCCTGAGATTAATGCCAAGTTCGCTAGCTTGGATTGCGCTGCAAATGAAGCGCGACAAGGTTTGGGTGGAGATGCCCCGGAAGATTTTGTTGTTACCTGTGCTCGTGGCTCATCCACCAAATATATTTTGGGACCGGCCGAAGTTGTTGGTCGTGAAGTTTCAAAAGCTTCAGCAGGTTTAGATAGCCAAGCTGGAAATGTCTGGACGGTGCTTCTTACATTCAATGGTGAAGGCACCAAGAAATTTGGTTCATTGACAGCTCGGGTTACCGGGCTCGCTGCACCACAGAATCAGGTTGCGATTGTTCTAGATGGTTTGGTGGTCTCGGCACCTAGAATCACCGAAGCGATTCCATCTGGAAATGCGCAGATCACAGGTGCATTTACCCAACAAGATGCAAATGATCTGGCAAACGTTTTGAAGTATGGCGCCTTACCGTTGGCCTTCGATCGCGGTGAAGTTCAACAGGTCTCTCCAACGCTCGGTGCCAACCAATTGCGTGCCGGCTTAATCGCAGGTGGCCTTGGATTATCCCTAGTTCTGCTCTATATGTTCCTCTTCTATAGGGGCCTTGGCATCGTATCTGCAAGTTCATTGGTAATTGCCGGTGCTTTTACCTACATCTCATTCCTGCTACTTGGAAAGACCATTGGCTTTACTTTGACTCTTGCTGGAATCGCAGGTGCGATTGTTTCGATTGGTGTTACGGCCGACTCCTTTATCGTCTACTTCGAGCGTATTCGAGATGAGATTCGCGAAGGCAGATCAATTCGCTCTGCGGTTGAATCCGGATGGGTTCGTGCTCGCCGCACCATTTTGGTGGCAGACTTTGTCTCGATCATTGCGGCAGTCCTGCTCTATTTCTTTGCAGTCGGTGGTGTGCGCGGTTTCGCGTTTACGTTGGGCCTTGCTACTTTAATTGACTTGCTCGTGGTCTTCTTCTTTACAAAGCCATTTATGACCTTGCTCGGTCGAAGTAAATTCTTCAATTCAGGACGTGCAATCACTGGCATCTCTCAGAAGAGCTTGGGAGTAAAAAATGCTGGGGCTAATGCAGGCACAATTGGAAACGGGGTAGGCGCATAATGGCTGGCGGATTCAAAGTAAAAGGTTTAGGAAATCGTCTATATACCGGAGAAACCTCTATCAATGTTATTGGTAGAAAGAAGATTTGGTATGCCTTCTCCGGATTGCTAGTTGCACTCTCATTTCTAGCGCTAGCAACTCAAGGCCTAAAACTGGGTATCGAATTTAAAGGCGGCGCTGCTTACACCGTAACCAAAACGGGTGGCACTATCGAAATCGCAGAGGAGTCGGTAAAGGAAGCTGGCATCCCCGGCGAATCGATTATCCAAACCGTAGGTTCTGACAAGATTCGTATCCAGACTGGTTCAGTTACCAATGAGCAATCTGCCGCGCTACAGGATGCGCTAGTAAAGAACTTTGGTGTATCGATCGACTCCATTGACACTCAAATCATCGGACCTTCCTGGGGTAAAGAGATCACCCGTAAAGCGATATATGGATTGATCGGGTTCATCGTGGTTGTGATGCTTTATCTTGCGATGGCTTTTGAGCCGAAGATGTCAATCTCGGCAATTCTTGCCGTGATCCATGACGTATTTATTACGGTAGGAATCTATGCATTGGTTGGATTTGATGTAACCCCTGCGACAATTATTGGTTTCCTCACCATCCTGGGTTACTCGCTTTATGACACCGTGGTGGTATTCGACAAGATACGTGAAAATACCAAATCAATAACGGCAACTGGAAAGAGTACCTTTTCACAGGCCACCAATCTTGCTGTTAATCAGACCATTGTCCGTTCTGCCAATACCTCTTTGATTGCGCTACTACCAGTTGGATCTATTCTCTTCGTAGGAGCAGGTTTGTTAGGCGCAGGAACTTTGAAGGATCTCTCATTGGCTCTATTTATTGGTCTGGCAACCGGTACCTATTCTTCGATCTTCATTGCACCACCGATTCTCGCTTCACTTCGTGAACGCGAACCGGCAATGCAAGCGCTATCGAAGCGAATCGCTGCCCGAGGTGGAGTTGTTACTACTGAGACTGTTGGTCAAGTCGTATCTGATGTACCACGCGGACCTCGCAACCAACCAAAGCGTAAACACCGACGTAAGTAACTGCCATGCCAGAGCTGATCAATCCTGTTCTGGCAGAGGCGCGCCTTCATCACCCAGGTCTTGAAGTAAGCGATATCGAACGGGCTTATCATGTTGCAAAGAGCGCGCACGAAGGGCAACTTCGTAAATCAGGTGATGCATATATAACCCACCCAGTCGCAGTAGCTGGAATCTTGGCAAATTTGGGTATGGATAAATCCACCATCATCGCCGCACTTTTGCACGATACCGTTGAGGATACCCCGTACAGCTTGAACCAGTTGCGAAAAGATTTCGGAGATGAAGTTGCGGATTTAGTAGATGGTGTCACCAAACTAGACAAACTAACTTACGGAGAGAATGCGGAAGCAGAAACGGTACGTAAGATGGTGGTGGCCATGTCTCGAGATATCCGAGTATTGGTTGTGAAACTTGCCGATAGGCTACATAATGCCCGAACTTGGAAATTTGTAGAACCCGAATCAGCCCGCCGCAAGGCACGAGAAACTATAGATATCTATGCGCCACTTGCGCATAGGTTAGGTATGAATGCGGTCAAGTGGGAACTCGAAGACCTCTCCTTCCAAATTTTAGAACCAAAGAAGTTTGAGGAGATTGGTAGGTTGATTGCAGAACGCAATCCGATGCGAGAGAAGATGACCCAAGAGGTGGTGCGAACACTCACTGAGGATCTCCAAAGAGATGGTATTGAAGCCGAAGTAACTGGTAGGCAGAAACATTACTTTAGCGTCTATCAAAAGATGGTAATCCGAGGCAGGGAGTTCAATGATATTTACGATCTGGTGGGCGTTCGGGTACTAGTTGAGAATGTAAGAGATTGTTACGCAGTTCTTGGCTCAATCCATGCACGGTGGAGCCCAGTCCCTGGTCGCTTTAAAGATTACATTGCGATGCCGAAATTTAATCTATATCAATCACTACACACCACGGTAATCGGACCAAACGGCAAAGCTTTAGAGATCCAGATTCGTACCAATGAGATGCATGCGCGTGCTGAATTTGGTATCGCAGCCCATTGGAAATATAAGAAAGGTGATAAATCTGCTGCAAATACTCCAGAGATGCTCTGGCTCCAACAACTTCATGCGTGGCAGCAGGAAACTCAAGACCCTTCTGAATTCCTAGATGCACTTCGTTTTGATCTTGGTAGTCCAGAAGTTTATGTGTTCACCCCAAAGGGCAAAGTGATCGCACTACCAGGCGGTTCCACCCCAGTTGATTTTGCATATACCGTGCATACTGAGATCGGAAATAAAACGGTAGGTGCGAAAGTAAATGGCAGGTTAGTGCCGCTTGATACCAAGTTGAGCAATGGTGATGTCATTGAGGTAGTGACAAATAAGAACCCGCAATCTGGCCCAAGTCGAGACTGGCTAACCTTTGTAAAGAGTCCTCGTGCTAGAAATAAGATCAAAGCTTGGTTTACTCGCGAGCGCAGGGAAGAGGCGATTGATGCCGGTCGCGAATCCATCGCCCGACAGATGCGAAAAGCTGGTTTGCCGCTACAGAAAATCTTCGCGGGGCAATCTCTTCTGGAGTTAGCGCATGATTTGCGTTATCCCGACATCGATTCGCTCTATGCAGCGGTAGGAGATGGGCATATCTCAGCTGCTGCAGTCATTGATAAGTTGCAACTGCTTTTGGGGGTTGAGGATTCACACCCTGAGCCAACTATGGATATCGGTGATCTACCTACCACCGAATACATCTCAAGGAGAACTTCTAGCGCCATTGAGGTTGAAGGCGTAGACGATGTGGTGGTGAAGTTAGCCCGCTGTTGTACGCCAGTACCGGGTGATGCGATTATGGGATTTGTAACTCGCGGTAATGGCGTCAGCGTGCATCGAACAGATTGCGTAAATGCTGAGGACTTACAACGCCATCAAGGAGATCGGGTGGTACGGGTTAAGTGGCTAGAAGGTGCATCTTCGGTTTTCCTCGTTAACATTCAAGTGGAAGCTTTAGACCGAGCGCGCCTACTGTCTGATGTAACAAGAGCGCTCTCAGATGCTCAGGTGAATATCTTGAACGCCGCAGTTAGTACTTCAAAGGATCGAATAGCAATCTCTAGGTTTACCTTTGAGATGGCAGATGCCACCCACTTAGATTCAGTACTGGCAGCGGTGCGACAAGTCGAAGGTGTATACGATGTTTACCGCATCACCAACAATTAATTGAATTCAGCCAAACCCTTTTCGGCTTCAGATAGCCAAGAACGTCTAGCCTCTGCAGCCATTCGAGCCTCTTGCGCTTTCTTGGTGTTTCCAGCAGCGGCTGCTTTGGTGGCTGCCTCTTCGTAAGCCGCAATCGCTTTAGTTAATTGCTCGACTACATCGTTGGCGCGAGCCTTTGCAGCAGGATCGCTACGACGCCATTTCTCCGCCTCCGCCTCTTTGAGAGCGTTAGAGACCACATCAACTCGGGCATCTAAAGCAGCGCGCTTATTACGATCTGTTATGCCGATCTTGCTCCATTCAGCCATCAACTCACGGAACTCTTTTCGCGCTCTATCGAGATCAGTTATTGGCAGAATCGCTTCAATTCTTGTTATTAAAGCTTCGCGCTTTACCAAATTCTCTTGCATGGTGCCTTCGCGCTTCTCTAAATCTGCATTCTTCGCTGTAAAGAATGTATCTTGAGCCTTTTTAAATCGCTCCCATAGCTTTGCATCATCAGATGGCTTGCCTCGACCTGAGGCTTTCCATTTATCCATCAACGCCTTGTATGCGCGAGCAGTAGCTACCCAATCCGTAGATGTTGCTAAAGCCTCAGCCTTCTCAACCAATTCACGTTTGGTAGTTGCTACCTGCTTCTGTTGTGCATCCAAATTAGCGAAGTGGGTGCGTCGCTTCTTATCAAATCTATTTCTAGCGCTAGAGAATCGTTTCCAAAGTTCTGCATCACTCTTTTTATCAAGTCTCGGGGCGGCTTTCCATTGCTCCAACAACTCTTTGAGGCGCTCTCCGGTGGATTTCCAGTTCTCGGAATCAGCTAACGACTCTGCTTCATTGACAATATTTTCCTTCTGAATCAAGGCATCTGCCCGACGAGCTTCACGCTCTGCCTTCTCCATCGCCTTCTTAGCTTCGTAAGCGGCGCGATTTCCTTCAATAATATCTGGCAATTGATTTAAAGAGGCATGGAGCGCTTCTAAATCACCAACCACATTGCTATCGATAATCTGCTGTCTTAATTTATTGACCGCTTCATGCGCATCACTTGGCACCATCGCATTGCTTCGGATTCTGGCGCCGAGAATTGCAACTTCTGATGCCAAACTTTCAAATTTTCTTACAAAGTATTGGAGCGCTTCATCGGCGCTTTTACCGGGGTATGAGCCAACCGCTTTATCACCATAAGGAGTTCTGACGTAAACAGTTCCATCATCGGCCACATAACCGTATTTGGAGGGATCTCCAATCAAAGCTGTCGCTGCTGATGGATTGATGTGGGATGCCACTTGTGATGGGTTCTCGGTCATGATTTAACTCCTTGCACTTCGAGGTTCCATCAAGATGGAACTCTAGATAACGAACAGATTTCGGCTTTGTATTAAGTTGAAGGCCGAACCTAATTTTTTTTAGATGGCCGGAATAAAGGCTACCCTCCAGCCATGCTGGTGACCAACTTTCAGGCTCAAGCCTTTGGGACCAACTGCTGGATTCTGGCCACAGGCAGGGGTCAGGAGTGCATAGTTGTAGATCCAGGAATGCCCAACGTCTCGTTGGAGCTGCAGGAGAAGTTACAAGATTTTGACTTGAAGCCGGTAGCAATTCTGGTAACTCACGGCCATTTAGACCATACCTTCTCTGTGCAACCTATTTGTGATGGCTATGGAATACCCGCAATGATTCATAGCGATGATCGAGAACTCCTATTGCACCCAGAGCGCGCTCATGGCGCAGAATTTCTAAGGCAACTACAAGATATCACCTGGTCTGAACCTGAAAAAGTGGTGGAGTTGAACGATGGCGATCACTTTGAATTAGTTGGTTTGAATCTCAAGGCGATTCACGCGCCCGGACATACAAAAGGTTCAACTATGTTTTCAGTGAATGGTGAAGTTCTGATATCTGGTGATGTTCTCTTTGCAGGCTCTATCGGCAGAACAGATCTTCCTGGTGGCTCTTGGTCGCAAATGGAACGCTCTTTGCGTGAGCAGGTCTTGCCGCTACCGGATTTCATGCAAGTTCTACCAGGACACGGCCCAGAAACCTCCATTGGGCGAGAGAGAAAATACAATCAGTTCCTACTAGAACTCGCCAAGCAGAGATAGCCGCTGACGTACTCTTAACTTTCGAAAGGTCATGAGGGATGAATTTTCAAGCGCCGAAGGGTGTCAGTGAGTACATTCCACCTCGCTCCGCGGTATATGAGTTTGTCCGCGATCAACTCTCTCGACCTGCAAGAAGCGCTGGTTATAAATATATGGAGCTTCCAGTCTTTGAAGATACTGCGCTCTTTGCCAGGGGAGTTGGAGAGTCCACCGATATTGTCACCAAAGAGATGTACACCTTTGAGGATCGTGGTGGTCGTTCAATTACCTTACGACCCGAAGGTACAGCTGGTGTCATGCGAGCGGTTATCGAGCATGGTTTAGATAGAGGTCAATTACCGGTAAAAGTTCTATATGCCGGAGCCTATTTTCGCGCTGAACGCCCACAAAAAGGCCGCTATCGCCAGTTCTATCAAGTTGGCATCGAGGCAATCGGTTTAGAAGATCCTCTGATTGATGCGGAAGTTATCTGGCTGGCCGATCAAGCATTTAAAAATCTAGGCCTTCGCAACTATCGTTTAGAGTTAACGTCGCTAGGAGATGCTGAATCTCGAACCGCTCACCGAATCGAACTGCTTAAGTTCTATGAAAACCTGGATTTGGACGCTGAAACCGCAACACGAGCCAAGCAGAATCCACTTCGATTGTTCGATGATAAAAGACCTGAGATGGTCAAGAAGATGCTAAATTCTCCAGTGTTATTGGATTATCTAAATCAGAAATCAAGGGAACATTTCGATACTGTTCTAAGCTACCTCGATCAACTTGGTATCAAGTACACCGTCAATCCACGTTTGGTACGCGGCTTTGATTATTACACCGGAACTACCTTCGAATTTATTCATCAAGGCCTAGGCGCACAATCTGCAATTGGCGGCGGCGGTAGATACGACCGGCTAATGAGTGAACTTGGTGGTGCGGATCTATCGGGTATTGGTTGGGGAATTGGTGTGGATCGAACAATCTTGGCAGCCGAGGAAGAGTCGGTAATTCCAGAAAATCTGGGTAGCCCTGATCTCTTCATAATTCCACTAGGAACACAAAGCGTTGCGCTCAAAATCGCAACCGAACTACGTAATCTAGGTAGAAATGTTGAAATTGCCTTTGGTGAAAGAGCTCTTAAAGGTGCTATGAAGGCGGCCGATAAATCGGGTGCTAAATATGTAATCGTTTTGGGTGACAAAGAGGTCGCTGAAGGCTCTGTGGAGATAAAAACTATGTCCACTGGCGATACAAAGCGCGTTAGAATATCCGAACTAAATTCGGCCATTTAGGAAATTGCTCAGGAAACCGCTCCGGAAATCGTTAAGGAATTGAATGCTTCGTACACATAATGCAGGTGAACTGCGCCAAGCCCAGGTTGGACAGACTGTGGTACTTGCAGGTTGGGTGGCGCGGCGTCGAGATCATGGTGGGGTAGCTTTCATAGATCTCCGCGATGGATCCGGTTGGTGCCAAGTCGTAATCAATGATGAAGCCACAGCCGGAGCCTTACGAGCAGAGTGGTGTCTAAAGATCATCGGAGAAGTTATAGCCAGGCCCGCCGGTTCTGAAAATCAAAATACTCCAACCGGCGCAATTGAAGTTGTAGCCAAAGAGGTGTCGGTACTATCCGAAGCCGCAGCGCTACCTTTCCCAGTTGATTCTGGGGAAGAGGTAAATATCTCAGAAGAGGTCCGGTTAAAGTACCGATATCTCGACTTGCGTCGCGAGGTTCCGGCTGCAAACTTACGACTTCGCTCAAAGGTAACCTCAGTGATTCGACGAATCATGGAAGATGCTGATTTCTATGAGATCGAAACCCCATATCTCACTCGATCCACACCAGAAGGAGCCCGTGATTTCTTGGTACCAGTTAGGTTGCAACCTGGCTCTTGGTATGCCTTGCCACAATCACCGCAACTTTTCAAGCAATTATTAATGGTCGCCGGAATGGAGCGTTATTATCAAATAGCCAGATGCTTTCGCGATGAAGATTTCCGTGCTGATCGTCAGCCAGAGTTCACACAGCTGGATATTGAGATGTCATTTATCGACCAAGAGGATATCTTGGCTTTAATTGAAAGATTGCTGGCAGAGGTCTGGGCTGAGGTTAAGGGTTATCAAATACCGCTACCGATTCCGCGAATGAGCTACCACGATGCTATGAATCGTTTTGGATCTGATAAACCAGATCTGAGATTCGGTTATGAATTAACTGATATGACTGCCTTCTTCAAAGAGACGAATTTCCGAGTATTCCAGGCCCCTTATGTGGGTGCGGTGGTCATGCCAGGTGGAGCAGATTCGCCAAGAAGAGAGTTGGATGGTTGGCAAGATTGGGCCAAGGCTCGTGGCGCAAAGGGGCTTGCCTACATTTTGGTACAAGCAGATGGAACTTTGGGTGGTCCGGTAGCGAAGAATCTCTCGGAAGTAGAGCTATCCAAAGTAGCCGTGCAAGCCGGAGCAAAACCTGGAGATGCCATCTTCTTTGCAGCGGGAAGTAGATTCGAATCCCAATCGCTGTTAGGTGCAGTTCGCTTGGAAATTGGACGGCGACGTGGATTGATCGATCAAAGCAAGTGGGAATTTTTGTGGGTAGTCGATGCACCGATGTTTGAACCGACAGAAGATGGTGGATGGACTGCAGTACATCATCCCTTCACTGGCCCCAAACCGGAGTTCGCAAAGAGTTTTAAAGATGATCCTGCAAGTGCATTGGCCTATGCGTATGACATCGTTCTAAATGGAACCGAGCTAGGCGGTGGATCGATCCGTATCCATGACCAACAAATGCAGAGAGATGTCTTCGAAGTGATTGGACTTACCAAAGAAGAGGCTCAGAGTAAATTTGGCTTTTTACTTGAAGCTTTCCAATATGGTCCACCACCACATGGTGGGTTGGCGATCGGTATCGATCGTCTCTGCGCACTTTTGGCCGGCTCTGATTCAATTCGTGAAGTTATTGCTTTCCCAAAGACCGCATCTGGTGGTGATCCTCTAACTGGCGCACCTACCCCGATTACACCTGCGCAACGAAAAGAGGCAGCAATTGATGCGGTACCAGAGACCAAAGATTTATAGCGAAAAGATTTCTGGGTAGCAATGTTAAAACAAGGGAAAAAGAAGAGCATTTACTTGATCTTGCTTTTGACCACTTTGTTAATAAGTGCCTGTGGCGCATCGCAACAGTATGCAGGCAACAAGAACGATGGGGCATTTTTCACAGTTCCAAATGGTTGGTTCAAAATAAGCAATGAAGAGCTGAATAAGGAAGAAGCTAAAACCAGCGATCAGGATGCGCTAGATCGTCTCTCCATGGTTACTTATCAAGTTGGCTATAGCGCCGTTAAGAAAGTGGTTCCAGCACAGGTATTTCTCTTAGAACCCACCAAACATCCAGTTATTTTTGCTAGATTCAGAGATCTATTCCCGGAAGAGCGCGATGCAA
This sequence comes from Candidatus Nanopelagicaceae bacterium, assembly GCA_046094385.1. Lineage (GTDB taxonomy): Bacteria > Actinomycetota > Actinomycetes > Nanopelagicales > Nanopelagicaceae > ZLKRG08. The sequence continues at coordinate 24,310 of JBJTHJ010000130.1, forward strand.
TCAGTTTAAACTCGCTTCGAAACATAATCTTGCCAGTCACTGACCTATTAGATGGCACGCTTGAAAATGATCGTAATTTTCAATTAATCGATGACCAAGAGGTGGTAGATAAAGGTGGTCGTGGGGTTAATCTGGTTTATAGCTTTGATTTTGAAGGCGTCAACGAGACGATAAACCAAACCACACTCTTCTCAAATGATCAGAGCAAAATCTATGTTTTTATCGCAAGATGCACCACTGAGTGCTACAACAAGAATGCAGAAGTGATCCAGAAGATAGTAGATTCGTTCACTGTTAGGGGAACCAGATGACTTTAGAGAACTCAAGTCGTAAACGAGACTCTGAGCGGAAAGTTCGAGTTCATCTCTCCTTTTTTGATCGCATAAAGTTCCTTCTGCTATTTGGCATCACCTATCTGGTATTGGTCTGGGCTTTGATGTCCGAGAACCCGCTTTATAGTTTTGCAGATGCAGCAGATGAAACTGCCAACAAATATCGTTGGCTCTTCTTTTTAGCAGGTTTTGAGCTTATACGGCAGCTCCATTTTCTGATCTCCGAGTTTCTCTCTCCATATCATCGGATTTGGCAATGGTATTTCAAATCAGTTAACCGAGTACTAGGTATATTCTCCGATTGGACTCGATTCAGAATCTCCCGAGTCATCAAAATGTTGATATGGGTTGCCATTTTGGCGGTCATTTTGGGAGCTATCTATAAATTACCGCCGGCCCAAGCGTTATTTATGGCGCCTCAAGCGCTATGGGCAGCGTTACCACTGATCGCACAATTGCTATTTGCGGTGGTCTTTATCCTGATTCAATTTGTAGCGCTCTTCTGGTTCCTAAGTCGTGGCGGAATCGATACCTATTTCCCGGATGACATAAACACCAGGTTTAGCGATGTTTGGGGTCAAGATCATGTACTAGATCGCATCCGAGAGAATTTACTTTTCTTAGAAGATCCAGAATCAATCGAACGTCATGGCGGGTATGTACCTGGCGGCATTCTCTTATGGGGACCACCCGGAACTGGCAAAACCTTGATGGCGGAGGCGATGGCCGGCGAAACCGGTAAACCATTTATCTTCGTCGATCCTGGTGCCTTTAATAATATGTTCTTTGGTATCGGTGTACTAAAGGTTAAATCGCTATTTAGAAAGTTACGAAAGTTAGCGCTTCGTTATGGTGGCGTTGTCGTTTTCTTCGATGAAGCAGATGCTTTAGGAAATCGCGGCATCGTAACTACCGGTCAAAGGATGGAGGCAGATCGTTGCCACGGTGGAAACTATCTCTCCGAAGCGGCCGTTAATGTGTTAACTCGCGAGAAATTTGTTATGGGCGGCGCTGCTGGCGGCGGCGGTGGCATGGGAACTTTGCAAGCGCTACTTACCGAGTTATCTGGTTTAAAGAAACCACGTGGCTTCTTTAATCGCATAGTAAGGCGCACCCTCGGAATGCGCCCCAAGAATCCGCCTAAATATCGGATATTGGTAGTGATGGCAACCAATATGCCAGAGGCATTAGATGAAGCGCTCTTAAGACCTGGTCGAATAGATCGCATGTACCGAGTTGGATATCCAAGTAAGAACGGTCGCGTTCGTACCTACCAAGGTTATTTAGATAAAGTTTCACACTCCCTCGAACCTGATGAGATCGAAAAATTAGCGGTAATGACTCCGTATTCAACTGGTGCAACTATTAAAGATATGATCAATGAAGCTTTGATCATCGCTATTAGAGATGGACGTACCTCAATTACTTGGCCTGATGTAATTAGAGCCAAACAACAAAAAGAGCTGGGCCCTTCCGAAGATGTTGAATATATTGAACGTGAGCGCCATGCAATTGCTGTTCACGAAGCTTGTCACGCGGTGGTGGCACACCGAGTACGCCAACACATGAGTATCGATCTTGCTACTATTGAAAAAGGTAGCGATTATCTTGGAATGGTGGCAAGCATCCCACCGGATGATCAATTCACGCGTTGGAAGAGTGAGTATCAGTCAGATATCTTGGTTTCATTGGCCTCGCTTGCCGGAGAGAGAATGTTCTTTGACGGCGATAATTCATCTGGCGTATCTGGCGATCTGGAATCTGCTACTACTATCGCAAGTTTGATGGAAGGTCACTGGGGAATGGGATCCACTATCTCTTCTCACGCATCAAATCGACGTTTTGAGGTAGGAGCACCAGGTGGCGGAAAAGGTAGAGATGATAATGATCGAGAACTACGCAGAGCGCTATCCGATCGCATTGAAGATAACTTGAATCAACTTTTGGATAAAGCAGAGGAGCTTCTAAAGAACAATCGTCGAGAAGTTTTGGCTTTAGCGCACGCTTTGGAAACTCATAAAACCTTACCTGGCGAGGATGTAACTGCCGTCATTGAGGGGAGATTGGGAACGATTGCGGATGGCCGCCCATATTTGGAGGATTCATTTATCCAAGAGATCGAGCAATATCACAGTGCTTGCGTGCTAGCCCATCGCGATCACCGGACACCAGATATCGTTCTGCCAACACTTCCTGCAATTAGCTCTTAATCAGCGAACGAACATAGGCAGGGTCATTGGTAAGGTAAGGCCATGGGACCAGGTGGAATCGCAACCATTATCGCTTCTTGCTCTTTACTGATAATCGCAACTGCTATCGGCTATGCCGTAGTGCGTTTAAGTAGATTCATTGATGAAGCCAAACTGACCTTGAAGACTTTGACGGATGAAACCACCCCATTGATCAAAGAGTCAACTCGTACGGTAGAACTTGTAAACGGACCCCTTGAGAGCATCAATCGAATTACCAAGAATGTAGAGAATGTGACTGACAAGGTTGCAGGCGCTGCGGAGGACTTTGTCTCTAAAGGAGGGCCGGCAGTAAAGGCTCTTGGCTTACTGGCAGCAGGCGCTAAGAAGCGTGGAAAGAAAAAGTAATTGGATTCTGCAGATATTCGCGCACGCTGGTTGCGCTTCTTTGAGTCGGGTAATCGCGAGAATCTGCCACATGTTGTAGTCCCATCTGCGTCCTTGATCGCAGATGATCCCAATTTACTTTTGGTCAACGCAGGAATGGTTCCTTTTAAGCCATTTTTTTTAGGTGAAGTTGCTCCGCCATATAAAAGGGCGACCTCAGTACAAAAATGTGTACGAACATTGGATATCGACGAAGTTGGTAAGACCACGCGTCACGCCTCGTTCTTTCAAATGTGTGGCAACTTTTCCTTTGGTGATTATTTCAAAGAGGGTGCGATCAAGCTGGCTTGGGATTTGCTCACTCGACCAGTATCCGAGGGTGGTTATGGATTTCCAGAGAGTCGTCTCTGGGTAACGGTTTATCAGGATGATGACGAAGCGGAACAAATTTGGCATAAGTTAATTGGAATTCCTAAAGACCGAATTCAGCGCCGAGATATGAATGACAATTATTGGTCGATGGGCGTTCCCGGTCCATGTGGACCTTGTTCTGAGATTTATTACGATCGAGGTCCAGAGTATGGAAAAGACGGTGGACCGATTGCCGATGAAGAGCGCTATCTCGAGGTTTGGAACCTGGTTTTCATGCAATTCGAACGTGGTGCAGGTTCGGGTAAGACGGATTACCCGATTCTGGGTGAACTGCCAAGTAAGAATATTGATACTGGTCTTGGACTAGAACGTATGGCTGCGATTTTACAAGGTGTCGAGAATATCTACGAGATTGATACCACCAGAATTATTCTAAATAAAGCAGTGGATTTAACTGGAGTCAAATACGGCAAAGCAGATAAAAGTGATGTTTCACTTAGAGTGATTGCAGATCATGCTAGAACTGCTGCGATGTTGATCTGTGATGGCGTGACTCCAGGTAATGAAGGTAGAGGATATGTATTGCGCCGAATGATGCGTAGAACTATCCGCAATATGAGACTCTTAGGATCTGAAGAACCAGTCATCAAAGAGCTAATCAGCGCATCAATAAGTGCGATGGGACCACAATATCCTGAATTGATATCTGATCAGAGTCGAATCGAGAAGGTTGCGGTAGCTGAAGAAGAGGCCTTCTTACAAACTTTAAAGAGTGGAACTTTGATTTTTGATACTGCAGCAAGCGATGTCAAGAAAACCGGTGGCAATCTAATCTCTGGTGAATCTGCATTTAAGTTGCATGACACCTATGGTTTTCCGATTGATCTGACTCTTGAGATGGCAAGTGAAGCAGGTCTCGAGGTGGATGCTGATGGCTTTCGACGTTTGATGAAAGAGCAGAGAGAACGAGCTAAAGCAGACTCAAAGGCTAAGAAGAGTGGACATACTGATTTAACGGAGTATCGAAAAATTGCTGACGAGATGGGCTATTCGGAGTTCATCGGCTACCAACACATTGAGGGCGAGGCGAAGGTTCGTGGATTACTAGTTGATGGAAAGAACACGCTTAGCGCATCTGAAGGAGATGAGGTTGAGGTAATTCTAGATCGCACCCCTTTCTATGCGGAAGGTGGCGGTCAATTAGCAGATGGTGGAATTATCACTTTGAGCAATGGCGCTAAGGTGCAAATAGACGATGTGCAAGCGCCGCTCCCATCTTTAAACGTTCATAGGGGACGGGTACTCATCGGCGCCATTGAAATTGGAAATCAGGTACATGCAAGTATTGATCTTGAACGACGTCACGCGATCTCCCGAGCCCACTCGGCCACGCATATGGTGCATAAAGCTTTCCGTGAAATTCTCGGCGAAACTGCAACCCAAGCTGGATCTGAGAATTCACCAGGGCGCTTCCGATTTGATTTTCCTGCAACGAGCGCAGTTCCAGTTTCGGTATTAAATGATGTGGAATCGCGTGTGAATTCACTTCTGCTTGAAGATTGGGAGGTAACTGCCCAAGTGATGAGCCAGGAAGAGGCTAAGCAATTGGGTGCGATGGCCCTATTTGGTGAGAAGTATGGAGATCAAGTTCGCGTAGTTAGCGTTGGTGATTGGGCGAAAGAACTCTGCGGCGGAACTCACGTAGCCAGAACCGGACAGTTAGGTTTGGTAAAGATTCTCTCCGAATCGTCAATAGGTGCAGGCGTTCGAAGAGTTGAAGCTCTGGTGGGCCTTGATGCCTACAAATTCTTGGCTCGTGAACATTTAATGGTAAATCAATTGACGGATTTGATCAAAGGCGCAAGAGCAGAGGATCTGCCAGAACGTATTAATGATCTAATAAATCGATTGAAAGAGAGCGAGAAAGAGTTGGCGCAACTTCGTTCTCAACAAGCTTTAGCTCAGGTAGCAAATTTGATGGATACCGCCAAAGCGTTTGGTGATTTCAAGATCTTGGTTGCGCAAGTTGCTGATGAAGTTGCCGCAGAAGATCTGAGAACTATGGCGCTAGATCTTAGAAATCGCCTCGGAGAGTCGATAGTCGCTTTGGCCAATGTAGTCAGCGGAAAACCGGTGGTAGTAGTTGCGGTAAGTGAAGCACCCCGAAATAAAGGAATCAAAGCCGGCGCGTTGGTAAAAATCGCTTCTACCATATTAGGTGGCGGTGGTGGCGGAAAAGATGATTTCGCACAGGGTGGTGGCAGTAATCCAAAAGACATTAAAGATGCGCTACTTGCGATTGAACGAGAAATTTTAAAGTAATGCGATTGGGGCGCCGGCTCGGTATCGATTATGGTAAGACCCGAGTTGGAATCGCGCTTAGTGATGATCAAGCTCTAGTTTGCACCCCGCTTATTACACTTAAAAATGACTCTAAATTATTCTCCAAAATCTCGCAGCTAATTGATGAATATCAACCAGTCTGTGTTTATATTGGAAAGCCTAAGCATTTAAGTGGCATTGAAGGTCAAACGGTCGAAGAAGTTGCCAAGTTTGTAGCACGCTTTTCGGAGAGTTTTCAGATACCTGTGAAATTAATAGATGAGCGGATGACAAGTAAGAGCGCCGAACGGAGATTGCGAGAGGCCGGAAAGGACTCTAGGTCACAGTTAGGTTTAGTAGATCAATTGGCCGCTATGGCGATATTAGAACTTGGAATTGAGATCGATAAACGGGGTCCTTCTTAATATGTCTAAAGTAAAGGCATATGCACAGCGAAATTGGCCAGCTTTTGCCGGTATTGCCTTTGCTTTTGCGTTGGCGTTTCTCCTTTTCCTGATCAGAAGTTCGCTCTCGCAAGTTGATGACTTTTCTACAAGAGAGATTGCAAAGAGTGAAAAAACAATTCTTTTTCATGTTGATGAATCGGCTAGCGGTTTGGAGATTGCAAGGAACTTGTATGCGCAAGGCGTAACTGCATCGATAACCAGTTTCTATCAATTGGCGATTGCTGACTCTAGAGCAATGCAGATAGCGCCGGGTGAGTACCGATTAAATACCAAGATTTCTGCCAAACAGGCACTTGAGCAATTATTGGATCTTAAGCGGTTGCAGAGTTTGGTTTCGATAATTGAAGGACAGTGGCGAAGTGAGATTTTTGCCAAACTCGAGGCCAACGGTTTCCGGGATTTAGAGCGAACTCTTTCAGATTTGAAAATTCCGGATGGTTTTTCGAATACCGAAGGTATCTACTTCCCAGCACAGTATTCATTCGCTAAAGGAACCACCAGTAAAGAAGCGCTTCAGAAGATGATCGATCGTTTCACTGTAACTGCAGAGCAACTAGGGTTATTTAATGATGAGAAGCCCTTTGAGAAGTTGATCATTGCATCTATGATCCAAGCGGAGGGGGATCCCGGTGATTTCTCAAAAGTTTCGCGAGTGATCTATAACCGATTGAAAATAGGGATGCCGCTGCAATTGGATGCGACAGTTCAGTACGCACTTAAAAAAAGAGGATCCGTCTGGGTGAGTACACAAGCAACCAAAGTTAACTCGCCTTACAACACCTATCAAAGGTATGGGCTACCAATCGGCCCTATTGGTAGCCCGGGAGCGGCTGCCATGAAAGCCGCGCTTGAACCTGAATCTGGCGATTGGCTCTATTTCATTACCGTAAAGCCGGGAGATACTAGGTTTACCAAGTCCCATGATGAATTTTTAAAGTGGAAAATTGAATATCAAAAAAACGTGAAGGCTGGGATATTCAAATGAGAAAGCGTGCAGCAGTTCTTG
>JBJTHJ010000131.1:0-622 GCA_046094385.1 Candidatus Nanopelagicaceae bacterium
TTTTTAAAGTGGAAAATTGAGTATCAAAAAAACGTGAAGGCTGGGTTATTCAAATGAGAAAGCGTGCAGCAGTTCTTGGTTCTCCTATTGCGCATTCACTTTCGCCCGCGATTCACAATGCGGCCTATTTAGCTCTAGGCATGGAGGGAAAATACGATTCTGTCGAAGTTAAAGCAGGTGAACTAGCGCCATTTATGGAGCAGGTGCGTAACACCGCGGCAAATTGGATTGGCTTTTCATTGACCATGCCCCTGAAAGAAGAGATCTTTCAAGTTGCTGATCGGATAGATCCATTAGCAATGCAGATCAGATCTGGTAATACATTACTTCCAACAACTGATGGTTGGTTGGCTACGACTACTGATGTAGCAGGGTTCATGTGGGCCTTATCTTCAAATCAAGTTGATAATTTCGAAACCATAACCATAATCGGTGCCGGAGCAACCGCGCGAGCTGCGGCATTGGCAGTCGATGCGCCAGGTAGGGTGATCACAATTATCAATCGAAATCCTGATAGAGAAGAGCTACTGCATCAGATAGTGACGCAAGGAGAGCTGAAATTCAGTGGTTGGTCTGAAGTTAATTTAGGTACCGACTTAGTGATAAACACAACTCCCAAGGG